>JAXMLA010000286.1:0-42531 GCA_034370465.1 Desulfuromonadales bacterium
CTCATTGGCGTTGAGGTGGGAACTTGATCGTCAATGATTTGGGCTTTAGGCATAAGCAACTCGCTTCACAATTGCACTTCAAATTAAAAAGCACCATGGTCCGGTCGGTAAGTAAAAAAACGCAAAAGCATGTTATAAATAGCTGAAATGTTCAAGGTAATCAAGAAAATAGTTGAGCACGAAAAGGGGGCAGCTTTGACCATGGGCAGCCTTGACTTGACCTGTAAAAATTTTATATATATAGTTTTCCGAATTATTAAGGAGCCTTGCCGATGCGACCTCTTTGCCTTGTCCTTCTGACCCTCCTTTTTCCCACTGCGATTTTGGCCCAAGCCATTGATATTGTTAGTGCCGTGCAACGGGCAGTGACGGAGCGCCCGTCGATCCTCGCCAGTCAGGCTCAGGGGCAGGCCGCAGCCAGCGCAGTGCGCGAAGCCCGCAGCCGCTATCTGCCGAAGATCAACTTCAGCGAAACCTTCAGCATGACCAACGAACCGGGGGGGAGTCTCTTTATCGCTTTGAATCAGGAGCGCAACGTTATGACCTCCCCCGGCTACGATCTCGTCGATCCTGATACCCAACAGAATTTTGAAACCCGGCTGACACTGGAACAAACCCTCTACAATGCTGAGACTGGCTATCGGATCAAAGAGGCGAAAAAACGCCTTGAATCGTCACTGGCGCGCAGTGAATGGAGCCGTGAAATCTCCGGCTTTGCCGCCTTTCAGGCTTATCTCGGGGTACAAAGAGCGCTGGCGGATCTTCAAGCCGTGAGTTCCAGTGAGCAGGAAGCGAGCGAACTCCTGCGCCTGGCCATGGAGCGTTATGATGCCGGCATCGGGTTGAAGGCGGATCAGCTGCGCGCCCGGGTCTTTCGTGCTGAAGCCGAACGTCGGGCTTTGACGGCCCGGAATAATTTGATCATCGCCCAACGCCGCCTGGCGCTTGCCATCGGCCAGGCGGAGGGGGAGATTGAGATCAGCGCCCCGCTCGACAGTTCTTTCTTCACCCCGGGAATTTCAACAGTTCATGCAGCGGAACGCGCCGATCTGCGGGCCTTTGCGCTCGAAGTGGAGTCCTTGGACATCGCCGCCGAACGCAGCCGGGCTGCCTATCTGCCGCGTCTTGATTTGAGTGCAAGCTATGGACTGTACAATGAATCGAGCCCCTTCGGGGCGGATGGCCAGGCTTGGCGGCTGGGGGCGGCGCTCAACTGGGAACTCTTCGACGGCTTTCGCCGGGACGCCAACATCGCCCGCGTCAGCGCTGAAAAGGCCGCGGTGGCCGCTGAACTGAGCGATGTCCGCCGCGAACAGGCCTTCCGCCGCGCTGAAGTCGAGTTACGGATTCAAGAGGCCCGTGCCCAAAAAGAATCGGCAGCACAGAGCTTAACTGCGGCTCTGGAAAGTCAGCGCCTCCTCCATCAACGCTATGAAAGCGGTCTGGCAGATCTGGCCGACCTTCTCGCGACCCAGAGTGCCCTCGATCAGGCCCGTTCTTTTCTCGTTGCCGCTGACATCCAGCTCCTCTTCTCTCTGGGCCAGGCACTCCTCGAAGAGGGGCGTTTTGTTAACACAATTTCAACGAAAAGCGAGGTTGCGCGTGAATAAAACGACGAAGCTTCTCCCCCTGTTAATGACCTTCCTGCTGGCAGCCTGCGGTGACAAAATTGAGCCGGGGCAGACGGAAACTGAGAGACAGAGCATCGCCGGTCTTCAGCTTGCGGTCGTCGCTGCTCAAGCAGTGCCGGGACAGGATCTCTTCATCGGTTCGATCGAAAGTGCTGATCGCGGCGTATTGGCCGCCCGCATCGACGGTCGCATCGGCGGTCTGACGGTCAAGATCGGCGATCCAGTCAAGGCCGGGCAGCTGCTCCTCACCATTGAACAGAATACCGGCAATGACCGTCTCGCTGAAACCCAGGGGAGCCGGGAGGCTGCCGCGGCGCGCCTCGACCTCGCTGAAAAGACCTACGTCCGTTACGAGAAGCTGGCGCAGGCCGAAGCGGTCACCCCGCTGGAGATGGATCGGGTCACGGCAGAACGCGAACAGGCGCGGCAGAACTTGCGAGCCGCCAGCGCCGGCGTGGCTCAGGCTCGCACCGGCGCTGCTTATAATCGCGTCATTGCTCCCTATGCGGGAATAATCTCTGAACAGCTGGTCGAAAGCGGCTCGACGGTCATGCCCGGGACGCCACTGTTGGTCATCGAACGCAGCGGCATCCCCCAAGCGCGCATCACGCTCCCCGAGGCATTGGTCGGACAGATTCACCTCGGAGAAGAACTCCAGCTGGAAATTCCCGCTCTGCAGCGGACAATCAGCGGCAGCGTCAGCGAGATTCAACCCTCCAGCGATCCTGCGACTCGCTCCTTTACCGTAAAATTGTCGCTGCCAAACGATGCTGCCTTGACTCCCGGACTCTTTCTCCGCGCCAAGCGGCCGGGAGTCACTGGGTCGGCTCTCCTGGTTCCGGTTTCAGCTCTGGTCCAGCGCGGCCAATTGACCGGGGTTTATGTTGTTGACGCGAAGATCCTCCACTTCCGGTTGGTCAAGATCGGTCAGCAACTCGGCGAACGGGTCGCGATCCTTTCCGGCCTTAGCGCCGGCGAGACGATCGTCACCGGTGCGGTCGATAAAGCCCGCAGCGGCGCTCGGGTTGAGGAATAGCGATGGCGACCAAACACTCCTTCCCGACCCGGATTGTCGAAAAGTTCCTCAGCGGCAACCTCTCGATCATCCTCCTCCTCTTGGCGATGCTCGGGGGATTGGCGGCCTTTGTCCTCACCCCGCGCGAGGAAGAGCCGCAGATCGTTGTGCCGATTGCTGATGTCTATGTTCAGATGCCCGGCGCCAGTGCCACCGAGGTCGAACGGCTGATCTCGACGCGTCTCGAAAAGCTGTTGTGGCAGATCGACGGCGTCGAGCATGTCTACTCCATGTCCAAACCGGGTCAGGCGGTTGTCACCGTCCGCTACTATGTCGGCCAGGACCGGGTCGAATCGCTGGTCAAGCTCCACAACAAACTGCAATCGAATCTCGATCTCATCCCCTCCGGTGTCAGTGGCTGGGTCGTCAAACCGGTCGAGGTTGACGATGTACCGATCGTCAACCTCAGCCTTTTCTCCGCTCAGGTCTCTGATCACGAACTGCGCCGTGTCGCCGAGGAGGTCGTTGACCGCCTGCAGTCGGTGCAGAATACCTCTCTGACCACGGTCATCGGCGGCCGGCCGCGCCAGGTGCGGGTTGAAGTCGATCCCCACGCCCTCAGCGGCCGCGGCATCTCCCTTCTTGAACTCAAGAATGCCCTCGCCGGCGCCAATCTCGAGATTCCCGCCGGATCGTTTCAGCGCGACAACGAGGAAATCCTCGTCCGCGGCGGCACCTTCCTGACCAGTGCCAGCGAGGTCAAGGATCTCGTTATCGGCGTTGCTCAAGGGCGACCAATTTACCTGCGTGACGTCGCCACGGTCAGCGACAGTATGGCCGAGGCTGAAACCTATACCCGTCTGCGCTTTGGACCCGCCGGGGCGAAGGCAGGGCAGGGGGAGGAATATCAGGCGGTCCACATCGCCGTCGCCAAGAAGAAGGGGACGAATGC
Source organism: Desulfuromonadales bacterium (assembly GCA_034370465.1). GTDB lineage: Bacteria > Desulfobacterota > Desulfuromonadia > Desulfuromonadales > UBA2197 > UBA2197. Next base: position 3,599 of record JAXMLA010000286.1, read on the forward strand.
AGTCAAGGTCGCCAATCAGACCATTGCCATGGTGCAGGAGATGCGCGGCACCATCATCCCCGATAATGTCCAGGTTCAGGTCACCCGCAACTACGGCGCGACCGCCGACCACAAAGTCAACGAACTGACGACTCACCTCATCATTGCCATCGTCACTGTCCTTGCCCTGATCTTCTTCGCCCTCGGCTGGCGTGAGGCCCTGATCGTCGCGGTCTCGATCCCGATCATCTATTCGTTGACCCTGCTGGTCAATTACTGGTTCGGTTACACCATCAACCGCGTTACCCTCTTTGCCCTCGTCCTGGCCCTCGGCCTGTTGGTCGACGATCCGATCGTCGATGTCGAAAATATCTTCCGCCACTTCCAGATGAAGAAGGAGCCGCCGAAAGAGGCGGTCCTCACCGCCATCGACGAAGTGCGGCCGCCGATGATCCTCGCCACTTTTGCTGTCATCCTCTCCTTTTTGCCGATGCTCTTTATCACCGGGATGATGGGACCGTACATGCGGCCGATGGCGATCAATCTGCCGCTGACGATGATCATGTCGTTACTGGTCGCCTTCACCATTACGCCGTGGATGACCTACCACGTTCTCAAGGGGCAGTACGGCAAGGGGGGCCACGACTTTGTCCTTGAAGAGAGCCGCGTCTACCGCAGCTATCGCTCCATCGTCGAACCCTTCCTCGCTTCGCGGCGCAAGGCCTGGCTCCTCGTCGGCCTGGTGATTGTCCTTTTCCTCGGCTCGCTGGCGATGCCGCTGTTCAATCTCGTGCCGATGAAGATGCTCCCCTTTGACAACAAGAACGAATTCCAGCTGGTGATCGATCTCCCCGAAGGCTCAACCCTGGAGACGACCGACAAAGCGGTGCGGGCACTGGAGGATTACCTCGCCAACGTCAACGAGGTCACTGATTTTCAATCTTATGTCGGTACGGCCAGCGCCATGGACTTTAACGGCATGGTTCGCCATTACTATCTGCGGCAGGGGCCGCATCTCGCTGACATTCGCGTCAATCTCGTGGACAAGAGCCAGCGCAGCATGCAGAGCCACGCCATCACTCTGCGCCTGCGCAACGATCTCACCGCTATCGCCACCCAACACGGGGCGCTGCTCAAAATTGTCGAGGTGCCGCCCGGCCCGCCGGTTATCGCTACCGTCACCGCCGAGGTCTATGCGCAGCCGGGGATCAGCTACCAGCAGCAGATCGTGGCGGCGCAGGAGGTCAAGGCGCGGATGGCGATGGAGGACAAGGTCGTCGATGTCGATGACACGATCGAAGCGCCGCAGCGCCGCCTGCGCTTCACTCCGGATAAGGAGAAAGCTGCCCTCAGCGGGATCAGTAACGCTGCCATCGCCGCCACCCTTTCCACCGCTCTGGCCGGCGATCAGGTCGGCACCCTCCATGTCGGCAGCGACCGCAACCCTCTTGCCATCGTCGTCCGCTTGCCGATAGAAAGCCGCTCTTCGGCGATGGATCTTGCCGCCCTGACCGTCAAAGGGAGTGAGGGACAGTTGCTGCGCCTGAGTGAACTCGGCCACTTCAGCGAAGAGACGCTGGAGCCGACCATCTACCACAAGGATCTGCAGCCGGTCGTTTACGTCTTCGGCGAGATGGCCGGCAAGAGCCCGGTCAACGCCGTCCTCAATCTTTCCAAGGGGATCAAGGAGAAGCCCCTTCCGGCCGGGACGAGCGTCGTCTGGAGCGGCGAAGGGGAATGGAACATCACCCTCGACGTCTTCCGCGATCTCGGCATCGCCTTCGGCGCCGCCCTGATCCTCATCTTCATTCTCCTCCTCATCGAAACCGGCTCGGTGGTGATGCCGTTGATCATTATGGCCGCCATCCCTTTAACGATGATCGGCATCATGCCCGGTTTCTGGGCCCTCAATCTCGTCCAAGACAAACTTGTCGGCGGCTACCCGACTCCGGTCTTCTTTACCGCCACGGCGATGATCGGGATGATTGCGCTGGCCGGCATCGTCGTCCGCAACTCGATCATCCTCATCGACTTCATCCACCATGCCCTGCGCCGCGGCACGCCGTTGAAGGAAGCGATCATCGAGAGCGGCGCGGTCCGTCTCCGGCCGATTCTCCTCACCGCCGGGGCGGCGCTCCTCGGCAACTGGATCATCACCCTCGACCCGATCTTCTCCGGCCTCGCCTGGTCGATCATCTTCGGTGTCTTTGCCTCCACCGCCTTTACCCTCATCGTCATCCCCGTCGTTTACTGGATGGTCTACGGCGGCAAACGTGCTGCCGCCCATGAAAGGAGTTTTAAGCCATGACCGTCAACCGTTACTTGCGCCTGATCGCCGGATTCTTTATCCTGTTCAGTGTGATTCTCGGCCACTTTGTTTCACCGTACTGGTTTCTCTTCACCGCCTTCATCGGACTTAATCTGCTCCAGAGCGCCTTTTCCGACTGGTGCCCGATGATGACGATTCTGCGTAAACTCGGCATAAAGGATTAATTAAGTCCATGCATCTTTACCTGCGCCGCCTCTTTCAGGCAAAAAAGAAACGCGAGGGAAGACCGGCCGGCGAACTCGCCGGTCACCACTTCACTCTGGGCCGCAACTGCTGCGAATCGGTCCTTCTCGCCCATCATGAGGATGTTGATCCGGCGATCATCGAGATGGCCAAGGCCTTCGGCGGCGGCATCGGCGGCAGCAAGTGCCTGTGCGGCGCCATCACCGGCGGGGTTATGGCCCTGAGTCTCAAAGGGCAGCGCAAGGATGCGGCCAAGCTCGTTGATCTCTTCAAGGCCCGCAACAAAGTCACCTGCTGTAAAGCGCTTTCGGCGCCGTATGCATGGAAGAGCAAGGAACATCTGGCGAATTGTCGGAGACTGACTTCTGAGGTGGCGGAGGATGTGGAGACGTTGCTGAAGAAGTAGAGTCTCTTTTGCCTGCGGTGTCTATCTGCGAACAAAAGAGGTTATACTTACCCCATCGTCACCATCCCCTCGCAAGGTTGAAAATAAGCCCATGTCAAACCAGATCGTCATCAAAGGTGCCTGCGAGCACAACCTCAAATGTATCGACGTCATTATCCCCCGCGACAAGTTCGTCGTCATCACCGGCGTCTCCGGCTCCGGAAAGTCGACTCTCGCCTTCGATACCCTTTATGCCGAGGGGCAGCGCCGCTATGTCGAATCCCTCTCCGCTTATGCCCGGCAGTTTCTGGAGCAGATGGAGAAGCCCGATGTCGAGAGTATCGAGGGGCTCTCTCCGGCGATCTCCATCGAACAGAAGACAACGAGCAAGAATCCGCGGTCGACGGTCGGCACCGTCACCGAGATCTACGACTACCTGCGCCTCCTCTTTGCCCGCGCCGGCCGTGTGCATTGCCCGCAGTGCGACAAGGAGATCGCGGCGCAGACGGTGCAGCAGATGGTCGACCGGGTCATGGAGCTGCCGGCGCGCAGCCGGATCATGATCCTGGCGCCGATGGTGCGCGGCCGCAAAGGGGAGTACAAAAAGGAGATCAAGCAGCTCCTCGCCGACGGCTATGTGCGCGGCCGCATCGACGGCGCCATGGTCGAACTCGCCGAAGCGCCGGAACTCGACAAGAAGAAGAATCACGATATCGAAGTGGTGATCGATCGCTTGGTGATCAAGGACGACATCGCCGGCCGCCTCGCCGATTCGCTGGAGAGCGCCCTGCGTCTCGCCGGCGGCCTGGTGCGGGTCGAGATCATCGACGGCGCCTCCTTCCTCTTCTCCGAACAGCACGCCTGCGTCGATTGCAATATCTCCCTCCCTGAAGTGACGCCGCGTCTCTTCTCCTTCAACAATCCGCACGGCGCCTGCCCCGACTGCTCCGGCCTCGGCACCCGTATGTACTTCGACCTCGAGCAGGTCGTCCCCAACCCCGCCCTCTCCCTGCGCGACGGGGCGATCGTCCCCTGGGAGACGCGCACCGGTTTCTATTACCAGCAGCTCCTCGAAGCGCTGACCGACCACTATGAATTCTCCATCACCACCCCCTTCGAAGAGCTGCCGGAGAAGGTCCGCAACATCCTTCTCTACGGCTCGGGCAAAGAAGAGGTGCGCTTCTTCTACGATCAGGGGGGGCGTCGCCACTACTATCTCAAGGCCTTCGAGGGGGTGATCCCCAACCTCGAACGCCGCGTCCATGAGACCGATTCGGAAGGGGTGCGCGAGTCTTTGGAGCGCTTCATGAACGTCATGCCCTGCCCGACCTGTCAGGGGGCGCGGCTCAAGCCCGAGGCGTTGGGAGTGCGGGTGAGCGGCAAGAATATCTGCGCCGTCACTGCCCTGTCGATCAGCGAGGCGCAGGACTTCTTTGCGACCTTGCAGCTGACGCCCAAGGAGGAGGAGATCGCCCGGCGCATCCTCAAGGAGATCCGCGAGCGCCTTTCCTTTTTGACCCACGTCGGCCTCGACTACCTCTCCCTTGACCGCACCGCCGGCACCCTCTCCGGCGGCGAAGGGCAGCGCATCCGCCTCGCCACCCAGGTCGGCTCCAGTCTGGTCGGCGTCCTTTACATCCTCGACGAGCCCTCCATCGGCCTGCATCAGCGCGACAACCGCCGCCTCCTCGACACCCTCTTCCGTCTCCGTGATCTCGGCAATACCGTCCTCGTCGTCGAGCATGATGAAGAGACGATCATCGAGGCCGATTACGTTATCGACATGGGACCAGGCGCCGGGGTGCACGGCGGCGAAGTCGTTGCAGCCGGGACACCGGCGGAGATCATGGCCAATCCGAATTCCCTCACCGGCCGCTACCTTTCCGGCGAACTGACCATCGCCGTCCCGAAAGTACGGCGTCAGCCGCAGCGCTGGATCACCATGAAGAATGCCAGCGAGCACAATCTCAAGGGGATCGACGTGCAGATCCCCCTCGGGGTGATGACCTGCGTCACCGGCGTCTCCGGCTCGGGGAAATCGTCGCTGATCATCGACACCCTTTACAAGGCGCTGGCGCAGCGCCTTTACAAAGCCAAGGAGAAGGCGGGGAAGGTCGATGACATCCTCGGCCTCGATGCCCTCGACAAGGTCATCGACATCGACCAGTCGCCGATCGGCCGCACGCCGCGCTCCAATCCCGCCACCTACACCGGCCTCTTCACCGATGTACGCGACATCTTTTCCCATCTCCCCGACGCCAAGATCCGCGGCTACGGGCCGGGGCGCTTCTCCTTCAACGTCAAGGGGGGGCGCTGCGAAGCCTGTCAGGGGGACGGGATCATCAAGATCGAGATGCACTTTCTGCCGGATGTCTATGTGCAGTGCGAGATCTGCAAGGGGGAGCGCTACAATCGCGAAACGTTGGAGGTGCGCTACAAAGGGAAGAATATCGCCGAGATTCTCGACATGACCGTCAGTCAGGCGCTGAAGTTTTTGGAAAATATCCCGCGGATCAACAACAAGCTCAAGACCTTACACGATGTCGGCCTCGGCTATATCAAGCTCGGTCAGAGCGCCACCACCCTCTCCGGTGGTGAAGCGCAGCGGGTCAAGCTCGCCAAGGAGCTGACCAAGCGCGCCACCGGCCGCACCATCTACATCCTCGACGAGCCGACCACCGGACTCCACTTCGCCGATATCCAGAAACTCCTCGACGTCCTGCAACGTCTGGTCGAGACCGGCAATACCATCCTCATCATCGAGCACAACCTCGATGTGGTCAAGACCGCCGACTACCTCATCGACCTGGGGCCCGAAGGAGGAAAACGCGGCGGCGAGATCGTCGCCTGCGGCACCCCGGAAGAAGTAGCGCAGGTCAGCGCCTCGCAGACCGGGCAGTATTTAAGGAAGTTGTTGTAACCTCCAGGAGCAACCCATGACCTACGACACCATCGAAGAAGCCTACCATTTCGTCAACGGCGCCCGCTTCGGCGAGCGCCGGGCGCTGCTGCATCGTCCCGACGGCAAAGTCTATTACACCTCCACGGTGGCTGATTATGGCGAGCTGCCGGTCGATGCCGATATCAGCGCGGACTATATCGTCATCCCCCACAAAAAGGATTTGCCATTAGGGCAGCCGGTGGTGGTCGATTTTGTACAGGAACACTGCCCGCAGCAGCTCGCCCGGATCATGGGGATTTTCGAGCGCAAGGATGCCTACCGCCACTTTAAAGATCTTTTGACCGGGATGGGACTGATTGAGAGCTGGTATCTTTATGAAGATGCCCGGGAACGGGAGGCATTGCAGAACTGGTGTCGGGAGCACGATCTGAGCCTCGATTGAAGTCTTTTTGAAAGGTCTCCTCCAGATAACGGCAAAAGCGTCCGGCAGTCGATGGGCGCTTTTGCCGTTTGGTTTTTGCTACAGGCATGTTAATATTATAAAACCTTTCCGCTCCACTCCCTTTGAACCGAACGCGAGGATCGCTATGGATAAATGTCCCAACTGTAAAGAGTTGAAAAAAGGTAAATATTGGTGCACGGGGTGCCTTACCGTCTTCGTCTGCCCCAATCCCGGCTGCGGGGCACCGATCAGCAAACGGGACGCCACCGAGTGTCCGCGTTGCGCGATGATCTTTGCCGACTATATCACCAACCGCAAGATGTACCGCTTCTGCCCCAAATGCAAAAAACGTCAGGGCGTTTCGGAAGCGCAGTGCAAATTCTGCAAATACTGGTTCAGCTGCCCGAGCTGCGGCCACAAAGTCCCTTCGACGAGCATGCTCACCTGCCCACGCTGCGCGACGAATCTGCGCTGAGCTGACGCGTATGCTCAGCACGACCCTTGCCATCCTCTTTCTCGCTTTTGGGATCTTTTCCGCCGGGCACGCGCTGCTGCTCAAGCGTGATCCCCGTTCGGCACTGGGCTGGTTCGTGGTCTGCCTTATCGTTCCCGGCCTCGGGGCGCTCGGTTACTGGCTTCTCGGGGTCAATCGCATCCGTAGCAAGGCCCGTCGCTGGCGGGCGCGGGGGCGGATGCACTTCTTCGAATGGGCCTGTGAGGATCTGGGTGAGGACGTCACCTTCCCACCGCATTTGCGCCGGGAAAATTTTTTCGCCCTGCGCAGCCTCTCTGACGCGGTCACCCGCCGCCATCTGGTGCAGGGGAATAAGCTCACCCTCCTCCATAACGGCGATGAAGCTTATCCGGCGATGCTGGCGGCAATCGAGGGGGCGCAGCACAGCGTCTACCTCTCATCCTATATCTTTGCCGATGACCGCAGCGGTCAGTCCTTCTGTGACGCCCTGCAAAGAGCGGCGGCGCGCGGTGTCGATGTCCGGGTGCTGGTCGATGCCCTCGGCGAAAAGTACTTTTGGCCGCCGATCCACTGGCGGCTGAGAAGACTGGCGATTCGTCATGCTCGATTTCTCCCCTTTTCCTTGTCGAGCTGGGGTTTTTTCATCAACCTGCGCAATCACCGCAAGCTGCTGATCGTCGATAATTCCCTCGGCTTTACCGGCGGAATGAATATCAGCGACCGCCACCTCCTTGCCGATCCGGCGTTGCCGCACCGGGTTGTCGACCTCCATTTTCAGATTGCCGGTCCGGTGGTCGGGCAGATGCAGGAAGCCTTCTTTGAAGATTGGTACTTTGCCACCGGCGAAGTACCGCAGAAGCCCCTCACCGCCCCGCGCCCCCTGACCGACGGCGAATCGTTCTGCCGCGGTATCAGTGCCGGCCCGAACGAAGATTTTGAACCCCTGACCTGGATCATCGTCGGCGCCCTCAACTCCGCCCGCAAGCGCGTCTGCATCATGACCCCTTACTTTATCCCCGACCGGGCGCTGACCATCGCTCTCTGCGCCGCGGCGCTGCGCGGTGTCGAGGTCGAAATCATCCTGCCGAGAAAGAGTAATCTCCCTTTTGTGCATTGGGCTTCGCAGGATTACCTGGCCGAACTGGTCGAGAACAAGGTTCGTATCTTTTATCAGCCGGCGCCCTTCGTCCACAGCAAGATGTTGATTATGGATCATCACTACGCGCTGATCGGTTCGGCGAATATCGACCCCCGGAGTCTGCGGCTTAACTTTGAATTTAATATTGAGATCTTCGATCAGGCGGGGACCTGTGCGGCTCTGCTCGCCTATTTTGACGCGGCCCGGGCCGTATCGGACCCGGTGACCTCTGCGAAGATCAAGGCACAGCCACTGTGGATGCGGCTGCGTAACAGCTTCATGAAAATTTTCTCCCCCTATCTTTAACCGGGTCCTATTTGACCCGGTCTTGCGCGCCCCGTTGGCAAGGGACCAAAATTACTTTGACTTACCCTTTGATCCTTCAGTAAGTTACGGTAATAAATTCTGGAGATATCCGCCCATTGCTACGAACCCTCTTTTTTTACCTCAACTTTTTCCCCTTTACCCTCCTTTGTATCGGCTATTTGCTTGTCTCCGCGCTCCTGGGGGGAGAAGAGCGCCTGCACGCCAGTGCCCGGCAATGGGCGCGGGGCTGCCTGTGGCTGGGAGGGGTGCATTTGACGGTGGAGGGGGTTGAGCATCTCCCCCCCCATGGGCCGGCCGTCTACATGTCAAATCACCAAGGGAATTTTGATATCCCTATCCTTTTTGCCGCCCTCCCTGCCCAGTTCCGCTGGCTGGCCAAGGCCGAACTCTTTCGTATTCCCCTCTTCGGCATGACGATGCGGATTGCCGGCTATATTCCTGTGGAACGTAAAGATCGACGCCTGGCGATCCAGAGCATGAATAAAGCGGCGCAACAAGTGGCGGCCGGGACTTCGATCATGATCTTCCCGGAAGGAACGCGCTCCCCGGACGGGGCGTTGCTCCCCTTCAAGAAGGGCGGATTTGTCCTGGCTCTGCAGGCGCAGGCGCCGATTGTGCCGATTGCCATCGATGGCAGTGCGGCTCTGATGTTGAAGAGTTCCTGGCTGATCCGCTCCGGGGAAGTGCGTTTACGCATCTTTCCGGCGATTCCGACGGCGGGACTGGGGATGAAGGAGCGCGATGCGCTGTTGGCGGAGGTTGAGGCGAGCATTGCTTCGGCTCTTTCGTCGCCGCGGAGCGTGGCATGAAAAATTCAGGCGTTATGCCTTGGTCACCCTTGACCGATCCGGCGGCGATTCGCCTACTCCCCCTAGGCGGACTCGGCGAGATCGGCTTGAATCTGATGGCGATCGAGTCGCAAGGGGCGATTCTGCTGGTCGACTGTGGTTTGATGTTTCCCGATGCCAGTATGCTCGGGGTCGATCTTGTCCTGCCGGATGTGCACATCCTTGAAGGACGGCGGGACGATATCTGTGGCATCATCCTGACCCATGGCCATGAAGATCATATCGGCGCCATCCCCTATCTTCTGGAGCGGCTCGGCTACCCCGTTGTCTATGGCACGGAACTGACCCTTGGGCTGTTGCGCGGCAAGCTCGTGGAACACAGTTTCAGCCAAAAGGTGGAGCTGGTCACGATCCTCCCCCGCCTTGCTTTTGACCTCGGGCCGTTTCAGATCGAACCCTTTCGTGTCACCCACTCGGTCGCCGACGGTGTCGGCTTTGCTATTCGCACCCGCGCCGGGCTGATCGTCCATACCGGCGACTTCAAGCTTGACGCCACGCCGATCGACGGCGAGATGACCGATCTCGCCCGCCTCGCTGCTTATGGCGAAGAGGGGGTCTTTGCCCTCCTGTCCGATTCGACCAATGTTGAGCGCCCTGGCCACACCCTCTCCGAGCGCCGCGTCGGCGAAGCCTTGCGGCAGCGCTTGCCGGCCTGTGGCGGGATGGTTTTGGTCGCCAGCTTCTCTTCTAACATCCACCGCATTCAACAGGTTCTCGATGCCGCCCGCCAGGTCGGCCGTAAAGTGCTGATTAACGGCCGGAGTATGGCGCAGAGTGTGGCGATCAGCCGGCAACTCGGTTATCTGCGTGCTGCCGACGAGCTCTTTATCGATGTCCGCGAGCTGCGAGAGCTGCCGCGGGACAAGGTCCTCATCCTCTCGACTGGCAGCCAGGGGGAGCCGCGCTCGTCGCTGGCGCGCATCGCCACCGACGATCACAAAGAGATCTTCCTGCAGGGCGGCGATACCGTTATCCTCTCCTCCCGTTTTATCCCCGGCAACGAAAAGACCATCGCCGAGATGATCAATCACCTCTTTCGCCGCGGCGCCGATGTCTGGTATGAAGGAGCGAACGGCATGCACGTCTCCGGTCATGCCAGCCAGGAGGAGTTGGCGCAGATGATCGCGCTGACCCGGCCCCGCTACTTTGTGCCGGTGCATGGCGACTACCGCCACCTCGTCCGCCATGCGCAGTTGGCAGAATCGCTGGGGATGGCGGGTCTGGAGGCGATCGTTATCGATAACGGCCAGCCGCTCCTTCTCAGTGCCAACGGTTTTCGCCGGGAAGCGCGCGTTCATACCGGCCGGATCTATGTTGACGGCAAAGGGGTCGGCGATCTTGGCCCCGGAGAACTGCGCGACCGCCGTCACCTCGCCAGTCACGGGGTAATCGCCGTCTTTCTCACTCTGGCGGACAATGGGCGAATCATCGCCGGTCCGGAGCTGCTGACCCGTGGCTTTGTCGGCGCAGAAGGGGGTCAGGCTTGCCTTGCCAGCGCCGCAGAGATCGTGCGCGAGCTGGTCGCCAACCATTCCGGGGCGTTGCCTGCGGTTGAGCTCACTCTCGAAATCCGCAAGGGACTGGGCCGTTACTTTAATCGTACCATGGGCCGGCGCCCGGTGATCCTGCCCTTGATCATCATTCACCCATAGGAAGGTAGGACAAAAATGACACTGATCGAGGGCCTTTTACTGGGCGCGCTGCAAGGGTTGACGGAGTTTCTCCCGGTCTCTTCCTCCGGGCATCTTGCCCTGGCGCAGCAGTTGATGCCTGGTTTCGAGCAGCCCGGACTCCTCTTTGATGTCGCCCTCCATCTCGGCACCCTGGTGGCGGTGATTATCTATTTTCGCCAGGACCTTAAGCAACTGTTGACTGCGCCTTTCCGGCGTGACATTCAGGCGGTCCAGGACCGGCGCTATCTCCAGTTATTGATTGTCGGTTCGATCCCGACGGCGATCATCGGTCTGACCCTGAAAGGGACGGTTGAAGAGCTCATGCATCGCCCTCTGGTTGTCGGGGCACTCATCCTTGTCACCGGCCTGTTCCTCTTTGTCGCCGAGCGTTTTCGTTCCTCCGACCGCAAGCGCCTGACCCTGGCCGATAGCCTGATTACCGGCCTTGCCCAGGGGGTTGCCGTCCTTCCCGGGATCTCCCGTTCCGGGGCGACGATTGCCGTTCTAATGCTGCGCGGGGTCGAGGGGCAGACTGCGGCGCGTTTCTCCTTTTTGTTGGCCCTGCCGGCCGTCGGGGGGGCAGCCCTCGTTTCGCTCAAGGATGTGGAACACCTGCCCCAGGGTGAAATCGGCATTTATCTCGCTGGTGCCGGCTTATCGTGTCTGGTCGGATTGCTCTGTATTCACGCGCTCCTCGGTATTATCCGCCAAAAGCGTCTTTATTACTTCTCTCTGTACTGCTGGCTGGTGGGGGGCGCGGCGCTGTACTACTTTCAGTAACCGGCAAGAGGAGAAACCGCGGGGTTATTTCTTCGCGGGGGCGGCGGGGGGAGTGAGGGCAGCCAGGACCTGGGCGGTGCTGACTCCGGGCAGAAAGAGGCGTTTGTGGCGGGAGGTTTCGCCGGCCTCCAGGGTCACGGCACTTTTGGCCAGGCCGAGTTTTTTGGCGATGAATTCACAGCAGAGGCGGTTGGCCGCCCCTTCGACCGGCGGCGAGGTGAGGCGGATCTTTAATTCCTCCCCTTGTGCCCCGATCACCTCGTTTTTACTTGCCCGTGGCTGGACAAGGAGGTGGATGGCCACGCCATGATCGCGAATCTGCAACCAGGCGGGGATCAATAAGAAAAGGAATCGTCGTCAGCGTCCGGGGGAGGCGGCGCCGGGGTCAGGGGGGCACTCTTGGGGGCTTCCTGATAAGAAGCATCAAAGCCGACATCAAGGAGGCGCAGATGACTCTCAATCGCCATGCGCAGATTCGTTTCGAAGGCGACCTTCTCGCGGCGCAAAGCCTGAATTTCGGTGATCATCTTTTGGCGCCGGTCTTCCGCCTGCAGCAGGAGTTGTTCGGCGCGCAGTTGCGCATTGGCAGTAATCAGCTCGGCTTCGCGTCGGGCGTTGGCCTTGAGATCGTCCGTCATGCGCTGCGTGGTGAGGAGGGTCTCTTTCAGGGTTGCTTCACGGTTTTGCAGATCTTCGAGAGTGAGCTTTGTCCGGCTTAACTCATCCCGCAACTGCTGGCCGTCCACAGTGAGGATTTCCAGTTCTTCCGCGACCTGCTCAAGAAAGCGATCAACCTCTTCCTGGTCGTAGCCACCGATCATTTTACTTTTAAAATGCTGCTGCTGGATGTCAATCGGAGTAATGCGCACAATTGCCCTCGAGGGAGTAGGAAGGGTTAGAAATGAATCTTGACAAAGACAGGGTACGAAGACCCTCGGCCGTTGTCTTGGTTATACGCAAAGACCTTGTCACTGTCAACGGCTTCTGCCGGAAAATGGCGCGAGTTTTTTTGACTTTTACATGAAAAATCGCTACAGTGCCCCCTCTTCAGGGATGAAGGTACGTTGAAAAATTACCGATAAGGATTCCTTATGTTGCGGACCAATAATTTGCGAGTTCGGGGCCTGACCCCGATCATTGCCCCGAACGATTTGAAGCAGGTCTTCCCCTTGAACGAACGGGGGGCAGCCGAAGTCACCCGCTCGCGGGAGATCATCGTCAATATCCTCAATAATCGCGATCCGCGCTTGATGGCGGTGATCGGTCCCTGCTCAATTCACGATCCCAAGGCAGCTCTGGAGTACGCGGCGCGCCTGGCCAAGCTCTCTGCCGAGATCGGCGAGCAGATCTTCTGCGTCATGCGCGTCTACTTTGAAAAACCGCGGACCACGATCGGCTGGAAAGGGTTGATCAATGACCCCGATCTCAACGGTTCACACCAGATTTCCAAGGGGCTCGGCGTGGCGCGGGGCCTCCTCTGCTCGTTGAATGCGCTGAATATCCCGATTGCCGGCGAGATGCTCGATCCGATTACTCCGCACTATCTCGCTGATCTCATCAGTTGGGGGGCGATCGGTGCCCGCACCACCGAATCGCAGACGCATCGGGAGATGGCAAGCGGCCTCTCTTTTCCGGTGGGGTTCAAGAACGGCACGGACGGCAATTTGCAGATTGCCGTCGATGCGATCAAGGCGGCCCGCTCGGCGCATAGTTTTATCGGGATAAACAACGAAGGACTGACGTCTATCGTCTCGACCGTCGGCAACCCCGATGTCCATATTGTGCTGCGTGGTGGCAACGATGCTCCGAACTATTCGCCGGAAGATATTGCCAGGACGACCGCCCTGCTTGAAAAGGGCGGCGTCAGCAGTGCCATTATGGTCGATTGCAGCCATGCCAACTGCTACAAGGATCACAACCGCCAGGAAGAGGTGCTGACCAGTGTCGTCGACCAGATCGTTGCGGGAAATTCTGACATCCGCGCCGTCATGATCGAAAGCAATCTCGGTGATGGCAGTCAATCGACCGGCGAAGATCCCTCGCAACTCCTTTACGGGGTGTCGATTACCGACAAATGTATCGGTTGGGAAACGACCGAACGCCTGCTGCGCGCGGCGGCCAAGCGATTGGCCGCCGCGGGGGGGCGACCGATCTGAAACCGGTTGTGGGGGCAGCAGTGACAAGCAAAGCGGCGCCGGGTCGCCAGCGGCTGGGGATCTTTGGCGGCGCCTTTAATCCGATTCATCTGGCGCATCTGCGCCTGGCGGAAGAAGCCCGCGAACATTGCGGTCTTGATCAGGTCCTCTTTCTGCCGACCGCCGATCCACCCCATAAGACGCTGCCGGTTGACTCCCCCTCCTTTGCGCAGCGATTGGCGATGGTCGCGGTCGCCATTGCCGGCAATCCGGCCTTTTGCGTCTCCGATCTGGAAGGGGAAGATCCCGGCAAAAACTATTCGGTGAAGATTCTCGAGCGCTTGCACTCCCTGCATCCGGATTGCGACTTCTTCTTTCTGATCGGCATGGATTCCTTTCGCGATCTCGCCACCTGGCATGACTATCGTCGCCTCTTTGCACTGACGAATCTGGTCGTGACCCGGCGGCCTGGCGTCGATTGCGGTGATCTGCTTGCGCTCCTCCCGGTTGCGATCCGCCCGGAGTTTTGCTATGATCCCGGCGGAAGAATACTGCGGCATGTCAGTGGAAACCGGGTTATTTTTCTCGAAGAGACCTATCTGGACATCTCTTCAACCTACATTCGCCAGCTCCTTTCAGGCGGACGCTCGGTCCGCTATCTCCTCCCGACTCCGGTCGCGGATTATATCGAACAACACGCCCTTTACCGGGGCCGCGAAAGGCTGTAATCCCTTGCTCTCCAAAGATCGTGCTTTACTCTGTGCCGGTTATGCCCTTGAAAAGAAAGCACTCAATGTGCGGGTCCTCAATGTTCGCGGCCTCTCTTCGCTCACCGATTATCTGGTCATCGCTTCCGGGCAGTCGGATCGGCAGGTTCAGGCGATTGCCGAATCGGTGCGGGTCGGGCTCAAGCTTCACCATGAGCTGCCACCGATGGCAGTGGAAGGGCTCAAGGAAGGGCGCTGGGTCCTCCTCGATTACGGGGATGTTATGGTCCACGTCTTTCATGAGCCGGTGCGCGACTATTACGACCTTGACGGTCTTTGGCGCGAAGCGATCGAAGTCCCGGTCCCCGAGGACAATCCGGCGGTGCGCAAGGGGTGAAGCTCCGCCTCCTTTGTGTCGGCCGGCTCTCCGCGTCCTGGATTCGCTCCGGGGTTGAAGAGTATGCCGGCCGCATCGGTCGCTACCTCCCCTTTGAAACCATCGAATTGCGCGAAGCGAGCGGCGGCGGCACGAAAGGGGATATCCGTTTTGGCCGGGAGGAGGAAGGGGGGCGGATTTTGCAGCGCCTTTCGCCTTCGGCCTTTGTGGTGATCCTCGATGAAGGAGGGAAGGCGTTGACCACCGAAGCGTGGTCAACATTCCTCGGTGAGCGCATGTTGTATGGGCCGGACGAAGTGATTCTGGTGATCGGCGGGGCTTACGGTTTGAGCGAGGCAGTCAAGGCGCGCAGCGATCTTTGTCTCTCTTTGTCAAAGATGACCTTTCCGCATCAGTTGGCGCGCCTGCTCCTTCTTGAACAGATGTATCGCGCTCTGACCATTTTACGCAATGAACCGTATCATAACCGCTAGAGAGGGTTGACCGGCATGGATGCACAGGGATTGGCCGCGGCAAAGGATGTTCTGGAGCGTTTGCGCCAGGAGGTCCTCCGCGAGGTGCGGGCGACGGGGGATGCCTCCCGGCAACTCGATGCGGATGATGTCCCGGATCTCGGCGACATGTCGACGCGCTCTTACGATCGCGACGTCCTTTACAACCTCTCGGAGGTGCAGCGGCAAAAGATTCGCGATATCGATACGGCTCTGGAGCTTCTTGAGCAGGGGGACTACGGCATCTGCGTCCGCTGCGGCGACGAGATTGCTCCGAAGCGCTTGGAAGTTCGGCCGTTTTCCCGTTACTGTATAGAATGCAAGACGGAAGTTGAACGCTTCGGCGAGTAATCCCATGTCCCCTCCCGATTCATTTTTTTCGTGGGCGCTGCCCAAGGAGAAGTAAAATGACGATTATGTCGTTTCTGTTGCTGACCATCCTGTTCATGACCTGGTTCATCTACTTCTCCGGCCTCAATCCGCAGATGGTGACCATTTTTTATTACCCGGGCGAGAGCATCACCTCCTCGCTTGCGGTGATCGCCGTCGGCTGCATTCTCGTCGGCGTCTTTATCGGCTTTGTCCTTTATCTGCTCAGCGCCTTGCGGCAGATGGTGAAGAACCTCAAGTCGGATCGCCAGGAGCGGCGCAACCGCGAAGTGATCTCGATCTACCGCGAGGGCGTGAATCGCCTCCTTTCCGGGGATATGAAGAAAGCCCGCATCCATCTGCAACGGGCTCTCGATCGCGATCCGGCCCGGATCGAGACGTATCTGGCGATGGCGAATGTCCATGTGCAGGAGAATCAGCTCGAAGAAGCGGTGGCTTTACTCGGTCGCGCCCGCAATGTCGATCCGCGCAGCCTCGAGGTTCTGTTCAAGTTGGCAAGTGTTTATGAATCGTTGCAGCGCTGGGATGATGCCGCACAAACCTACCGGCTCATTCTTGGCAAAGCCGAGAATAACCGCAAAGCCCTGCGCGCCCTGCGCGATCTGCGCATGCGGGCCGGGGAGTGGAAAGAATCGTTCGAGCTGCAAAAAAAGATTCTGAAGTTTGCTGAAGGGACGACCCGGCAATCGGAAGAAGAGCGGCGCATGCTGTCGCTCCGTTATGAGGTGGCCTGCCAGGGGTTGAGCGGCGATGAAAAAGAACTCAAGAGTGCCAGGACTTCCCTGCAGGAGATCGTGAAAGATGCTCCGGACTTTTTACCCGCCCATGTCTCCCTCGGCGATGCTCTGCGCCGGCTCGGGGCGCCATTAGAGGCTTCGTCTGTCTGGGAGGAAGGCTATCGCACCCTGGGCCGCGGCGTCTTTCTGGAGCGTCTCGAAGCCCTCTTCCTCGACGAAGGGGATCCGGCGACGCTCCTCAGTTTTTATCGCGATTTCGTGCGGGAAAAGAGTAATGATCTCATGCTCCGCTTCTTTTACGGCAAGCTCTGCCTGCGTCTGGAGATGATCGAAGAAGGGCTGGAGCAGCTGCAAGTGGTTGAGAGCTCCGGCGTCGATTCGCCGCAAATCCATCTCCTTCTCGCCGAAGGGAACAGCCGGCGCGGGCGTCTTGATGTCGCCATTCAACAGTACAAAAAGGCCCTCGGCATCACCTCCCGTCTCGCTATCGGTTATGTGTGTGATTCTTGCGGCGAAGAGAGCCGGGAGTGGCAGAGTCGTTGCCCTGGCTGCGGCGAGTGGGCGAGTTTAAGTGTCGTCGGCCGCCAGTCGCTGCGGGGAGCGATGACAGCGACGACGCAGCTGCGGGCGATTCATCATGGTGAACGGGAAACCTGGGGCACGGTATGAGTGCCACCGTTGCTTTGCTGATCCTTGATGGCTGGGGGAAGGCGGAGCCGGGGCCGGGGAATGCGGTGACCGCCGCCCGGACCCCCCACCTCGACGCCCTCTTTGCCCGCTACTCGGCAACGACCCTGGCCGCCTCCGGTCTCGATGTCGGCCTGCCGGACGGGCAGATGGGGAATTCTGAAGTCGGGCACCTCAATATCGGGGCCGGTCGCATTATCTATCAGGATCTCACCAAGATCAGCAAGAGCATCGCCGACGGCGATTTCTTTACCAATCCGGCCCTGCTGGCGGCGATGCAAGCGGTCGCCGGCGGCAAGGGGAAACTCCACCTCATGGGTCTCCTCTCGGACGGCGGCGTCCACTCGCACAATACTCATCTTTATGCTCTGATCAGGATGGCCAAGGCCCAAGGCGTCGAAAAGATCCTGGTTCACCCCTTCCTCGACGGTCGCGATACGCCGCCGCGCAGCGCTGCACAGTATCTCGCCGAGCTGGAGACGGAGATGAATAAGCTCGGCGGCGGGCGGATCGCCACGATCATCGGCCGCTATTATGCGATGGATCGCGACAATCGCTGGGATCGGGTCGAGCGGGCCTGGCGAGCGCTGGTTCAGGGCGAGGGACAGCGGGCTGCCGACAGTGCCACCGCCATCGCCGCGGCTTATAACGCCGGCCAGAATGACGAATTTGTCGAGCCCTGGATCATTGCTCCCCCCGGCCAGGCGCCAGAAACGATGAATGATAATGATGCGGTGATCTTCTTTAACTTCCGTTCCGACCGGGCGCGGGAAATCACCCGGGCGCTGACCGACCCCGATTTTACGGCCTTTACGCGCCCCCGCTCCCCGCAACTGGCGGTGTATGTCTGTATGGCCGAATATGACGAAACTTTACCCCTGTCTGTGGCTTTTCCGTCCGAAAGCTATCCGCAGCTCCTCGGCGAGGTCGTCGCTGCCGCCGGTCTCGCCCAGTTGCGGATTGCCGAGACTGAAAAGTATGCGCATGTCACCTTCTTCTTTAACGGCGGTTCGGAAGTGCCGTCTCCCGGCGAAGACCGGGTCCTGATCCCTTCGCCGCAGGAAGTGGCAACTTATGATCTGCAACCGGCGATGAGTGCCGTGGCAGTCACCGATGCCGCCATTGAACGGTTGCAGTCCGGCCGCTACGCCCTGGTCATCCTCAATTTTGCCAATCCCGACATGGTCGGTCATACCGGCATCATGCCGGCGGCGATCACGGCGATGGAGACGGTCGATGCCTGCATCGGCCGCCTGGTCGCGGCCATTTTGGCCGCCGGGGGGACGGCACTTATAACCGCTGACCATGGCAACTGTGAACAGATGACCGATGCCGTTGGCAAACCGCACACCGCCCATACCTCCAACCGTGTCCCGCTCCTCCTGGTCGACGCTGCGCACCGTGCCTTGCGGCAGGATGAAAACGGCCGTCTTGCTGATCTGGCGCCGACGATCCTTGAGCTTTTGGATCTGCCGCAACCCGCCGCTATGACCGGAAAGAGTCTTTTGCAGTCCTGAAGAGATCATAAGCAGGAGGGGAAATGATTTGGTCCGGATTTCACGCCGAAGTAAAGGACTGCTTTGATCTTCTCTTCCCCCCCCTTTGTCTCCTTTGCCATGCCCCTTGCCCCGCATCAGCGGATTCCTCTTTCTGTCCTGCTTGTCTGAGCGGCTGTCTTCCCGTCACCTCGCCCCGCTGTCCGCGCTGCGCTCTCCCCTTTGCCACCATCGGCGGCAACGATCATGTCTGCGGCGAATGCCTTTTGCAACCGCCGGATTTTATCTGGACCGTCGCCGCCGGCCTTTATGAAGAGGAGCTGCGCCACGCCATTCATCGCTTCAAGTTTGATGGCAACATTGCTCTCGATCGCCCCTTGGCCGGTCTTCTCGAAACCGCCTGGCAGCGCACCGCCCCTGCCTGGCTCCCCGACCTCATCGTTCCCGTCCCCCTCCACCCCCATCGCCTACGGCAACGGACCTACAATCAAGCCCTGCTGATTGCCCATGAACTTGGCCGCAGTCGGCAGCTCCCTGTCGACCCATGCCTCCTGATCCGGATCGTGCCGACGGTGGCGCAGGCCGGGCTGACGGCGCGGGAACGGCATCGCAATCTCCGCGGCGCCTTTGCTTTAACGCGACCCCTGGCAGGGGAAAAAATTTTACTGATCGACGATGTCATGACGACCGGGACGACGGCACGGGTCTGTGCCACGGCACTACGCAGGGGTGGGGCGGGGGAGGTGGCGTTGGCGGTTCTGGCGCGGGCGCGGCGGAATTCTCTGCTGGGGCTGGAGACGACGCTGGGCAGTGAGATAATGGAGAA
The DNA here is from genome assembly GCA_034370465.1 of Desulfuromonadales bacterium. Taxonomy (GTDB): domain Bacteria; phylum Desulfobacterota; class Desulfuromonadia; order Desulfuromonadales; family UBA2197; genus UBA2197. The sequence continues at coordinate 22,926 of JAXMLA010000286.1, forward strand.
GAGCGGATAAGTTCATCAAGGCGTCCGGCGCTGGCAGCGCTCAAAGTTGGCGCGCTGCTCGATGCGACGCATGATCATCTGTACCTGTTGCCGCGGCAGGCCATCGCGGCTGAGCCCACGGGAAAAATCCTTGAGGAGCGCCCCCCCTTCTTCGACGCGCTCCAGAGCGAGCAGGAGGATATAAAGGGTGCCGGCAGTCTTCTCACTCGTCGGAATTGCCCGCAAAGCCAGGCGCAATGCCGCCAGCTCTTCCTCGCGGCGCTGGCGTTGTGCAAAGGCCTCTCCCAGCCACAGCGACAGATCAAAGACGCGTTGGGTGTTGTATTGGCGCAGGGTCAGGACATTGTGGTGGCTGGAAAGGCCGGCAAGAAACTCCCCCTGCCACAGTGCAACCGCTTTGACAAACGCGCCGATCGCCGCCTCTTCGTCGCCGTGGCGCCGCAGGGCGGATCCTTCTTCGTCGAGGGCTTTAAAACGGTGCAGATCGACGGAACAATTTTCAATGGCAACGACCCCGTTCTTCAGGCTGAAGAGGTCCATCCCCGCCGAACTGCCGGTCTCCGTATTGAAGAGCCGGCGCAAGCGCCCCAGCGTCGCATCAAAGGAGGAGCGGGCCTGTTTGGCCGGGCTCTCCGGCCAAAGCTCCGCTTCCAGGACCTCCCGGTCGACGCGCAAGTGCGGCGATGACAAGAGGAGAGCTAGCATCTCGCGCTGCGTCCGGGGGAAAAGATCGCCGCGGACCGTCCTTCCCTGAAACTCCAGAGTCGGCGGCGCGCAGAGAGTACAGATCTTCAGCAACTCAGGGATCGCTCCGGCGCTGGCCGCAGCAGGGGCGCTCCGGAGTTCTTGCAATTGGCGCTGCAGCTCCCCTTCATTTCTGGCGCGGGTCAGGGCGGTGGCGAGGGTGGCACAAAGTTCCCGCTGATCGTAGGGTTTGATCAGGTAGGCAAAGACCCCCGCCTGCTGCGACGCGGCCAGGGTTGCAGGATCATAATGCGCGGTCAACAGAACAGAGGGGATACCATAACTTTCCCGCAGCTGCTGTGCGGTGTCGATGCCGGTCAATCGCCCTTGCAGGTGGACATCCATCAGCACCAGATCGGGGATCTCCTGGGCGCAAATCGCGAGGGCCTCCTCGCCACTGGCGACCGTGGCGATAACCGCGTAACCGGCTTCCACCAGGGTCTCCTGCAAATCCATGGCTATGATCGCTTCGTCCTCAACAATCAGGATGCGTGTCGGTTCAGCCATGTCGGCAGGTGCTCCTCATTCATGAAGTGGCCAGCGGGTAGGAAACGACCGCTTCGGTCCCCGGCGGGTTACGCAGCAGGGTGAATTGACCTTTGGCTTGCCGGACGAGATTGCTGGTCAACTGTAATCCGACCGTCGAGGTCGTTTCGAGGAGAAAGTGGTCAGGGAGTCCTTTTCCGTTATCCTGGACGGTGAGGATCACCTGATGCTTGTGGCGACGCAGCCGGATGGTCACCACTCCCGATTCGGTCGGTGCGAAAGCGTGTTTGAAGGTGTTGGTGAGAAGTTCATTAAAAATCAAGGCGAGCTGGATCAGGCGATCAAAATCGGTCTCAACGCTGACCAGATCAAGTTGCAACTGGATCCGCTCCGGGGCAATCGAATGGAGGCGAAAGATCTCTTCGGCAAGATCGCGCAGATAAATGCCGAGATCGTTGCCTTGTGTCTGCCGGTTGGTCAGGTAAAGTTTTTCATGGATGAGCGAGATCGAGCGGATACGGCTCAGGCTGGTGCGCAGCGCTTCCTTGGCGAGCGGGTCATAGATTTTCTTCATTTGCAGAGACAGAAGACTGGAGATGATCTGCAGGTTATTCTTGACGCGGTGATGAACTTCCCGCAGCAGCAACTCTTTCTCGTGTAGAGTGGCGTTTAACGCCTGGGTCCGCTCGGTGATCCGCTCTTCCAGGCTGAAGTTGATCGTTAACAGTTCATCGTCGCGGTGGTTGAGCGCTTGCAGCATCTGGTTGAAGCCGTAAGCCAGGGTGGCAATCTCCCCCTGGCCGCGGATCTCGGCGCGCTGGGTCAGATCCCCCTCCCGGGTGACGATGTGCATCATCCCCGCCAGGTCACTGATCGGTGCAGTGATCCGCTCCTGAAGCTTGCGGGCAATCGCCACTCCGGTATAGACCGCAATCGCGGTTGCGGCAACCGCCGCCAGCAGCCACCACAGGAGGCGCAGGTAAAAGGGTGTCAGGGTACTGACAATGTAAAGAGTCCCGATCGTTTCGTTATTATGGATGATCGGCACAAAGACCGACAGATGTTGCCAGGAAAAGAGGGTATGACGCGAGTTTGTGGAAAGGAGCGGGAGGATTTCTTCTTTGGCAGTGAGCGGCAATTCTATTTTTTGCAGCGTTGTTTCGTCAGCGCGGCGATTCTGCTGATAATAAGCAAAGGGTTGCGCCTGGCGATTGAAGAGATACGCCCCGTCAATCGATGGGTCGGTGGCGAGGGTCGCGAGAATCTCCTGCGCACTCCAGGAATCGCGCAGTGCCAGGGGGCGACGCAGGTGGATCGCCACTAACTCAGCCTTGGGGACAACCGACTCGATGACGAGCTGCCGAAAGGAGATGACTTCAACCAGGAAGAAAGCGATCGTCATCAAAAGAACGATGACACCGATCGTCACCAGAAGGCTCCGCTGCAACTGCTGGCGAATAGAGGTCATTGGACTTTTTTCGGGGGGGTGGGGCGGAAGATGATCGGTTGCTGCACAGTCACGGCAATCGCATGACCATTACGCCGGGCCGGTTTAAAACGCCAGGCCCCAACACTTTGGCAAGCTTGCTGATCGAGGAGTTTATATCCCGAGCTTTTGGCAATCCCCACCTTCTCCACCTCACCCTTGGCATTAATCGATAAGTTTAAAAGCACAGTCCCCGCCCAACCGTTACGTTCTGCCTGCTTCGGATAAGGTGGTTTTTCGCCGACCAGATATTCCGGGGCAGTGTAATAGTCTCTTACTGTTTTGTCCCCAAAAATCGACAGACCCCCGGAAATTTCTTTGCCAGGCGTTGCGTCCACACTCTCTCCTTCAGTCGTTAATGGAGAGAGATCGGACTCTGCTCCTGCGGTCTCGGTCCCGGACTTCGGAGGGAGCGGTCTTTCCCCTTGGCTGTCTGTTGTCGGCAAGGCGAGTTGAACGTTTTTGTGCAGGGGGGGGAGGGTCGTGGGCGTTTCTACCCTTTTTTTTCTTTTTGCCGGCGGCGGAAGAGGGGGCGCGCCATTGCTGACCGTGTGCTCACCGCTCTGCACCTGCTGGTTCAAGGCGATGGAGACAATGAAAGGCTGAAATCCCAAGGACTTCACTCTCTCGCGCTGGGCCAGGAGAGCAAAGACGCAGAGGAGGTTGATGATCAGCGACAGGATCAGCGCCCAAATGAACCCGTCATGTCGATGGCGATCAGGCAAAAAACCTCGCAGTACCAAGAGTTAATGTTGTTGCCACCGGAAAGTTTATCGTTGAAAAATAAAGCGAATTATGGTCTTTAATAGTGCGATTTGAAAGAGTTTTTTTCTGATATGGTTATTTTTTACTAATAATTGCTAAATCAGCATTGAGTCCTTGAGGTTGTCATTGTCCGTCGGCGGTTGTTGCCTGAAAAATGGTTTGTCTTCAAGTGTGGTGTGTCGGGTTTTCTCTTTGCGTACGGAACTGGGGTCTATGAAGAAACTCAGAGTGTCTTGTGTCCTGGTGCTCCTCCTTGGCCTCGCCGGATGTGGCGGTAGTGGTGGCGATAGCGTCAGTAGTGCCCCCATTCTCCTCCGCGGGGTTGTTGAGGATGGGCCAATCGGAGACTCTACAATATCTCTGCGTGATAAGACGGGTGTTCCTTTATCCCTATGTGGGGAGCAAGGGGCCGCGCTGTGCGAAACCAAAACTGACGGGACCGGTTCTTTTTCTTTGCTCGTGAAAGCTGGAACCGATCTCGCCGATTTGACTGTGAGAGCCGTTGGCGGAATCGATCGCGACACCGGGATAGATTTTAGCGAACTGGAGATGCGTAGTCCCCTTGAGCTTTTTCAGGGGAATATGGCGGCCATTGTAATTTCACCGCTCACGACTTTAATCGCGGAGCTTCACGATAATCAAGGGGTCTCATTCTCTGCGGCAGAGGTTAAGTTGCGAGATTGGCTGGACCTCCCTGCCGATGCAACCCTGGCAGCGCGGCCGACATTGCGTCGAGATCTCCAGGTGCAGACTCTGCTTTTGAGTAGAATTGCCTTTGAAATCAGAGACGCAGGCAAGGAAATCAATCCCTTTTCTGCCATCTGTACGGAGATGCTCGCCGTAGCGACGCTAAATGCTGCCATCTCCGATTGGAAGGTCATGAGTGCTCTCGGTCTCAATGATGTTGTGCAAGTGCGCATAAAAAATTTACAAACTCTCCTCACGGTGGCTGCGACAGTCGAAGAAGCGGTCGTTATCTACAAACGCGCCGAGTTAAAGGAGGTTTTTGCGGTGAATATTGAGCAAATGCTCATCGATTCCCTTTCCTTTGATCCGCAAAATTCCAACTACCTGGCAAATCTCGAGCTTCTTGCAGAAACAACGCTGCAAGCGACCGGCAGTGAGGTCATCACTCTGGGGGGGACAATTCCGCAACGGGTGGCACGCTATATCCTCTTTACCTACCAACTCCGCACATGGGAGAGCCTAACTCTCGACCCTGCTCTTTTTGCGGCGAAACTGGCGCCCCTGGCCATCGATCCGTGGATTGCGGAACTGGCGCGCAGTCGCTCCCTTTACAGCGTTGTATCGCCGCTGCTGCTGACAGAACTCCCTGGCAACGACAATCAGCACCGTCTCGCTTATTTTTATAATTCCGATCTTTCACCCCACTATCAGGCTGAGCAGTTAATCGGGCAGGTCTTCGATGATGCCATCAACGATGCAGTGCTGCTGAATATTATCGAGGGGAAGGCCAATGCTGGTTTGATCGAAGAAACCAAGGCGATTATTGCCACCCAGATTATCCAGAGCGAACCGAAGGCGCATGCTTACCGGGCTTTGGCGAATGCGCTGATTAAATCTAATCGTCCGCATGAAGCCTGCGAATTTCTCGATCTCGCCAGAGATCTTTATCGTAAGGTTCTTGCCGCCAAAGGGACATCCAGCGCCAGTGCCACCGATGTGGCTAATCTCTTGGCAACAGCTTCTTCTTACCGTAAGGCCGGTGATTTGCTCAACGCCGAAAGTCTTCTTCTCGATGATATTGCTGCTATCGCGACGGCCTTGGCCAGTGATGCCATCATCTATGGCAAGCTGATTACCGGCATCAAAAATGTCGCAGATGCTTATATCGCTGACGGTGACCTAGAGGCTGCTGCTCCCCTTGTTGAAAAGATGGACTATTACTCCGGACTGACGCCCGCCTACCTAAGCACATATAAACTTCGTATTTTTAATTTAAGTGAAACAGCTAAACGTTATGCTGACATTGGCGATAACGCGATGGTCTTAGATGTTTTTAGTAGGATTCAAGCGTTGCGAAAAGTTACAGGTTCGGCCGAGGCGACATACTGGGCACCGATTATCTCCTTGATAGAGAGTCTCTATCGTGTAGGTGCAAGGGATGAGGCTTTAGCTCTTGCAAGCACCATCCCCGCGGGCACGACCGATCAAAGCAAAGTTTTCAAATTGGTTGCAACCTATGAAGCCCTGCAAGGTAACATGGAGACAGCCTTCAGTATCGTTGACAATAGCTCCTATGTCCCCAGGGACGAAGACCGCATCGATCTTTTGACCTATTTTAACAGCAGCAGACCATATATCGGCCAGGTGCTGATCAACAACGGCCGTTTCAATGAAGCTCGTCAAGCGCTGGAAAAGGCCGAAAATATACTCGATGGCATGATCCTGAGTAATAATCTCGCCAGAATCAGCAATGGTTACGTCAGGGTGGCTGAGCTTTATACGCAAATGGGGAGCTCCGAAGATGTCGTTAAGGCAAAAGACCTTTTGCAGTCGGCTCAAAACGCCATGGCGGCCGATCCCTATGTCGTGACCGCTCTAGCTGATATCGCTCTTGGCTATCACAACCTTGAAGAGCCGGCAGTAGCATTAAGCCTGCTGGATCACGCTAAAAGTCTCGCTGATGCGGACCCCGCACACTATCGAGCCAATGTGACATCTGGCCTCGGTGCAGAAGAATATGCAGCACAACTTTACGAAAAACTGGTCAAATCGTATGAGGCGATCGGGGATAATCTTGGCGTCCGTACGACCACGCTCTCTTTCCAATCGTGGGTAAAAAAGATCCACACCGCCGGAACCGTGGATGACAAGCTCGCAATCATGGAATGTGCTTATCTGCTCCGCGCCGTCCTCTATCTAGACCGGGCGGGCTATCATATTGAAGCAGTGGATGTACTGAATTCGGCAAGGGAATTGACCGTCGGGAGAGTTGAAAATAATATAACGGTCTACGACATTGTCATCCTTAAAGACCGCCTCGCCAACTGCCTCGGTGTCATTACAACCTATGCCGCAGTGCATGAGTACGAGAAGGCTTTGGAGCTGGCTTTGTCCCTGGAATTTACGACCGAGCGCAATCAGGCCATTCAGACCCTGGCCAATGCTTATATCGATCGTGACGATTTCCCCGACACCTGGGTCGCCAGTATTGACAGCGACGGTGATGGCAAGCCGGATTTCTTTAACCCCTTGGCGAGTGCGGCCGAGATTACCGCCTCCGGCCTGATCCTGGATGACGACAGTGATGGCGACGGGATACTTGACAGCGAAGATTTTCGCCCCCTCTTCGCTGACAGATTATAGTGATCCCGTTGACTGTTCACTCCGCCGCTTTATTGGCAATACTCTCCGGAATCGGTCTCTTCTCGTGGTCGCCTCTCGCCTGGGCGCAGGATGATCTGATAGTCCCCCCCACCGCCGGGGTGGAAGTTTTGGCGCCAGTCATTGTCATCGGTAACACCGAATCTCCACCTGGACCAGTCTCTTCCCTTGAGCGAAAAGTTATTCAGCACCTCCCCATCGGCAACGCCAGCCTCAACGAACAATTACGCCTCCTCCCCGGTCTTCAACTCAGTGAAGATTACAACAGTGCCAAGAGCGGGGGAGAGATCCTGCCGCCGACGATCTCCATCTCCGGGGGGAAGGTTTATCAAAACAACTTCCTGGTGGATGGGATTGCTAACAACAACCTTATCGATCCGGCTTCAAAATTAGCCGACATTATGGTTACGGACGCCCCTGGCTATCCGCAGGAACGTTTTCTCCATAGCGATCTGATCGACAGTGTCACTTTGTACGACAGCAATGTCCCCGCCCGTTTCGGCAGTTTCACCGGCGGCGTCGTCGAAGCGACGACCCGTAATCCCGGCCGGGAGGTCGAGGGGAATCTCTCTTACCGCACCACGCGAAATCAGTGGACCAAATTCCACATTTCCGGCCCGGATCAGGACAAATTTGCCGACGGTGGGCAAGAAAAACTCCAACCGAAATTTACCAAGAACGAATATGGCGCGACAATTTCTTTTCCTTTGACGGAAAAGAGCGGGATCCTGACCTCCTGGCACCAGCTCGATTCCCACATCCCCCTCCCTTACTTCCTTGGCACCAAGACTCAGGAACGGCAGCAGCAGAGTTACTTCATCAAATATGTCGGTGAAGTCTCAGCCGCTGATCGCTTCGAATTTACCTTCAACAGCACCCCTTACCGCGAGGAGCGTTTTCTTGCTAACGTCCAGAATAGTGATTACGTCGTGGAGATGGAGGGGCTGGCCGTGCAAGGGAAGTGGATGCACTCTCTTTCCCGCGGGGAAGTCGAGACAACCAGCGCTTATCGGCGCAGCAGCAATCGTCGCAGCGCCCCGCAACACCGCCGTGACTGGGCTGCCACGGACAGTAAAGACTGGGGACGACTCGTCGGATCCGAGCTCAGTATCGAGGGGGGCTTAGGTACGGTGGAAAAGATCCAGGAAAGTTACGATCTGAAGAGTTTACTGCGGCTCGATCCGATCTTCACCAGAATGATCCGCCATGAGCTGACCACCGGCATCGATCTCAATCGTACCCTCGGCAGTTTCGAACGGGAAAAACCGACATACGTTTATACGGGGGCGCAACTCTTACCAGACATCATTTGCGGCGACAATGACTTTGACTGTATTACCGGCGAGCAGTTCTTTACGACTCGCATCCTTTTCCCGACCGCAAAGAGTCAAGCCGTCATCCATCAACTCGGTATGCATGGAGAAGATCTTCTCCGCTACCGTCGCTTCGAACTCCGTCCCGGTCTGCGTCTCGACTATAATGACCTCATGGAGCAGGCCAATCTCGCGCCGCGTTTTGTCGCCACCTATGACCTCTTCGGGAGTGGTGCAACGCTCCTTCGTGCCGGGGCGAATCGCTATTACGGCACCACCCTTTTGACGGACAAGTTGCGTGAGGCCAAGCCGCCCTTCAGTTCCGAGAGCCGAACGTCCTACCTGAAACAACCAACGGCCTGGACTGCAGCGTCAACTCAAGGGTTAAATGCCACGCGGTTCAACAAACTTGAGACCCCTTATGCTGATGAACTTTCCCTTGGTCTTGACCAGAAAGTCGTCGGCGGCATACTCAGTCTTCAATATCTGCATCGTCAAGGCCGCAATGAATTTTCCCGCAGCTACTCGCCATTGCAGCCGGACGGGTTGCGCTACTATACGCTCAACAATCTGGGACGAAGTCACCATGAGCGCTATAGCCTTGCCTGGCAGCGTCACTGGTCGCAGCATTTTTTGCAATTGAATGCTTCCTGGCAGGAGACGAAGACCAACAATGAGAGTTACGATACAGTGCTGACAGAGGAAGAGCTCGACAGTCGGGTCTGGTACAATAATCAGCTCATTTACAGAAATGATCTCCCGGCTCGTGTACAAAACCGTCCGATTATCGTCAACCTGGTCTGGGTGGCCGAACTCCCGGCCCATTTCACTTTCACCAGCCTCAGCCGTTACCGCAGCGGCTATCGCCAAATTGTCTCGACGGGAGAATTCCGCCCCCTCCCCGATGCCATCACCCGGATCGATCCGGTCACCGGTGAGGAAATTCTTGATGCCGTGCCGGTCTATGAAGAGATTAAGTCTTCCGGCAAGGTGATCTTTGACTGGAAACTCGGCTGGACTCTCCCTGTCTATCGGCAGCAGGAGATGAACTTTTCCCTCGAAGTGAATAATGTCTTTAATTCCCGCATTCAAACCGGCGGCTCCACGACCACTTTTGAGATGGGCCGGCAGTTCTGGGCCGGGGTTGCCTACGATTTTTAGCCCCTGCCGTTTCTAGCGACTGTGCCAGGTGACGCCCGGAACGAGAAGATGCTTCCCCTTGTCGGTCAGCCATAAGCGATAAGCGCCCGGTGGCGGCGACTGCGCGAGGCGGGCGATGATTTGGTCGTTGTCAGTGTCGGTCTTTTGCAGGCGCCGCGGCAGAGGCAGGGAATAGATGCCGTTGCTGTCGTCATGGGTGTACCAGATCTTTCCTCCCTGGGCGGTCAGGCGATGGAGACGACCGGGGAGGGGGATCGTTCCGAGGATCGCCGGCGCCCGGCTCTCTTCGAGATCGATGATCAGCAAGCCTTCTTTGTTGAGCTCAACCAGAAGGAGGTGATCGCTGAGCAACAGGGTTTTCACCGGCCCGGCAAGAGTGAAGTCCCCAAGATATTCCGGCCGCCGGTGATCATGCAGGTCGATCAGGAAGATCTTTCCCAGAGATGAAGAGATATAGGCCACGTTATCTTTTGCGACAATATTGACGCGCCCCTGCCAGGCGGCCGTGTGCAGCCACGGCATCTGTAGCGCCCCTACCTCCTTGGGTGCATCTGTAGCGCTGATATCGATCACCCGCAAAAGCCCGTTTTTTTGCATGAGGACGACAAAGTGCCCGGTCAGGCTTAATCCGGTACTGCAATCTCCGAGGTCATAAGTGGATGCAAGCATCGGCCGCTCTGGTCGCGAGATATCGATAAAGTGCAGAGAGGTCAAGTGGTCGGTTTTTTTGTTGATAAGGGATTGATCCGGGGTCGAGGTGGTGATGATTAAGGTCGTGCCATACTTGCCAATGATCACCGGGGCGTGTGATAAAGAGACTTGGCCGGTCACCCTCGGTGCATGCGGCAGAGAGATGTCGACGCTGAGCAGTTTTCCCGTGGCGCCGGGGAGGGACGTGTCGCGTGTCGCCAGCCAGAGTCTTTGCTGATCGGCGCTCAGGTATTGCTGCGTCAGTCCGGTGATCGGCAGGTGCGCCAGGAGGACCGGTGTGGTTTCATTCCAATGATCAAAGAGTGAAATCCCCTTTTTGTTGCCAAAAGAGAAGAGCTGCGGTGTGATAATCGGGTTAATCCATTGGGACTGCCCGGGCAGCAGCGGTGCGCGAGTGAGAGTTTGGGCCTTCTCCTGATCGACGCGGAGGAGTTCACCACTACTATCCGCAATCCAGAGGTCAGTGCCAAGAAGTTGTGCATAGGTAGTTCGGATCTTGGCAGCAACGCTGCTGCTCGTCGTGAGCTGCGGCCCGGCCTGAAGAGAAAAGAGCTGTGTCCCGTAGCTTCCCAGGGCCACGGCGAGTTGCTGCGCATTGCAACTGATTCCGAAAGGAGTGCCGTTTAACGGGACGCTGCTCAACAAGCGCGGCGCGGTCGGCACGCTGATGTCGAGAGCATAAAGGCGTGCCCCCTCTTCACTTTTCGTTGCCCAGTACAGCGTCTCTTCCTGTTGGATCATGACGGTTTTATGCCCCCCCGGTACTGGCAGTGCCGCCAGGCGCCGGGGCTGTGCCGGTTGGCTAACGTCGTATAGCCATCCGCCCTGAGCGGCGGAGACCACCAAAATATGACCTTCAAGGGAGAGTTTGTAGGCTTCCGGCAAATCGGGCAGCGTCCCGAGGCGCCGGGGCTGGCGTGGATCGGCAATATCGACGATCTCCACCCCGGATTTCCCTCTGGCGACATAAGCGATACTGCCGCTGTTGGCGACACTGAGGGCGGGAGCGAGAGCGTTGAGAACGGACAGGAGCTGCGGGTCGTTATCGTCACGAATATCGATCAGCTGCAGGCCGTTGTTCCCCGCCGCCAAGAGCGCTGTATCCCGGTGCAGGGCGACTTCTATCCCCTGCCCACCGCTCTCCAGGGTGCCACTGATAATCGGGACAGGCGATTGCACCCCTTGGACAATAAAAAACCCGCGTGGGCCATTAGCGACGTAAAGGTGGTCGTCACGACTGACAAATTGGTAGGGAAATCCAAAGGTTTCAAGGGTGGCGGTGGTGGCGGAGCGGATAGAGGATTCAGGGACAAGCCAGAGACGACTGCTTTGCGAAAAGCCGCCACCGTGCAGGGTAAGGTCATGCCCCGCCGCCGGGAGATCTTCCGGAGCGGTGCTGCTGACAAAGAGCCGGGCCGGTGACGACCAGGACGGTGCGGTCACCAGCAGTGCCCCGAGAGCGCTGAGCGTAATCAGTCCGGTGAGTAGAAGTGATTTTTCCCTGGACATAATCCCCCTCCATGCGGCGCGGTCTGAAGAGCGCGCCATTTTTGCCTGTTAATTTTCCCATCCTGCCCTGAAAGCGTGTCCATCTTCTTTCCCCGTCCCCTTTACTCCTCCGGAATCAGGACAAACCCCATCTGCCTTCCGGTCTGACCATTGTCGCGCCGATAGGAAAAGAAGAGCTCGCGGTGACAACAGGTGTCTTCCTCGACAATATCGATCTGTGTCTGAGGCAACCCGGCCGCGGCGAGCTGGAGTTCACAGGCGCGCCGGAGATCGAGCTGCCACTTGCCGAGCTCGGTCTCTTTGGCGATCCGGCTCCAGTTGTCAGTGCCGCTGCGAAAAGCGTCGCGCACCGGCCGATCGACTTCGTAACGATGCGCGCCGATACCGGGGCCGATCGCGGCTTTGAGGTCGGCGGGCTTGACGCTGAAATCATTGACCAGACAAGCGATCGTTTTGGGGAGGATGCCGTTGGCAGCGCCGCGCCAGCCGACATGAACGACCGCAGCCACCCGCTGAGCGGAATCAAAGAGGAGGACCGGATAGCAGTCGGCGACCAGAATGCCGAGCATGATGCCGGGCTGATTGGTGATGATCGCATCACATTCGACACTCTGAAAGTGGGACAGATCATGATTCGCTTCGTTGATCACCAGAATATTATTGCCGTGGGTCTGCTGCACGGTCAAAAGCATGTGCGGCTGCAGGTCAAAGGCGCGCACCACGGTGGAGCGATTCCCCTCGACATTGGCGCGATGATCTTCGGTGTTGAGACCGAGATTCAGGGAGTTGTAAGGCGCCCGGCTCACTCCGCCGTTGCGGGTGGTGAAACCGGCCTGAATCTTTTTGCTGTCAGCCCAGTCCGGCTGCAAATAGCTGATCTTCCCCTGCCGGGCAATCTTCATGAAATTCTCCTGAAAGCAGTCCGCGCTTAAGCGGCGTTGTAGCAATATTTCTGGTGCAGATAGGTCAAAATCACCTGGAGATCATCCGGCAACGGACACTCAAATTCCATGTAATTGCCACTGATCGGATGGGTGAAGCCGAGAATCTTTGCGTGCAGCGCCTGGCGGCCGAGGGATGACAACAGGGTGCGCAACTCCACATCCTTCAGCTCTTTGATCCGGCTGCTCTTGCCGTAAAGAGGGTCGCCGACCAGGGGAAAGTTCATCTCGGCAAAGTGAACACGGATCTGATGCGTGCGGCCGGTTTCAAGATTCAATTCGACCAGGGTCAAACGGTCATCCGGGAAGCGCTGGAGAACCTGCCAGTGGGTGACGGCGCGGCGACCGTTGCGACATTTGCCGCTCATCTTCTTGCGTTCCAGCGGGTGCCGGCCGATCGGGCAATCGACTCTGCCGACGTCCTTTCCTAACAGGCCATGCACCAGCGCGACATAACGGCGGGTGATCGAGTGGATCTGAAACTGTTCGGCGAGGCGCAGATGGCTTTGGTCATCCTTGGTCGCCATCATTACTCCCGAGGTGTCTTTGTCGAGGCGATGGACGATGCCGGGGCGGAGTTCGCCGCCGATGCCGGCGAGATCGTCACAGTGATGGAGGAGGGCGTTGACCAGAGTCCCGTCGCTGTGTCCCGGCGCCGGATGGACGACCAGGCCGGCCGGTTTGTTGATGACGATGAGGTGCGCGTCTTCGTAAAGGATCTTGAGCGGCAGCTCCTGGGCAACGACTTCGCTGGGGCGCACCGCCGGGAAGGTGACGCAGATCGTTTCGCCTCCCTTGAGCTTCTCTCCGACCTTGGCCGGCTGTTTGTCGACGAGAATCTGCTCCTGCTCGATCAAGCGTTTCAGTTGGGAGCGCGTCAGTTCCGGCAACTGTTCCGTCAGGAAGAGATCAAGGCGCGTCACCGCCAGGCCGTAGGGAACAACAAAGGTTTGCGGCGTGGAAAGATCCTCTACCAGATCGAACTCTCGATCTTGCCGGCCTGCTTGATCATCACATCGACAATGGCGCGATCGAAGAGGTGGTCGCGATCCGGGAGATCCGGCGAAACCCGGCCGTAGAAATGCTCGCGGCCTTCCTGCAATTCGTCCACCAGGGTCTCGAAGATATTATCGTTCTTGATCCCTTCCCGGACCTTTTCCTGATTATAAAGCGCGACATCGGAAATAATCGCCCGCGCCAGACGAAAGGCAAGATCGGGATTGTCTACCAGTTTAGCCATGAATCCTCCCTCGCGGACCGGCAGTCCGGGGTGATGTTCGGGGAACTTTTCCCCTTGCGGAAAATACTCCGGGAGATTAGCGAAATTTTGGCGGCCTGTCAATTCTCGCCCGCTGCAGCGACGGCGGGTTAACCGACGAGAATTTCAAACTGTTCCTGATGAAAACCGGGCCGGGCGGTGATCTGAATCTTCTTGTGAAAGCGCTCCTCCAGCTCCTCGATCCCGCCCCGCTCTTCGTCGCAAAGGAGGGCGGCAACATCCGGGTGTACCAGCAAAGTGATTTTGTCGCCGGGGAGGGTGCTGATGCTGCGCTGCAGCTCACGGAACATTTCGTAAGCCATGGTCATGCGGCTCTTGATGTACCCTTTCCCTTCGCAGTACGGGCAGGGTTCGCAAAGGAGACGACCGATGCTTTCCCGGACCCGCTTGCGTGTCATCTCGACCAGACCGAGTTCGGAGATCTTGAGGATATTGGTGCGCGCTTTATCGTACTTGAGGAATTCCTCCAGAGCAGAGTGGACCTTTTCGCGGTGCGCTTCTTTCTCCATGTCGATGAAGTCGATGATGATCAAGCCGCCGATGTTGCGCAGGCGGAGTTGAAAAGCGACCTCGCGCAACGCTTCAAGGTTGGTCTTGAGGATGGTGTCTTCAAGGTTGTGTTTGCCGACAAAGCGGCCGGTATTGACATCGATGGCGGTGAGGGCTTCGGTCTGTTCAATGATGATGTAGCCGCCGCACTTGAGCCAGACCTTGCGGCCGATGGCGCGGGCGATCTCCACCTCCAGACCAAAGGCATCGAAGATCGGTTCGTCGGTGCCGTGCAGCTCGATCTTATATTTGAGCTTCGGCATGAAGGTGTCGATAAAGCGGGTGATCTTGTCGTACTCTTCCTGTTTGTCGACGACAATCCGGTCGACTTCTTCAGTGAGGATATCGCGCAGCACTTTGCTGGTGACGTCAAGATCGGAATGGATCAGCGCCGGCGCTTTCTTCCCTTCTTTGCGTTGCGAAATCCCTGTCCACAGGCCGATGAGAAACTCCATGTCGGCGAGCAGATCATATTCGCTCTTCCCTTCCGCGGCGGTGCGGACGATAAAGCCGGACCCGGCCGGGCGGATCGATTCGACGATGGCACGCAGCCGTTCCTTCTCCTCCTCATTCTCGATGCGACGGGAGATGCCGATATGATCGACGGTCGGCATGTAGACGAGGTGGCGGCCGGGGAGGGAGATGTGGGCGGTAATCCGCGCCCCTTTGGTGCCGAGGGGTTCCTTGGCAATCTGCACCAGCAGTTCCTGCCCTTCCTGCAGCAGATCCTCGATCGGCGGCAAGGGATTCGCTTCGGGATTGTCGCTCTCTTTGGACAAAGGGCCGCCCCCTTCGACAAACTGGGCCACGGCATCCATCTCGTCGAGGACATCGGCGACATACAGAAAGGCCGCCTTGTCGAGACCGATGTCGACAAAGGCCGCTTGCATCCCCGGCAGGACGCGGATGACCCGCCCTTGATAGATATTCCCCACCAGACCCCGTTCGCGGCTGCGCTCGATGTAGAGCTCGGCAATATGCCCGCCCTCAAGCAGCGCCACCCGGGTTTCATGGGAGGTGGTATTGATGACCAGTTCTTTGGCCATAAACGAACCTCTTTTCTTGATTTCTGAAGCGTTAACGATAAATGCGAAAATTTATTATTGTGAAAATTAAATCGGAATCAATTAAGTCCCTCGGCCGGGAGCGTCAGATCGCGCAGGGTCACGTCGAGTTTACGGACGCTCAACAACCGCATCTCTTCACTGCTGATGCCGAGAAGATGGGCGGCGAGGATCATCGGGCTCCCCTTGAGCAGATGCAGGTGCAGAGTGGAGCCGTCAAAGGCAACGTCCGTGGTGTTGCGGCGCAGTTCCACGCTTTGTACCCCTTTTTGCCCCTTGTCGCGCTCGCCAATGACCGACTCGGCAGCGAGAAAGGTGGCAATGCGTTCGTGCAGGCCGGCCGCCAGGGGAGTCGGGACGCTGACCCCATAATGGGTGGCGATAATACAGACCGCCGGCGGTGGACTCTTCACCGGGATCTCCGTCGCCGTCAGGATCTCTATCCCCTGCGGCAGGGCACCGTTCAGGGCGGTCAGCAGCGTTGCCGGATCGTGCGGCGCGACGAGTTCGAGATCGATAATCTCGGCGTCGCTTTCGATCCCGGTCGGCAAAGCGTCCGGGAAGGAGATGCGCGGCAAGGGATGGAAACCACCGCTGTAGCGGATCGGCAGTTTCGTCCTGCGCACCGCCCGGTGCATGGCGGTCATGAATTCCAGGTGACTGGAGAAGCGCGCCTTGCCGGCTTTGCGCACGCAGAGGCGGATGCGATGGCGCTCTTCAACGACTGGTTCGCCCGGGGTCGGCAGAACCGCCGCGCCATTGCCGTCGCGATACAGGCGCATCCGCAGCTCTTGATGATCGCAGATGCCGCAAGCCGAGCAGGCGCCGCCGCGACAGTCAGGGGTGTAGAGTTCGGCGCGGGAGCGTTGCCACTCCAGCAGGAGGAACGATTTCGTGACGCCGCAATCGATGTGATCCCAAGGGAGGATCTCGTCTTTGCGCCGCTCGCGCAGATACCAGGTTGGATCGATGTCACAATCGCTGAAGGCCTGCTCCCAGAGGGAGAAGCGGAAGTGCTCGCGCCAGCCGTCAAAGTGGCAGCCGAGATCGACGGCCCGTTCCAGCACCTGACCGAGACGGCGATCGCCGCGGGCAAAGACCCCTTCGAGAAAAGAAAGGTCGGGCTCGTGCCATTTGAAGCGCAGCTTCCTGGCAGCCAGACCACTGCGCAGCAGGCTTTGCCGGCGCCGGGTCTCGGACACATCGATCTGCGCTTCCCACTGAAAAGGGGTGTGGGCCTTCGGCACATAAGTCGAAACCGCGACATTGACATCGGCGCCGCCGCTCCCTTTGCCGCTCTTTTTCACTCTCCCCGCCAGTTCGATCAGGGAGTGAAGATCTTCGTCGGTCTCGGTCGGCAGGCCGGTCATGAAGTAGAGCTTGATCAGCCGCCAGCCGAGAGCAAAGGCGGTCGTGGTGCCGGCAAGGAGGTCTTCTTCGCTGATCCCTTTGTTGATGACATTGCGCAGCCGCTCGCTCCCCGCTTCCGGGGCGAGGGTAAAGCCGGTCTTGCGCACCTTCTTGATCTCCTCCATCAGCTCCGGGGTCAGCGAGCCGACGCGCAGGCTCGGCAGCGAGACGGCGATGCGGTCTTCGGCGTGCTGCGTCATCAAATTTTTGAGCAACGGCTCGATGCAGCCGTAATCGCCGGTGGAGAGGGAGAGGAGGGAGATCTCTTCGTAGCCGGTGGCGGCGAGGGAATCGGCAACGATCGCTTCGATCCGTTGCGGCGAGCGCTCCCGCACCGGTCGGTACAGGTAGCCGGCCTGGCAGAAGCGGCAGCCGCGCGTGCAGCCGCGGGCAATCTCGACGGCGACGCGGTCATGGACGGTCTGCATCAGCGGCACCAGCGGCTTGGTCGGAAAGCGGGCGCGATCGAGATCGTTGAGGAAACGGCGGCGTACTTTTGGCGGTTGTCCGGGGTGCGCCTGAAGTTTGGCAATAGTGCCGTCAGAGTGATATGTGACGTCATAGAAGGCCGGGACGTAGATCCCCGCGATCTTGCTTAACTCTTCCAGGGTGCGATCGCGCTTCCAACCTTCTCTTTTTCCCTGGCGCAAGCATTCCGCCACGTCAAGGATCGCTTCTTCGCCGTCGCCGATCAGGGCAACGTCGAAAAAGTCGGCGAGGGGTTCGGGATTATAGGCACAGGGGCCGCCGACGATGATCAGCGGATGGCGCTCGTCGCGGGCGGCGCTACGGCGCGGGATGCCGGCGAGATCGAGCATGTTGATCAGGTTGCTGTACGACAGCTCATACTGCAGGGTAAAGCCGATGGCGTCGAAGTCGGCGAGGGGGCGCTCGGTTTCGAGGGAGACCAGGGGGATCTGGTGCTCGCGCAGCAGAATTTCGAGATCGGGCCACGGCGCATAGACGCGCTCGGCCGCACACCAGTCAAGATCATTGAGGATATGATAAAGGATCGCCAGGCCGAGGTGGCTCATGCCGACTTCGTAAACGTCAGGAAAAGCCAGGGCGATGCGCGTCTCGATCTGCGCACTCTCTTCTTTAATAATGCTGCCGGCCTCGCCGCCGAGATAGCGGGTGGGGCGATTGATCAGGGGTAAAAGTTCGCGGTATTGCATGCTGCTCATTTCTTGGCTTGATTCAGAGTGAAGGGACGAATCTTAGCATGAAAGTGGGGGATTTGCCAGCGGAAAGGGGAAATCGAAAGCACCTGGTAGGGGCGCCCCTTGTGGGTGCCCGCTCTTTAGGGGGTGGTTTCCGCCCCTGTCTCCGCCAGATTTTCCTTGCATGCGCTCCTGGCGACCGCTATTCTGATCTTACTAAATCTTACCGGAGGTGCCCGATGGAAACGACACTCCTCTCCAGCAAGGGGCAGGTGATTATTCCCAAGACGATCCGTTCCAGCCATCATTGGAAGGCCGGGACGCGCTTTGTGATTGAAGAGGTGCAAGGGGGCGTGCTGCTCAAGCCGATCAGCAGCTTTCCCGAGACCGACCTGCAGAGCGGTCTCGGCTGCACCGGTTATCAGGGGGCGGCGAAGAGTGTCGAGGAGATGGCGGCGGCTGTGGATGCGGAAGTGGCCCGGACATGGCGCAAGGATGAACGCTGATGGTGACTTTTGATACCAATCTCTGGGTTCGCTACCTGACCAACGACGACCAGGTGCAGGCCCGGCGCGCCCTGGCGCTGCTGGAGAAGACCGATGCCGTCTTTCTTCCAAAGACGGTTCTGCTGGAGTTGGAGTGGGTGTTGCGGGCGGCGTATAAGATCGAAGCGCCGGTCATTCACAAGTCATTGTTGCAGATCCTCGGCTTGCCGATGGTGACGGTTGAGTCGGCCGGGCAGGTTGCCGCGGCGCTCGATTTCTATGAACGGGGTTTTGATTTTGCTGATGCCCTGCATCTTGCCGCCAGTGAGGGGACGGAGGGACTTTATACCTTTGATGAACGGTTTATTCGCAAGGGGAGTGAGGCGGTGCCGCCGGTCGTGGGGGTTCCGGAGGGGTAGTGGGGGGGCAGGGTCAGGTGAGTGACGGAAATGGGAATTGAAAGGCGGCCCGATGTGGCCGCCTTTCGTAATTATGGCCCCGGAATATGGCCAGTTTGAAACAGGAAAGCTACGCCTTCTTTCTCCAACCGACTGCGTTAAGATCGGTTGTCGGCATTTTATCAGTGGGGTGATCGGCAGTGCTTGCAGCAGGCGGTCTGGGTTGCGCAGATGAAGCTGATTGATTGGATCGAAGTGGAGCGATGGTCGGGGCAGGAAGGGGCGGTTGTGAAATTTATTGAATTTAGGGCAGAGTTTCAGGATGGTTCTGCTGTTGAATGAGCTGTAAATGATGTTTTTTTTCAGCGTCGTCCGGTTTGGTCTGTTGCATAGTATTATAAATCTGTTTTCGCAAGCGTACCTTGAATATTAATTGCCAACTTTGCCATATCAAATCTTCCGTTGACCCGGTGTCGGGGCTACACATTTTACAAATTGCAACGCAAACGCCGCCCATCAGCACATTGCTGACTTAAGCGGCGTTATAGATCCATTCTCCCTTGATCCATCTCAAGTCCTCACTTTAACCCGCTCCCGACCGGGCGCATGAAAAATCTCTCAGTTTTTACCCTGTCACTGCCCGCAAAGTCAATGCAACATCGCGCCGCCATTAAAAAAGCCGCGGTAGCGGTCGGCTACTACATGGGGTCAACTTCCCCCCTCACCCGACCTGCGGCCACCCTCTCCCTCAGGGAGAGGGGAAGCGTAAAAACTGGTGAGTCGTTCCATTTCCCCCT
>JAXMLA010000287.1:0-10223 GCA_034370465.1 Desulfuromonadales bacterium
AGGACGTACAACAAAAGTAAAAAAAGCAAACACAGGAACTAAAAAAGGCCAGAGGCGAGAAAATTTCGCTCTGGCCTTTTTCTCTGGAAGTTCTCTGCGTCCGTTAGTTGCGGGCAAATTTTCGGGTCAGATGCATGCGAATCATGTCGGAAAAGTCTGCTTCGCTCTCCCCTTGGTAGACCAGCGATGAGCCGATTTCCGCAGCGAGGATGGCATGGCGATACTTTTCAGGGAGGCGGCTAAGGCGTTGTCGCAATCGAGGCATTTGGCGGATCAGCGCCGGGAGGTGCGCCAGAATTGTCCGACGATAAAGCGGTTGGGTGCAGAGTTCCGGATGGCCCTGAAAAAAACGGTACAGGCGGGCATAATTGGCATTGATCTCGGTACTCAGGGCTTCGGAGATCTCCGTACACATCAGTGTCGGTTGAGCCCGACGGCGCAGAACGATCAGTTCCGCTTCGTCTTTGGCGCGTCTTTTCAAAATGGTGAGGACATCGTGGACGTAGGCGGTCTTGTGTTCAAGGAACTCCGCGTTTGAGAGGAGGAGATTGGCGAGAACTTCGTAAGACGACGAGATGACGCCGCACTTGTTGGCCGAGGCGTCGCGCATGATAAGGATGTTGTGCCGCTGCAGTTGCTGCCGCGCTTCCGGGGTCAGGAAAGAGTTGGCCCCCTCAACAATCACTTTGGCCGAGGGGGTGCCGTCGGCGTGCAGGAACTTTTTCCAGTTTTCCTTGTCGATCGTCTCTGGACGGCCGCCAGCGGGGATAAAGAGGTCAGCAGTGACAGTAAAGATCAGGTCAGTATAAGTTCGGGCGAATTGGTCGATGGGGATCCACTCTTCAACGAGACCGGAGTCGGTCATCGATATTTTGCAGTAAAGGTCCTGTAACTTGTCGCGACGGACTCCTGAGCGCAACAGGAGGAAGCCACCGGGGTGTAGGTATTGCGGGTCGAAAGCGTCAAGGTCGTGGCGCAGGATGAGGCGCTTGAGTTCTGCATGGTCAGCGCCAACGGGGTCAAAGAGGGCGGCGGTGCCATCCAGGATGAGGCGGATGGCGACTTGCGGCGATTGATCAAGGAGGAGGCGCAGAGCGTTGCCGGCGACATCGCCATTCGGCCCGCCGGTGAGTTTGAGGGAGTAAGGGTCACGGTCGATATCGATGCCGATTTCGCGCATGGCGATCTCGGCAAATTTCACGACGCCTGTCGAGGTGACACCATATTCCTTGTGGTTGATGCCGATCTTTTTGCTCGACATAATGCCGATGCCAAGGATGTAGCCGCGCCGGTGCGAAAGGTCGGCGATCGCCTCGATCATTTCGTCGTGCATATTTTCGTCCGGGCCGAGCTCGATCGCTTCCTCCTGGCGATAGTAGTCGATAACCGCCGGATGTTTCGCCACGCCTTGTTCGGTCACGAAGATGTCGAGCAAGGCGTTGGTGATGCCGTATTGTAATTTATATAGACGCCAGGTCTCCATCACCCGCTCTTTGGGGGTGAGATCGGTGGCATTGAGGAGGGTGACAAGTTTCGAGCCCCCTTCATAGATGTCTTTGTTCTTGAGGTGTTGAGTATGCGCCAGAACAAAGTTCTCGCGAAAGAGGGTTTCAGCATTGGCGATATAGTCATCCTTGCTGCGGCTGATCACCGTCCGCCAGCCGCCACGGGCGATATCGGAGAAGCCGATGTGGTAACCGAAGCCGAAGCGGTTGAAGAAGAAGGTGATGCGGAAGGGAATGGCTTTGGGTAAATCGGCGATCGCCTCGGCTGGGAGTTCCTGGAGATAAGCCGGATCGAGGCGGAAAGCGATGGCCTGCTTTTCAACGATAAAGAAGTTGGTTTTGAGGGTGTGACGGATGAAGGCAAGGGCACAGCGAAAGATGGTCCGCCGGATTTCGTCAAGGTGACGGTGGCCGGTATTGAACTCGGTAATGGTGTTGATCGCCGCCGCCATGCGTTCTTCGTAGCTGCTTTCGCGTTCGGAGATAGCCGGTGCAAAGCGCTGGTGAAAGAGGGCGGTCAGTTGCAGCGCGATCTGCGGGTGTGACAGGAACGCATCCCGCACCTCAGGCAGCTTGTACTGGCCGGGAAGGCTGTGGGCGAGATTGGTGTGACAAAAGGCAATAAAGGCATTGATCAAGGTCGCGTCTTCGCCGCTCATCGTGCCGTTGCGGACAAACGTATTGTAAAGAGCGCTCTTGGTCGACAGGAGCTGAGCATTGGCCAGTTCCCGCTGCAGGCGCTTAAAGAGTTCATCTCCGGTGCAAAGAAGGCTGCCGTCACGGCGGCGGACATAGAAGGTCGACAGAAAGTAGGGATGGATGCCGTTGCTGATCGTCAGGCAGTAAGCGCGATTGACCCCGAGATCAAGGCGGTTGAAGACCTCCATGACCTGCAGAAGAAAGTCGCGTTGCGGCGGGTTGCCGACGGCAAAGTGGACCCTTGATTCGCTGCAATCGCTCTGGGGCTCAACGTCGAGGTAGAGGCCGTTGTTTTTGTTTGCCATGTGAAAAACGTTGAGAATCTGGGCGACGCGCAGCATCGAAGCGGTCCGCAGATAGCCTTCGTTGTTGACCCAGAGAAGACGCAACAGGTGGTCGAGTGCATTCAGATTGAAAGCAGGATAGTGCTTGCGCAATGTGGCTACGATCTTTTTTCGGAATTCCCCGGGAATCTTCACTTCTTTGGCGGCATTTACTTCTTCATTGCTTTTGCGGTCAAACTCAAAACGCTGAATCTCTAGGGTCTGCTCTGTGCCGCTGACCGGGCTGGCCGAGTGGACAACCATGGCGTAAGAGATTTCTCGCTCCGGAAAACGCTGCAAGGTCTTATAAAGGGATCCTGGAGTGTTGAGGGTGGCAAGGATGAGTGACTTTTCGCGGTCGGCGAGGACGATGTGACGATTAAAGCGCAGGGTATCGAGCTCACGTTCCAGCAGTTCCAGCGCTTCCGGTTCGTCGCCGAGAGCCGTAAAAAAATAGGGAACCATCTCGGTTCGCAACCAACGGCGGTTCATCGCCCGGTTGGCGCGGGGCAACGGTGCAGTCAAGTGTGAGTTGGTCTTATCCTCAGGGAGATAGGGGGGCATACGCGCCTCCTCGGGGGCAGGGATTTTGTCATGTTCTCAGTCGAGTGGGACTTTTATAGCACAGGATGACCAGCAAGGAAATGAGGGTGTCGCCGGGGCGGGGCATCCCCCTCAATTCATAGAAGGAATTGAGGGGGATGTTTTTCTTCTAATGGAGTTCGCCGAAAACTTCTTCGTCGAAGTCATCACTCTCTCCCGGCACCAGGAGGTCAAGAAGGGCCAGCAGGCTGCCGTTGAAAGCACGGAGTCGGCCGCCGAGGCGCTGTCGCCAGCGTCGTCTCGCCGGCGGGGTCGGCGTGTCGATGAGCAGGAGCGGGAGCTGCAAGTCGGCGAGAAGAGCCAGTCCGGATTTTTTTTGCTGCTGCGGTCGCTGTGCAATCAGATCGAGCCAGGCGCGCAGGGCGGGGAGCTCGCTTAAGCTGATGCTTGCAGCGGGGGAGGTCGGGGCGGCACTGAAGAGTTCTCGGAGGAGGGGTGCAGCGCTCTCGGTCCGTAGTGTCTCCAGCAGACCGTTGTGACCGGCAAAGCGGTGCAGGCTGGCGGCCATTCCCTGGGGGATGACCAGGCTTGACCCGACGATCCGCTCGGGATGTTTCTCCAGTAGATTGAGAAGCACGCAGCCTCCTCGACCAACGCCGAAGATTACCGCCCTGCCGATGCCGAGGTGGTTCAGCAGAGCGACGGCATCACCGGTAAGATCATCTACCGTATCCTCCCCGCATTGGGCCAGGCCGCGCAGGTTGGTGAGGATGACGCGGAAACCGGCATGGACCAAAGCCGCAAAGCCGCGGTCGGAGATGGCACTATTGTCGATGCCGTCATGGATAAAGACGATGGCCGGTCCGGTGCCGTTCTGTTCAAAATTGAGTGTCGTGTTGTCGTGGGTAGTTTTCATCTGTTTCTCCTTGGTGATGGTCGTTGCTCTGTATATAGCAAAGGATATACCAAGGTTTTATAATTATTTTCATATATAAATTTTGAGTAAAAACAGTATGTTATTAGACTTCTATCTGTTATTGACGAAGCCGCTACGGAGATTCTTTTGCAGCGTTGCAAAACGCTGGAGTAAGATATTTGCTTTGAGAGCTTTGAATCTTTGGTTCAGAGATAACATATTAAACAAAAAGGGTATTTCCGGGGATTTGTTGTTTGCATTTATGCGAAGAGGCAGGGATCGCTAGCGGCAAGCGTTCACAGGCCAAAGTCTGGAAGCGATGAAAAGTGTTTTTCGGGAAAATAACTGTTGACTCAAAAATCCTCCTCGACTATAGTCTCGGAACTTGACGCGGGGTGGAGCAGTCCGGTAGCTCGTCGGGCTCATAACCCGAAGGTCGTAGGTTCAAATCCTACCCCCGCAACCAAAAGAATTCAGGGACTTGCATTATGCAGGTCCCTTTTCTTTGTGTTTTGTACTTCGTACACTGAGCGAGATTATGTCATGCATGAAGCACAAAAAAATAAGCACCGACCTTACGGCCGGCGCTTATTTTTTTGTGTTATTTTCGTTCGTAACGTATCACTGCAACTACATGAACTCCACCCGCCGGTTCAATGCCCGAGCCTCTTCATCAAAACCGACGACAGCGGGCTTCTCTTCCCCGTAGCTGACCACTTCCAGTCGATCTGCTGCAATGCCGAGAGTCGTCAGGTAGTTTTTGACCGAAAGGGCCCGCTTTTCACCTAATGCAATATTGTACATTTCGGAACCGCGATCATCGCAGTGCCCAGCAACGATTGCTTTGAGGGCGGGATTTTGCAGGAAAACCTGCGAGGTATTGACTAGGGACGCCTTGCTGGCATCACTGAGCAGAAATGAGTCGTAGTTAAAATAGACGGGTTCGATGGCGATACCCAGCTCGCCGAGAGATTTTCCGCCGCGGTCGGTGATCTCGGCGGCTTCGATCACTGGGGGTGATGCTTTTGGCTGAGTGATCGATTCTTCAGCAGTTGTCGCGCTGCTTGCAACCGGAAGAGCTTCGGGAGCTTTCGGGGCGGTTTTGCGTGCACAACCGGCAAGAGCAAAACAGAGGAGTGTGGCGATAATAAAAAGAGCTTTATTCATGGTGTGAACCTCGAAAAGTTGGTTGTTAAGGATCTCTTAGTGATCAGTTTTGCGAGCAGCCTGTTAGTAGAGTAAAGCTTCTGACTAACTAAAGAAGAGAGGCGCTTCATCGGGAGGCACAACGATATCGAGGTAGACATCGGGGGGCATGGTGAATTCTTGAGCGGGAAGTTGCGGGTCGAGTGCCGGAGCCAGGACGAAAACAAGCTCTATCTGTTCCGGTTTAACGATATCTGATAAAAGTCTTTTGACTTTAAAGAGGTAAGGGGTTTTTTCCGGTGATTCTTCATCGGCGCAAACAATTGCTGTCTGGAAAATATACTCCTGGATGGGGCCCGCAAACATTTCGTGCGTATAACTGCCAAGCCTGGTGGCAAGAAGTACGACGATCAGGAGAAAAGCTAGGCCTTTGCAGTAAGGCTTTATTGTTTTGGTTAAGGTCGCGTT
The DNA here is from genome assembly GCA_034370465.1 of Desulfuromonadales bacterium. Lineage (GTDB taxonomy): Bacteria > Desulfobacterota > Desulfuromonadia > Desulfuromonadales > UBA2197 > UBA2197. The sequence continues at coordinate 5,601 of JAXMLA010000287.1, forward strand.
TTGCATTTTTAACAGTGTGATCCATTTTTCTGGTGAGATATCGTCGATTTTCAGGGGGATTTTTCCCCGTCGACCAAGGAATTAACTGTACCTTTTATCGTAAATATCATTAAAAAGTCAATGTCGATATTTCGCTTGTCACCTTCCGGCAATGGGCTCTTTGGATTTGATCCCCGTGGAGTTGTTTATTTAAGTCTCCCTTCGCAGCCGTGATAACTCTTTACACCTTTGTCGCCGATTGTTAACATGCGCGGCTTGCAACGCCTCATCCTTGCAATGAATTTATAGTTTTCCGAGTCGGAGTCAATGCGCATTAAACGAATTGAAATCGTTGGTTTTAAATCTTTTGTCGACAAGTCCGTCCTCGATCTCGAGGGAGGGATCACCGCAGTCGTCGGTCCCAATGGCTGCGGCAAGAGTAATATTATCGACGCCATCCGCTGGGCAATGGGGGAGCAGAGCGCCAAAAATCTTCGCGGACAGGGGATGGAAGATGTCATTTTCAGCGGTTGCGAGAGTCGCAAGCCCTTGGGGATGGCGGAGGTTTCGCTGATCTTTGCCAACGAAGAAGGGCGTGGTCCGGTCGCCTTTCGTGATTATGCTGAAATCATGGTCACCCGCCGCCTCTTTCGTAGCGGCGAGAGTGACTACCTGATTAACAAAACCCCCTGCCGACTCCTTGATATCAGCGAACTCTTTATGGATACCGGTGTCGGTGCCCGTGCCTACTCAATCGTCGAGCAGGGGAAGATCGGCATGATCCTCAGCGCCAAAGCCGAGGATCGCCGTTATCTCATCGAGGAAGCGGCCGGGGTCACCAAGTTCAAATCGCGCAAAAAGACGGCGCTGCGCAAAATCGAGGCGACGCGACAGAATCTGTTGCGCATCAGCGATATTGTCAGTGAAGTGCGGCGTCAGCTCGGCGTCCTCAAACGCCAAGCACAGAAGGCTGAACGCTTCCGTGAATATCGTGAAGAGCTCAAGGGGATCGAGCTCTATTTTGCCCGGCAGCGCTATGACGCCCTGCGCACGGAGGAGGCCGCGAACAGCAGTGCAGCGGTGGAGCAGACTTACCTTATGGAAGGTTATCTCGCCGAGTTGACCGCCAATGAAGCGCAGATGGAGGAGTTTCGTCTGGTGCAGGCCGCAGCGGAGCGGGAGGTGGCGGCCGAACAGGAACGCCTTTATCATCTCTCCGCCGAGATTCAAAAGAGTGAAGATCGTCATGCCCTTGCCGGTCGCGAGATCGACAGCCAGCAGTTGCAAGTCGAGCGCCTTCGTCTTGAAAGTGAGGAGGTTGCAGAGCGCCTTGTAGAATGTGATCGTGAAGAAGTTCAGCAACAGGGAGGAAGTGAATCGCTCAGTCAGGAACTCCTCCATGTGCAGGGGCAGCTCGATCAGGGGCAGCATGATCTCGACGCGGCACAGAGCGCCGCCCAGGGTGCGGCGACGCAGGTGGAGGCGGCGCGAACCCGCCTTTACGTTCTGCTCACCGAACTTTCCCGCTTCGGCACCGAACATGACAATGCCGAGCGCCGTTTGCGCGCCCAGCAGGATCGTTTTGCTCGCAATCGTCAGGAAGCAGTGACGGTGCAGGAAACCCTTATTGTTGCCCAGGAGCAAAGCAGCGCCGCGCAGACGGCCCTGACCTCTCTGCGTCAGCAGCGTATCGCTTTGCATGGGGAGAGGGAAACGGCGCTGGAACAGGTGCGTACTTATAAAGGGAAGATCGAGAAGAACGAGGAGACTCTCCTGCGCAGCCGGGAAAACTTCAACCTGGTCAAGTCGCGTCTCGAGTCGCTGCAGCGATTGGAGCAGGAGTTGGAAGGCTACGGCAGCGGCATTAAGACGGTGCTGCGGGATCAACGCCTGGCGCAGAGCTTTAACGGCATGCTCGCCGACCTCATCGATGTCCCCGGTGAATTCGAGGTGGCCCTCGAAGCTGTCCTCGGCGAGCGCTTGCAAACCCTGCTGGCTCCCGATCTGCAGACCGCCACTGCTGCCCTGGAACTGCTGCGCGAGCGCGGCGGACGTAGCAGCTTCCTCCTCCCGGCGATCCCGGCCTGCACCACTTCCGCCTTTACCGGCGGCCAGGCGTTGAGCGCAATGGTGACACCGCAAGCGACGGTGCGGGAACGGATCGACCGTCTACTTGACGGCATCTATCTGGTCGAGAGCCTCGATCCTTACCTCGCCACCAGCGATCTTCCCCTTGGCGTTATCCTTGTCACCCCGCGCGGTGAAAGTCTTAACTGGCGCGGGGAGCTCAATGGTGGCGCTAATAGCGGGTTGAGTGACGGTCTGCTCCACAAGAAACGGGAGATTCGTGAACTCGCTATCGCCCTGAAAGAGTGCGAAGCTGCGGTGACGACCCTGGCTGCAGAGCGGGAGGAGTTGCGGACGCAGCTGCAGCAATCCGAAGTTCTGGTCAATGATCTTGCCGCTGCGCTGCACCAGCACGAGTTGCAGCTGGTCAACCATGAAAAGGACTTGACCCGCTGGCAGCAGGATGTCAGTCGTTGTGACGATCGCCTGGAAGTGCTCAATCTCGAAGAGGATCAGCTCCACGAAGAGCAGCAGGGGTTGGAAGCCCAGCTTGCCGCTGCCAGCAGCGGACGCAGCGCCAAGGAGGCGGAGCGCAGCGAGTTCGAGACTCTGGTGCGGACGCTGCAAATTGAGGTCGATCAACGTCGCCAGGAAGTTGAGACCCTGCGTGAAGCGTTGACAAAGATTCGCGTCGCCGCGGCCAGCCTTAAAGAACGGGAAGAGGGGAGCCGGCGCCAGGCGGAGCGACTGTTGAAACTGCGGCAGGAGCTGCATAGTCGTCAGACCCTGTTGACTGCACGCGCCGACGAGGGCCGACTGGCCCTGGAATCTTTACAACAGGAACGGCAGCGCTTGCAGGTTGAGCTGGAACTCCTGTTGCGCCGACGATGTGAGGAACAGGCCCGTTTTGATGCTCTCCGTCTGGTTTTCGATGGGCGATGCGCTGAGATCGAGTCCCGAGAAGAGACCCTCAAGACCTTGCGCAGTCGTTTGCAGAGCAGTCGCGACCTCCTCAGCCGCCAGCAGTTGCGACTACGCGAGATAGAGCTGGAGATCGATCATCTCCGCGAGTCGCTGATCGACCGTTTCCGTTGTGATCTGTCCGAGCTTCCTGCTGGTGCTGTCGCGGTGGAGATCGACCTGGAAAAGGCACCTCAGCGGCAGGCTTTTCTGCGGCGGGCGATTGAAGAGATTGGTGAAGTCAATCTCATGGCTATCGACGAATACCGGGAACTCGATGAGCGCTATCAGTTTCTCACCCGGCAGCAGGAAGATCTCAAGCAGTCGCTGGAAGGCTTGCAAACCGCTATCGGCAAGATTAACCGCACCACGCGCAAGCGCTTTCGCGAAACCTTCGACCAGGTTAATGCCAAGTTTCAGGAGATCTTCCCCCGTCTTTTCCGCGGCGGCAAGGCGGAGTTGCGCCTCACCGACGAAGAGGATCTCCTTGAAACCGGCATCGACATCATCGTTCAGCCGCCGGGGAAGAAGCTGCAGAATGTCAGTCTCCTCTCGGGCGGGGAGAAGGCGCTGACTGCGGTTGCCCTGATCTTTTCGATCTTTCTGGTTAAACCGTCCCCGTTCTGCATTCTTGACGAGGTCGATGCCCCGCTCGACGAAGCCAATATCGGCCGCTTCAATGAGATGGTGAAAGAGATGGCCGCTATCTCACAGTTTGTTATTATCACGCACAGCAAGAGGACAATGGAGATTGCTGATATCCTTTACGGCGTCACCATGGAAGAGCCGGGTGTTTCCAAACTCGTCTCAGTCAATCTCCAGTTGTGACAGGAGGTCAGTTGTGGCAATGAAAGAAGATTTGTCCCGGCTCATGGCCAGCGTCCCCGGCGCTCTCGGGGCCATTCTTGTCGACTGGGAAGGCGAAGCTGTCGATCAGGTCGCGGGCATGGACGATTATGAACTCAAGGTTCTCGGCGCTTACAGCGGCGCTATCCTCATGAATCTTCGTTCCACTGTCGACCGGTTTGACGATGACGAACTTGAAGAGATGGTCGTGTCCACCCCGACCATGCAGATGATTGTGCGTCTTGTCACCCGCGATTACTTTCTCGTCTTTACTGCCCGCAAAGAGGAAGAGACCCTGGGGCGTGCGCTCTTTGAGGTGCGGCGTTGTGCGCTGCGCTTGCGCGACGACATCCTTTGATTGCGATGCGATGATGGCTACTCTCACTCGAATCATTGAGCACTTTTCAACCGTACTGGTAGCAATGGGCCTCCCCGCCGCGTCGGCGACCATGTATGCTCTGATCTTGATTTATCTGCTCGTGACGGCTCTGATCGTTGGGCTTTTGCTCCTTTTTCTCGTGCGGCGGCATCAGCGTGAGAATAAGAGAGCCGTTTCTCTCCCTGACCAGGAAGGTTGATCTCTATGTTTGGTCTCTTCGATAAAATCAAGAATGGGTTGGCCAAGACCCGTACGGCTGTTCTTGGGCGTATGGATGCCCTTTTGTTCGGACGGAGCCAGATCGACGCGGAGCTCCTTGAAGAGATCGAAGAGATCCTTATCGGCGCCGACGTCGGGGTCAAGATGACGACCGAGATCATGACCGCACTGGA
>JAXMLA010000288.1:0-2195 GCA_034370465.1 Desulfuromonadales bacterium
AGTGGAACAGGGGAGTTGTTCTGCTTGGACCGAGGCAATGCGGGAAGACGACATTGGCCCGCCTGATTGCGTCCCAAACGGAATCGACGTATTTTGACTTGGAGGATCCAACCGATCTGGCCCGATTGACGGATCCGATGCTGACGCTGCAGTCTTTGCGGGGGCTCGTCATCCTGGATGAGATTCAACGTCGGCCTCAATGGATGCCGGCGCTGCGTGTGCTGCTGGATCGAACGCCTCAGCCGGCTCGTTTTCTTCTTCTGGGAAGCGCATCGCCGGACATCATACGCGGGACATCCGAGTCGCTGGCCGGTCGCATTGCCTACGTGGATATGGCCGGATTCAATCTGCACGAGATCGACGAGGAGCCGATGCGAACACTTTGGCTTCGAGGCGGCTTTCCGCTCTCCTTCACGGCGACCACCGAACGCCGCAGTGTGCAATGGCGAAACGACTTTCTCCGGACTTTTATCGAGCGGGATCTGCCGGGATACGGTCACCGCCCGGCGCCGGAGATCCTGCGCCGTTTTTTTTCCATGGTCGCGCATTACCACGGGCAGACCTGGAACGGATCTGAAATCGCCCGCTCCCTGCAGGTTTCTCATCCCACCACCCGCCATTATTCCGATTTACTGAAGGGCGCGTTTCTCCTGCGCCAACTTCCCCCCTGGTTCGAAAATGCAGGCAAGCGAATTGTTAAATCGCCCAAGGTTTACATCCGCGACAGCGGCCTGCTGCATGCCCTGTTGAATATCGACACCTTTTCCGCACTGGAAGGCCATCCCAAAATGGGAGCCTCCTGGGAGGGGTTTGCGCTGGAAAATCTGATGTCTGTTCTGGACGAGCGGCAGGCGTATTTCTGGGCCACACAGAGCGGCGCGGAACTCGACCTTTTTCTCCTGCACGGAGCCAAACGGCTGGGGGTCGAGTTCAAATACACCAGCGCCCCCTCGATCACCCGTTCCATGCACATTGCGATGACGGATCTGAAGTTGGATGATCTTTACGTCGTTCATCCCGGAACAGGAGAATTTCCTCTCGCCGCCCACATCACGGCCATCGGGCTTCGTGAGTTAATGACGCAATTTGTTGATCAAGACCGAGGCAGTCATGGGGACAGGAAATCCGTGCCGTTAAGCAGTTGAATCTGAGAATATCGCCCCCTCATCTTTACCCTAATCTTTACCTTTGTCTTCTTCCCCCGCGCAGATTACGGCAAAGATTACGGCAAAGACAAAGAGAATGCCGCCTCCCTCCGCCCCCAGAACCTAGCACCTAGCACCCAGAACCCAGCCCTCGAACGGGTGATCATTAATCAGTAAACGGTGATCGGGTGACAGTGTCCCGTCCAAGATCCACACTCTCCACTCTTCGACAAAGCTCGCGACAAAGCTCGCGACAAAGGCTCCCTGAAACTCTTTCTGACAATTCTTCCACCATTCCACCCTTCCATCATTCCATTCTTCCAATTCCTTTACAATTCCCCCGTCACCATTCACAATCCCCCGCCATGGATCCCCGAACCGTCACCGCCTACGACGCCAATGCGGCCTCGCTCTCCGTGCGCTATGCCACGGCGGATGTCTCGTCCTTCCATCATCTGCTGCTCGCGCAGCTCCCGCCGCGGGGCCGGGTGCTGGAGATCGGATGCGGGAGCGGACGCGATGCCGCGTTCCTGGCATCCAACGGATTCCGCGTCGTGGCCACGGACGCCTCCTCCGCCATGCTCGACGCCTTCCGCGCCTCGGTCCCTGCGGATCTGACCCTGACGGACTATCCGGATTCTTCGCCCCCTTCCACCTTGCCACCCTTGCCACCCTGCCACCCTTCCACCCTGCCACCCTTCCACCTTGCCACCCTTCCACCCTTCCATTCTTCCACCCTTCCATCATCCGTGCAGTTGGCTCAGGCATCCATGCCGCTTCCCGCGGACCACGCCCTCCTTGCCGACCGATTCGATGCCGTGGTCGCCATGGCCGTCGTCATGCACATCCCGGACGCCGATCTGTTCGAGTTCGCGTATCAGATCCGTCAAATGCTCCACCCCGGCGGCACCGTCATCCTCTCCGCCTCCGAAGGAAGACCCCTCGACGCCGACTCCCGGGACACTCAGGGCCGACTCTTCCGCGAACGCCCCGCAGGCGAACTCGCGCTGCTTTTCGAACGCCTCGGCTTCCGTCTTATCCTTCGGGAAG
>JAXMLA010000289.1:0-26198 GCA_034370465.1 Desulfuromonadales bacterium
CCTCAGCCCAGCGGGCCGGATTGGTCAAGATGTAGTCACGGAACTTTTCTAACTCAGCATCGTTTCGGATCACGCGTTCAAAATAGTTGCGTTGCCAGAGCCGGCCGGGAAATGCCGGCCAGCGGGATTTTGCGACGCCAATTGTATATTCATGCGTCGTCAGGGATTTAAATGCGCCGACAACCTCCCCAACGGTGGTAGGGGCGCCACTTGTGGGTGCCCGACTTTGATCCTCTTCCGAACGGGCACCCACGAGGGGTGCCCCTACCAAAAACAGAATGAAATGGAAATGGTTCGGCATCATTACGAACGCATCCAATTCCATCCCTGGAAATCTCTCAGGTAATCCTGACCATACCGATTTCACCAACCGTCCGGCATCGTTTTCCATCATCACCCCATCGACCACCGTACCGAACAGACATTCCTTCCCCTGAGCACAGATCGTCACGAAATAGGCCCCCGCCGTCGCGTAATCATAATTTTGCAAACGAATGGAACGACGATGATGAATATCGGGATTGTAGATCATTGCCCCTCCGGTAGGGGCGCCCCTTGTGGGTGCCCGCTTTAGCATTTCTGCATTACATCCGATGTTCGGATCCAGAACCGGGCGGGCACAAGACCCGCCCCTACCACACAAATCGTGTTCATTTTTCGATTTTCAAATCAATCTACCTTCTTCCCGCAACAAGGGCAGGTTCCGCCGACCGGCGGCGGGGTCGGGCGCATCATCTCTGTGGTGACAATCCCGGTTGGGACGGCAATGATGCCGTAGCCGGTGATCATCAGCATCGACGCGACAATCCGTCCGAGGGGGGTGGTGGGGGCGATATCGCCGTAGCCGACCGTAGTCATGGTAACGATCGCCCAGTAGATGCTTTGCGGGATGCTGGTGAAGCCGGACCCTGCGCCCTCAATCGTGTACATCAGGCTGCCGACGACAATCACCACCGTCAGCACCGTTGTCAGAAAGACGATAATTTTGTGGCGGCTCCGTTTCAGCGCCAGCCACAGGTTATTCCCTTCGCCGAGAAACTGGACGAGCTTGAGGATGCGGAAGATCCGCAAGATCCGCAGAATCCGCACCGTCGTCAAAAAGTGCATGCCGGGGAAGAAGATGCTGAGATAAGTGGGGAGGATGGAGAGGAGATCGACGACGCCGTAAAAACTCCCGGCGTAGCGCCCCGGCCGCCGGGCAACGCTCAGCCGCAGCAGATATTCGACCGTAAAGAGGATGGTGATCAGCCACTCCCCGCCCAGCAACCAGACGCCGATCACATCATGGATGCCGGGGACGCTGTCGAGCATCACCAGCACCACCGAGAGGAGGATGAAGAAGATCAGGGCAAGATCAAAGGCTTTTCCCGCCGAAGTATCCGCTTCAAAGATGATTCTGTAGACGTGTTCGCGCAGCGCGCGCAAGCGGGGATTCATAATCGTTTCAGCTCTCCTCTTCTTCTTTTATGGTCGGGGGCGCGTGTTCGGCAGCGGCGAGATCGTCGCGGATACTCTCTTTCCAGAGCGGGACGCCGCTGCGGTGGGCGGCGCGGCCGATCATGTGCGCGGCCACCGGCGTGGTGAGGATGACAAAGGCGATAATGGCGATAATCTTGCCGGTGACGGCGGCATCGTCAAAATAGAGGGCGGTCGCCGCGAGGATAAAGGTGGCGCCGAGGGTCGAGGCTTTGGTGGTCGCCGAGATGCGCATGTAAAAATCGGGCATGCGCAGGATACCGACGGCGGCAATGACGGCAAAGAGGGCGCCGATGGAGAGGAGTCCGGCCACCCAGAGCTCAAACATGGGGAATACGCCGGTTGAGATAATAAGCAAAAGCGACCGTCCCGAGAAAGGTGATCAGGGCGAGGACGATCGCCGCATCAAGGTACGCTGGCTGATCGGTGACGACCGAATAAGCGGCGGAGATGGCGATGATCAGGGTCGCCATGAGATCGAGAGCCACGACACGATCCGGCAGGGTCGGACCCCGTAGCAGCCGGATAAAGGCGACGACCACACCGCAAGCGAGGAGGGGGAGGATGACCTGCAGGATATAGCCGGGGAGGGTCATTGCAGCACCTCCCGCACCCGGCGTTCAAAACCATCCTTGATGTTACGAATCAGCTTTTCGGCGTCATCGATGTACATGGCGTGAATGTAGAGGGTGCGACGATCATCGGTGACATGCAGGCTGAGAGTGCCGGGGGTCAAGGTGATCAGCGTCGTCAGGACAGTGATTTCCAGGTCGCTCTTGAGATCAAGGGGGATGGCGATGATGCCGGGGCGCATATAATGGTGGGGGGTGAGGACATCATAAGCGAGGCGGAGATTGGCCATGATCAGCTCCTTGAGAAAGAAGAGGACAAAGCCGACAATGGCGACGAGGCGGGCCCCGTAAGCGGCAACACTTTTACCGCGCAGCGTCATGCGCAGGGCGGCATAGCCGAGGACCAAGCCGACAAAAAAGTTGGCGGCTTGGTAATGACCGGTCAGCGCCACCCAGGCCAGCGCCAGCAGGAGGTTGGTGAGAAAAGGACTCATGGATGCACCCCCAAAACCGCAAAGATATAAGCGTCGGGCAGCAGGAGTTGCCGGGCCGCATCCATGCAGAGCGCATACAACGGCTCCGGCCAGAGGCCGATGAGGACGGTCGTCGCGGTCAAGAGCGCCGTCGGCACAGCCATCTGCCAGTACACCCGGCACGGCAGAAGTGGCGTATCCGTCGCACCGTTGACCACGGCTCCTTTCCAGAAAGCTGCGGCCCAGATTTTGGTCATGGAAAAGAGGGTAAGCAGACTCACCAGCAAGGCCACCGCAACGATCAGGTAGTGGCCGCCGCTCTCCAGGCCGGACCAGATTAGTGCCAACTTGGCCCAGAAACCAGACAGCGGGGGGATACCGGCCAGCGCCAATGCCGCGACCAGAAAGAGCCCCGCCAGCAGGGGCTGGCGGCGATACAGGCCGCCGAGTTTTTTCAGTTCGGTCGTCCCGGTCAAACGCAGCACCATACCGGTGGCGAGGAAGAGGGCGGACTTGGCGGCAATGACATGGACCATGAAGTAGATCGCCCCTCCCAGCGCCAGTGGAGTCAACAGTCCCAGTCCCATAATCAGATAGCCGATCTGGCTGACGATATGAAAGGAGAGGAGCCGCCGCATTTCATCCTGAGCCACCGCCCCGAGGACGCCGATCACCATCGTCAAACCGGCAATCGCCAGGATGTAGGGTTGCCACGCCGCCAGCTCCGCAAAGAAGACCAGGGTAAAGATCCGGATCAGGGCATAGACCCCGACCTTGGTGAGGAGCGCCGAGAAGATGGTGGTCACCGCCATCGGCGCCGTGTGATAAGACGCCGGCAGCCAGAAGAAGAGGGGGAAGACCGCCGCCTTGATCCCGAAGGCGATAAAGAAGAGGATGGCGATCACCGGAATCGGGCCAGAACTTTCACTTTCCCGCAGCATGCGCGCCAGATCGGCCATATTGAGGGTGCCGGCCACCCCGTAAAGGATGCCGACCGCGGCGAGGAAGAGGGCCGAGGCAATCAGGTTGAGGACGACATATTTGATCGCCCCTTCCATCTGGGCACGTTTGCCCCCCATGGCCAGCAGGACAAAGGAGGCGATGAGCATGGTTTCGAACCAGACATAAAGATTAAAGAGATCGCCGGTCAAAAAAGAGCCACAGACCCCGAGCATCAGGACCTGCATCAGCGGATGGTAGCCAAGGCGCTCGTACTCCGCCTCGGTATCCGCCAAAGAGTAGATTGCCACCACCAGCCCCATGCCGCCGGAAACGCAGACCATCAGCGCGCTGAAGAGGTCGGCCACCAGGGTGATGCCGAAGGGGGCGGACCAGCCGCCCCCCTGGACGCTGAGGACGCCGTCCTGCTGGACGGTGACCAGCAGGACCGCCGCAGCGATCAGCAACAAGAAGGAGCCGATCAGGCTGATCATCCGTTGCAGCCCCTGGTTTTTCCAGGCGAGCAGACAGGCGACGGCAGTGGCCAGCGGGATGACCAGAGGGAGAAAGAGGAGATTAATCACCGGCTCCCTCCGTCGTCGGCAATCCGGTCGGTCGTCGTCATTTCATCGACATCGTCACTCCCGACCGTTTGATAAACTCGCTTGATCAGAACCAGGGCAAAGGCCTGCACGCCAAAACCGATGACGATGGCGGTGAGGATCAGCGCCTGCGGGAGAGGATCGGCCACTGGCGGCAGCGGTTCCAGAGCGCCGAGCGGGACGTAAGGCGGGCGACCGACGGTCAGACGGCCGACGGTGAAGATCAGCAGGTTGGCGCCGTTGCCGAGGAGGGCCAGACCGAAAATGGTCTTGACAATACTGCGCCGCACCATCAGATAAAGACCGGTCGCATAGAGGATGCCGACCACCACCGCAAAGACACTCTCCATCGTTACTCCTCCTCCATCAGCGACAAAACGATCAGGAGCGCCATCCCTGCCACCAGCAGATAAACGCCAAGATCGAAGAGGAGCGGGGTGCCGACATGTCCGAGAACCGGCAGCGAATACGGCAGCCACAGGCCTGACTGGAAAGGACGTCCGGTCATCAGGGGAATCACTCCGCTGCTCAGGGCAACAAGGAGACCGCTGGCAATCATTTGCCGGGGATTGACGATGAGGATGCGGTGGGCGGCGGCGACCCCTTCCGCCAGCGCATAAAGGGAGATGGCGGCGGCAGCGACCAATCCGCCGACAAAGCCGCCGCCCGGCTCATTGTGGCCGCGCAGCAACAGAAAGACGGAGAAGAGGAGGAGGAGCGGCAAAAGGAGCCGGATGGTGGTGGAAAGGATAATCGAACTCATTTCCCCTCCCCGTCGGGCCGGCGCGACTGCATGAGACCGAAGACCCCGAGCGCCGCCACTGCCAGAACAACAATCTCGCCGAGAGTATCGAGGGCGCGGAAGTCGACAAGGATGACGTTGACGACATTGCGGCCGTGCGCCAGCGGCTGGCTGTTAGCGAGAAAGAAATCACTGACATGCGGCACCAACGGCTGCGCCAGAACATAAAACATGAGCAGGGTCATGAGCCCGCCGATAGCGGCGGCCATGCACGCATCGCGCAGCCGCACCAGTGGAGTAGAGAGGAGGGTGAAGAGGGGGAGGCGATACAGGACCAGGACAAAGAGGACGATCGCCAGGGTCTCGATACAGAACTGGGTCATGGCCAGATCCGGAGCACCGTAAAGGATATAGACCAGCGAAACCCCGTAGCCGACCGTCCCCAGCGACACCACCGCCCCGAGTCGGGAATCGGTGACCGTGACGGTCAGTGCCCCGGCGACAATAATCGCGGCTGCCAGCCACTCATGCAGGTAACCGCTGGGCCAGACCAGCGAGCCCGGCAGACCGCCGCTCTCCATAAAGGTCAGCCCCATTGAACCCATGGCGACCCCGATCGTTGCCATCAGGTAATAGCGGAGCCGGCCGTTCTGCACCACCATCGTCTGCAGCCGGGAACCGCGCAGCAAGGCGCGCAACAGCAGGATGTAGCCGCCATCCTGGGTAAAGCCCCCTTCTTGCCAGGAAGCCGGCAATAGCGTCAGCAGTCGGCGCCGACTCAGGACGATCAGAGTGCCGAGAAGCAGGGTCGCCACGCTCAGCAGCAGTTCGGCATTGATCCCATGCCACAGACTAAGGACGCTACTGGCAGGCGCCGCCTGCACCACAGCAATCGCCGGATAAAGAAGGAGGGGCGCGACCGTGTTGGGGACCAGGCCGAGGAGGAGTCCAAGCGCGGCAGGAAAAAGGGGCGCCAGCCACAGGGTCGGCGAGAGGGCGTGGGGCGGCGCAAGAGCGGGCACCCCTTTGCCGAAAAAGGGGCGCAGGCCAGTCATGACTGCCACCGTCACCATCAGTCCATTCGCCGCCAGCATCAATCCGGTCAGCAGCAGCGGCTCCCAGGGGGACAGGAGCAGAGCGGTGTAGATCGACTCTTTGGTGATGAAACCGAAGAGCGGCGGCAGGCCGGCCATGGCCAGGGCGGCCACAATCGCGGCGACGGCCAGCCACGGCATCTTCCTTGCCAGCCCCCCCAATTGCCGGGTATCGCGACTGCCGGCGCCGTGATCGATGGCACCGGCGACGAGAAAGAGGGAGCTCTTGTAAAGGGCATGGGTCAGCAGCAGCAGGATCGCCGCAGTGATGGCGGCCGGGGTCCCGACCCCGAGGAGGAGAGTCAGGATCCCCAGAGCACTGACCGTCGACCAGGCGAGAATCCGTTTAAGATCATGCTCCAGAATCGCCAGAATCCCCCCGACCAGCATCGTCAATCCACCGACCCCGGCAACCAGCGCCAGCCAGAGCTCCGTCCCGGCCAGGAGGGGAGAGAAGCGGGCGAGGAGGTAAATCCCGAGTTTGACCATGGTCGCGGAGTGGAGGTAGGCGGAGATCGGCGTCGGCGCCGCCATGGCGTTCGGCAGCCAGAAATGGAAAGGGAACTGCGCCGACTTGGTAAAGGCACCGCCCAGGAGCAGGAGGAGAATCGGCAGATACAGGGGATGGTTACGCACCAGATCGCCACTTGCCAGGAGGACCGGCAGTTCCATGCTGCCGACGACGTTGCCGAGGAGGAGGAAGCCGGCAAGGAGGGCGAGCCCGCCGCCACCAGTCACCAGCAGTGCCTGCAGGGCCGCGCTGCGGGAACCCTCGGCTTCATGATCAAAGCCGATGAGCAGGTAAGAACAGAGGCCGGTCAACTCCCAAAAGAGAAAGAGGGTGACAAGATTGCCGGCGAGGGTGGTACCGAGCATCGCCGCCATAAAGGCCAGGAGCCAGGCAAAGAGCGTCCCCTGGCGACGGTCCCCCTCAAGATAGGCGGGAGTATAAAGAAAGATGAGAAAGCCGATGCCAGTCACCAGCAAGGCAAAGAGCATCCCCAATCCGTCGAGATAAAGAGCAAAGTCGATGCCGAGGGAAGGGATCCAGGGGGTGGAGACGACCACCGCCTCCCCCCGGCTGACCGCGCCGATGTGACTGAGGAAGTAGAGAAAGAGCCCAAGGGGGAGGAGCGGCGCCAGCCGCCCCGCCCAGAGCGGGAAACGGCGGAAGCAGAGGGGTGCAAAGAGCGCAGCGACGAAACCGCAAAGGACCGCCAGGAGCATCGCCCTACCTCCCCTCTGCCACGGTTACCAGAAAACTGCTCCCGGATGATTTGAGGGTGATCCGCTCGCCGGCGATTCCCAACTCTTTTTCGAGGTAGACTTGCAGCAAACGCGCTCTTTTCAGGTTGTTTCGGCCCCCGGTCGGGTAGTGCAAGGTCAAGCGCAGCGGGATCTCTTGGCGCAGCAACTCCTTGAGGAGCGCCAACGCTTTCACTCCGGCTGCGTCCGGGATCCCGTCGTCACCGACGGTCAGAGGCGGTAGCAGCGGCACCGTCGACAGCTTCAAGACCACCTCTTCCTGCAACTTTTTAGCGACCGCCAGATTCAGCCAGCGCTCCTCCTGCTCGCGCAGAGGAAAATCCCGGCCAAGGCGCAGATGGAGGGTCGCCGGAGCAGATTCGGCACTGAAGCTGACCTCACAGCTCCGCACCGGCCAGGGGGCCAGGAAGGTTCCGGCTTCGTCACAGCCCGCCCGGATAATCGTCATCGTTTTAATGCGCAGAGTGGCAAGATTCTCGGGAACGGAAGGGGCCGAAGCGGAAGGGATCAAAGCGGAAGGCCCCGGAAGCAAAGGAGTCGTCTGCGGCTTAATCGTACCGGCCTTGACCACGACCTGCTCCAGTTGCAGCTCGATGGGACGGTTCGACTGGCTGGCGAGGGCGTTTTGAATGACCTTTTCGGTGGTGGCATCAAACTCCGTGACAGTGTTCACGGTCGCCAGGACCTTGATGACCGGGTCATCGCGATTAATGGAGAAGGACGTTAGACGCGACTGGCCATTGAGATTGAGCTGACCCTTGAGCGTTTGTTCAATCCGCTTGGTAAACTTCAGGGCGCGAATATCGATGACCAGGATGGTGATCAGGGGAACAGAGATCAGAGCGAGGGTCACCCCGAGAACGCGCAACCGCAGCCGCAAAGGGTATGGGCTCTCCTCGACCATAGAGGTACGGAAACGCAGGAGCATGAAGACAATATCGGAACTGATGACGATCGCCACCAGGTTGGTGAAGAAGAGGAAAAAGCCGCCCGCGGCCATGGAGAACTGGAAGGTGCCGATGCCATAGCCGACGACGCTCAAGGGGGGGATAACTGCGGTCGCAATCGCCACGCCGGTGGTGGTGAAGAGATAACTTTTGCGGGTGCAGAGGGCAATGGCGCCGATCGCACCGCAGAAGATGGCAATAAACAAATCGTAGATATTCGGCCGGGTGCGAGCGAGGATTTCCGGCGTCACCTCCTTGAGAGGGGAGAGGAGGGTAAAGATGGCCGCCGCCAGCACCGTCACCAAAACACTGATGGTGATAATCCGCGCCGCCTTGCGGGCCATGGTCAGATGTCCCAGCGCAAAGGCCAATCCGAGGGTAAAGATCGGCCCCATCAGCGGCGAGATAAGCATGGCGCCGATCACCACGGCAACGCTGTTGGACAAAAGGCCCAACAGGGCGATGAGATTGGCGAAGACCAGCGAAGCGATATAGGTGCCGGTCATATCGGTGCGGCTGTAGAGCTCTTTGATGACCTCTTTGTGCTGTACGTCAACGGACTTGCTATCGAAATACTTGTTGACCGTTTGTCGCAGACGATGCAGGGCTTCCCGCAGGGGATAATTTTCCGGTGCTCCTGGAGTCATGAAGTGCGCCTGCCTAAAATATGGTTTGTGGAGTTGATTTCAATAAAGCGGCTTTACCCAACCTAAATCGATTGTCCCAGCCGGTAGCGGCTGCCGAGACTTTCCTGAAAGGAACGGACCCCTTGCAGCGCCGCTTTGAGACGCTCCTGCTCCATCCGGTTCAGCCCGGCCAGGGTGATGCGGTTATCCGGCGCCCTGCCGGCGCTGATGGCATCGACCTGGGTACGCAGGCGGAAATGGACCAGCGCGTTAAAACTGGCAATGAGGTCGTCGGCCGCTTTTTGCGTCAACTCGCCCTGCTCCGTCAACCGCTCGATGCGTCGGGCCGTGCCGGTTTCCTGCACCCCGTTTGCTAGCGCCAGGATCTTCACCCCCTCGGTGATGGCGAAAATCCCCGCCTTCTTGAGATCAAGCCGCCCGGCATGCTCCCCTTTTTCCCCCTTGACCCGGCCGAACAGACCCAGCGGCACCGGGAAGTGCAGGAGATTGGCGGTCATATGCCCGAGGTAGAAATCATTCCCCTGCAGGCGCCCGACAACATGGTCCTTCAACGCCTGCTCCAGAGCCGGATCGCCGCTTAACATCCGCAAGTCAGAGAACATACTGACGTTCATGATGTTTTCCGGGGTCGGGGTACTGAACCACTGATCGAGGACCGTGCGCCAATCATGGAGACTGCGGCGCCAGGGATCGTTCTTGGCCATGATGCCCCCCGGACAGGATGGGACACCGATGGCAATCAGGCTGTTGATGAGGAGGGTGCTGAACTCTCGCAGCTGCTGTAGATCCGCGGCAGGAAGATCGTCGTCATAGATCAGCGCATTATCCTGATCGGTCGTCAGGGTCTGCTCACTGCGCCCTTCGCTCCCCAGCACCACAAAGGCAAACTTTTCGGTCAGGCCGGTAAAACGGTCCGCCCGCAGCAGATCGATCAAGCGGATAACAATCCGGTCATTGAGATGGGCAATGAGCCGGACCATATCGCGAATGTGGACACCGGTGCCGATCAGGTGCTGGACCAGACCCTGAACCCGCTGATGCAGCCCTTTGAGCTCGTCGATAGTGGCGGCCTCCTCGATCTCCCGCACCAACTGCTGCGGCGAACGGGTCTGCACCCGCAGGATATCCGAATCGGTGATGATCCCGGCGAGTTCGCCCTTCGGACCGGTCACCACCAGGCGATGAATGCGGTGGCGCGAGATGCGATGCAGCGCTTCGAAGAGGTAGTCATCTTCGGAGATCGTCAGCACCGGACTGTTCATGACCTCAGCGACGCTCAAGGTGCCGGGATCGATTCCTGGTGCCACCACCTTGTTGCGCAGGTCGCGATCAGTCAGAATGCCGACCGGCTGCCCTCCGGTACAGACCACCAGGCTGGAGATATTGCGACGCTGCATGATCGCCGCCGCCGCAGGCAACCGGTCAGAAGGCGCGCAGGTGATCACCTCGCGCCGGCAATAGTTGCCGACGGTAAGAAAGAGGGCGTTCAAATCGGGCATACCAAGAGTCCCTTAGCCGCGCTTGAGGGCGGCGATCCGTTCTTCCAGAGGAGGATGGGTCATAAAGAGCCGCTTTAAACCGCTTTTGGCGGTGCCCGAGATGCCGAAAGCACTCATCTGGTCCGGCAAATGCGGCTGGCGGGAACTCTGGCGCAGCTTCTCCAGCGCCGCAATCATCTTCTCCCGTCCGGCCAGAGTCGCGGCACCGGCGTCGGCGCGGAACTCCCGCTGGCGGCTGAACCAGAAGACGATGGTGCTGGCGAGGATGCCGAAGACGATCTGGGCGACCATCGAAGTGATAAAGAAGCCGGGGCCGTGGCCGCGCTCGGTCTTGAAGACCACGCGATCGACCAGATGGCCGACCAGGCGCGCCGCAACGATGACAAAGGTATTGACCACCCCCTGAATCAACGCCAGGGTGATCATGTCGCCGTTAGCCACATGGCTGACCTCATGAGCCAAAACCGCTTCGGCCTCGTTGCGGTCCATCGCCCGCAGCAGTCCGGTGCTCACCGCCACCAGAGCGCTGTTGCGCCGCATGCCGGTGGCAAAAGCATTGACATCCGGCGCATCGTAGATAGCTACTTCCGGCATAGCAATCCCGGCCTGCGTTGCCTGACGGCGCACTACCTCCACCAGCCAGAACTCCACTTCATTGGCCGGACTGGTAATCACCCGTGCGCCGGTCAAGCGCTTGGCCGTCCACTTGGAGATCGCCAGCGAGATCAGCGAGCCACCGAAGCCGAAGACGGCGGCAAAGAGAATCAGGCTGGCAAAGTCGATCCCCTGCTCGTTGAGCATCGGACCGACGTCGAGGAGGTTGAGGACAATACTCAGAACAAAGACGATCGCCAGGTTGGTGATTAAAAAGAGCGTGATGCGTTTGAACATGTTATTTCCTCCGGTTACGTGTTGACGCCATGTCAGGCGGTTGTTGCCAGACTGAGAACTGACTTTACTTATCAAACAATCCTGGATTTTTTTGAATAAACGTTCGAATCAACTCTTTCACAAAAAACTTCTTTTGCCGTTTCAGATACCACCACCCCATGAAGCTGATAAGAAATGCCCCGAGTGCATTCACAATCATATCCCACATCGTGTCGGTCAGACCGGAGGGATCACCCATCATCGGTTTTTGCATGTTGAGGCCAAAGAGCTGATCCATGGAGAATTCAAAAATCTCCCAAACTGTGCCGATGGTAACAGCAAATAAAAACGCAAACAAGGAAATGAAGCCGGGGGTCATGTGCAATTCTACCCGTTTACTTTCGTTCAAAAGATAGACCAGTAAAAATCCGACGATCCCCATCAACAGACCTGCGGTTGTATGCAGGGCAATATCCCACCACCAGAATCGCTGATAAAAACTTTGTATTTCACCGAGATAAAGAGAGGCAAAAACAAAGAGAACCGCCGCAAGGTGAAACTCGACAGGGATTTCCACGTCCAGCTTCCTGCGAAAGAGCGACGGAGCAATCAGGGCGGCGATAATCAGCGTGACTAAGAACATCGCCAACCAGCGGGCATCGAGCAGAAGCAGGACCCATTCGACCGCGACAACGATCAGGAGTGCCCGGCCGACCCAGGTATGGATCCGGTTTTCATTGCGGACCTGGCTTTTTGATGGTTGCGGTTTTAATCCTTTTTGGTGATGCATCCTCTCTCCATTCATGGTGCCGCTGCGTCGTCCCGGCCGTGACATCCCTGACAGCTGTTATTACTCCAGCCGAGATGACGCACCGGATACGGCATCATTCCCTCCCGACCGTGGCAGCTGTCACAACTCTCGTAGCCGGCCAAGGGGTGAGGTACGTCCGCTCCTGTTTGCACCGAAGCAGACAAAATATCGGGCGACTGCACAAGAGCGAACAAGATCGTCACCAAAAAGATGAGGCCGCCGCTGGCCAGGGCCAGGTGCATGGCATATTTTTCTCTCATGGCCTCTCCTTAGACAAAGTTGAAGCTTTCCGACTGCACCTGTTCGGCCGGGACCCCCAGCTGCTCCAGCGCTGACCTGATCCCCTGCTGCATGGGGAGCGGGCCGCAAACAAAATACTCACAGTCCATTCTTTGCTGCGGAAGGTAGCGGCCCATCACCTCCGCATCGATAAAGCCCTGCTCTCCGGTCCAGCCTTCCGGCGGCGCGGTGAGGACATGAACAACCTGCAAATTCAACTGACACTGCAACAGCTCAAGCTCTTCCCGGAAGGTCACCTCTTCCCACTCCTTGCTTCCATAGAAAAGGAGGAGCGGCCGCAGTTCATGGCGGTCGGCAAAGGTGCGCAAAATACTCATCACCGGGGTAATTCCCACCCCGCCGGAGATAAAGACATACCCTGAAAACTGGTAGCGATCCGGGGTAAAGCTGCCGTAGGGGCCGTCGATATATGCGCGTGTCCCCGGTGATACGCTGCCGATCGTGTTCGTGAAATCCCCCAGCTCCTTGATCGTAAAGGCCAATTTTTCCGGATGCATGGCGCTTGAGGAAAAAGAGAAGGGATGCTCGCGGATAGAGAAGGGTGATTTACCGATGGTGAGCCAGACAAACTGGCCGGGCTTGAACTCCATCCCGGCGTGGCCCTCGGGCTTCAAAATTAATGTCCAGCTGCTGCAGCGCTCCGGGATGACCGCTTCGATTGTGTACGGTTGGCGGCTCATCAGCAGCGGCTTGACCAAACGGATATAAAGCAAAGCCAGAACCCAGGTGATCGTGATGGCAATCCAGAGGCCGCGCTTCACATCCCCTTGCAGGTAGTAATTGACGCCGATCATGTGCCACAGGGAGAGGGTCACCGCAGCGACGGCCCCATAGCCGTGAATCATCCGCCAGCGCTCATAGCTCAGACCCAACTGCTGGCGATACAGAGAGGAGATGACGATCAGGGCAAAGGCAAAAAAGGCGATGCTGCCGGCGGTGATCCACTCCGGCGCCGCAACCGGGTTCATCAAACCGAGAGTGGCGGGGGCCGAGAAGAGGAGAATCAGCGGGTGGAGGAGCAGGAAGATAAAGGCCAGCAGCGAGATCGCGCGATGGAAGTGATAGACCACGTCTATCCCGTACGGCGACGTGATCCCCTGAAAGCGGCCGGTCAAAAAGAACTGCAGCCCCATCATCGCCAGCCCCGCGAAGCCGAGCCCCACCGAAAGTTCCCGCCAGAAGCCGCGTCCGGGGATTTCCGGCCCGACCAGCAGGACAAAGAGGGGAAACATGGCCAGGACCAGATAAGCCCCGATCACAAAGAGGCCATAATAAAGATAGCGCATACCGCCTGTCCTCCCTTTTCAGGTTATGACCAGAGGCCAAGTCGTCAGGAACTCTGACTGATGCTGTCCAACAGCTCTCCCGCCGGACCGTACAGTTCCATCTTCATCGGCATCCTGCCAGTGACATGAGTCGAGCAGGAAAGGCAGGGATCATAGCAGCGAATACCATGCTCCACCCGATTCAGCAGACCCTCTTCCAGCCGTCCGCCCCTCAGGTACCGTTGGGCGATCTGCAGTACAGTGCGATTCATGGCCCGGTTGTTGTGGCCCGTGGCGATGATCAGGTTGACGTAGTTCAGAAGACCATTGTCATCAACATGATACTCATGAAACAGCACTCCCCTTGGAGCCTCCACTATCCCGATCCCCACCCGGTTGTTGGTGCGGGCATGGCTGCGCACATGGGTATCCAGGATTTCCGGGTCATCGAGCAGGGCGGCCATGGTCTCCAGACAGAACAGCAACTCGATCAGCCGGGCCTGGTGGTAGTAGAAGCTCCCCTGAACCGGCCCGCCGCTTTCGCCGAACTGCCGGAAACTTCGCAGCTCATCTTCAGCCAGAGGAGTCCCCGCCTGGCGGGCAACATTCAGTCTGGCCAGAGGACCAACCCGGTACATGCCGGCATCGGTTTCGTGGCCACGGGGTTTGTAATAGGGGAACTTGAGATAGGTCCAGCTCTCCTCAGCCTCACCGATGATATCGCCATAACGGGACGGATCGAAACATTCCTCCAAAACAGAACCGGACTCATCGACCATTCGCAGGGTGCCGTCATAATGTTCCAGATCGCCATTACCCCCCACCAGCCCCATGAAGAGACTGGGGAAGTTCCCATAGCAGCGAGCCTCTTCCGCCATGCGCTCCAAGGCTTCGTTCCCCAGCTTGAGAGCCTTCCGGGCGGTTGACATCGCCTCCGGGAGCCCGGCAGCAATCCCGTCCCGTTTTTCCGGGGAAAGCGGTTCCCGTACTCCGCCGGAGACCGCCCAGGCCGGATGGACCGAGCGGTCCCCGATCAGGCGGATCACATCCTGGCCGAACTGTCTGAGCCGGATCCCCTCCTTCGCCAGCCCGGGCATCGCTTCCAGTAAACCGATCAGGTTGCGCTTTTTCGGGTCGCTCTCCATCCCCAGGAGCAGGTCGGGGCCGGAGAGCAGGAAGAAGCTCAAGGCATGGCTCTGTACCAGCTGGGCACAATGCATCAGTCGGCGCAGTTTCTCCGCTGCCGGAGGGATCTTCACCCCCTTGAGGGCATCCCCGGCCTTGGCCGCCGCCAGGGCATGGCTGACCGGACAGATACCGCAGATCCGCTCCGTGATGGCGGGCATCTCCCGATAGCTGCGCCCCAGACAGAATTTCTCGAATCCCCTGAACTCGGTCACATGGAAGCGGGCATCGGCCACCTGACCGGCATCATCCAGATGGATGGTGATCTTGGCGTGTCCTTCGATGCGGGTGACCGGTGCAATCGTGATCGTTTGTGTCATATCTTCTCCCTGTCGCAGGAAATCGGATCATGAGTTGTTTTTTCGCTACCCGAAGGTTTTCTGTTCCGGGCTCAAATATACCGATTCACCCCTCAGAAGGGCCGAAAGCGCCGTCCAGATCCGCTCCGGGTCAGGGGGACAACCGGGGAGGTAGGCATCGACCGTAACCACATGATGCAGCGGCAGCACCCGTGGTAATAGTGCCGGCAAGACCTGCACCGCTTCTACCCCATGGGGAGCACTGCCGGGGCCGACATGGTAGACGGCGGTCAGCAGATCATCCACCGTAAAAAAGTTTCTCAGACTGGTGACGTTTCCGCTGACTGCACAATCGCCGAAACTCACCAGAACGCGACTCCGCTCCCGGATCTGTCCCAGCAATTCGAGGTTATCCGCATTGGCAACCGCCCCTTCGATCAGGGCCACGTCTACACCTTCGGGAAACTCCTTGGCATCGACCAGGGGGCCGTAGACCAGCTCGATGGAGTCAGCGATCTTTATCAGGCGCTCCCCCAGATCCAGGAAGCTCATATGGCAGCCGGAACAGCCGCCCAACCAGGCCGTGGCCAGACGCAGCTTCGGTGTTGGAGCGGTCATAAATTCCTCCCACGTGCGACCAGGCGACGACGTTCAAGTATCCTCATCAGGAATTCGCGATCCTTGATCATCTCACCCACGGTGGCGCCCTTTTTGAAAAGGGAACCGGTCGGGCAGATCTGAACGCACTTGCCGCAGTCAGTACAGCTGGTGCTCTCCCCCCAGGGGCGGTCCAGGTCAGCCACAATCCGGCTGGTGACACCCCTGCCTCGCACATCCAAGGTGTGGGCGCCTTCCACGGCATCGCAGATCCGCACACAGCGCAGACAGAGTATGCAGCGGTTATGATCCAGGGCAAAGCGCTCACGGCTTGCGTCCATGGGCAGAAGTTGGTGAAGGTAATCAAAACGGACGTGATCCACCCCCAGCCGTGCCGCCAGCCCCTGCAGTTCGCAGTTGCCGTTCTGGACACAGACCGAACAGGTGTGGGTCCGCTCCGCCAACAGCAGCTCCACAATGATCCGCCGGTACTCGACAATGGTGTCACTGCCGGTTGTGACCACCATGCCATCCTGGACCTGGGTCAGGCATGCCGGCACCGGACGGGGAACTCCCTTCAGCTCGACCAGGCAAAGGCGACAGCCGCCCCACGGTTCCAGCCCGTCCATGTTGCACAGGGTCGGAATATCGACGCCGTTTTCCCGGGCCACCTCAAGGAGCGTCTGCCCCTGCCGGGCCGTTATCATCTCATCGTTCATCGTCAGAGTAATGGCAGCCATCAGAAGGCCTCCCCGTTAACGCGCCCCGCCGCGATGCGGCGCAGCAGTTCATCAGCCATCTCGTGTATCGGCAGTTCGTTCATGGCGCATACCCCGGCCGGACAACGCCGCTCCTTGACATGGGCCTCGTACTCGTCCCTGAACCAGCGCAGGGTTGAAAGAACCGGGTTGGGGGCCGCCGCACCCAGTCCACACAGGGAGGTCTCTTTGACCATCAGGCATAATTTTTCCAGGTTTTCCAAATCGATGGGTCGGGCGCTGCCGTTGCAGATTCTGGTCAATATCCGGTACATTTCGATGGTTCCGGTCCGGCAGGGGACGCATTTACCGCAGCTTTCATCCAGGCAGAACTCCATGAAGAAGCGGGCCACATCGACCATGCAGCTTGTCTCCCCCATGACAATCAGGCCTCCGGAACCCATGATGGAGCCGAGTGCCTGCAGGTTCTCATAATCCACCGGTGTATCGAGCTTTTCGGCCGGGATACAGCCGCCGCTGGGACCGCCGGTCTGGGCCGCCTTGAACGGTGCACCGCCCGGCAGGCCGCCGCCGACAGCAAAGACAATATCCCGCAGGGGGATACCCATCGGCACTTCAATCAACCCGGTGTTCACGACCTCGCCGCACAGGGCAAAGACCTTGGTGCCCCGACTTTTCCCGTTGCCGATCGCGGCAAAGGCGGCAGGTCCCATGGTAAAGATGGCCGCTATATTGCCGAAAGTTTCCACATTATTGATCAATGTGGGGCAGTCCCAGAGCCCGGCTTGGGCCGGATAGGGAGGACGGATACGAGGTTGACCGCGACGCCCCATGATGGAAGCGAGAAGGGCGGTTTCTTCGCCGCAGACAAAAGCGCCGGCCCCGATGCGGATATCAACCCTGAAGCTGAAGCTTGAATCGAGAACCCGGCTGCCCAGAACTCCAAGGTGCTCCGCATCACGAATAGCCTTCCGGAGTCGTTCTGCTGCCAGGGGATACTCTCCCCGCACATAGATATATCCCTGTTCTGCCCCCACGGCATAGCCGGCAATCGCCATCCCCTCCAGTATTCGATGGGGATCTGACTCCATCAGGGACCGATCCATGTAGGCACCCGGATCCCCTTCGTCGCCGTTGGCCACGACAAATTTTCGCACGCCGCTCTCTTTGCGTACCAACTGCCACTTGAGGCCGGTGGGGTAGCCTCCGCCCCCGCGCCCCCGCAGCCCGCTGGTCACCATGCCGTCGCAGATCTCTTGCGGGCTCGATTCATGAAGCACCTGGGCCAGAGCGCCATAACCGCCATAACTGATGTACTGCCGGATATCCTCCGGATCGATGCGCCCGCTAGTGGCCAGCACCACTTTTGTCTGGCAGCTGAAAAATGGGAAGTTGTCCGGCAATCGTCCCTGCTCCGGCACGTCCGCTTTTCCGAGACAGGCATCCAGTATGGAGACCGCCTGCTGAGGTGTTATCCGCTCATAGATCACGTCCGTTTCTCTCGAACGCTGTACCGTCAGCAGCGGTCCCCGGCTGCAGGGCCCCAGACAACCGGTTCCGACCACATCCACGTTCACCGGAGTTTCCGAAACGGCTACCTTTTCACGCAGCGCCGCCACCACTGCTTCTGCTCCGGCTGCCACACAGGGGGTGCCACAGCAGACCAGCAGGCGCAACGCCATGCTTTGACGCTGCTGTTCAAGGTTTTCAGCAAGCTCGACAAGCTCAGTTCGATTCATCCTGCACCTCCAGTAACTGTTGCAGTTTTTCGACTGCTCCGGACGGTGTCTCAGGGCCATGGACACGGCCATCAAGAGTCAACATCGGCGCCAGACTACAGTTACCGAGACAACGGGCCGTCCCCAGAAAAATCCGGCCGTCAGCGGTGGTCTGGCCTGCCTGAACCTGGCAGCTCGATTCCATGGCTTTCACGATCTCCCCCGCCCCCTTGACATAACAGGCGGTGCCGGTACAGACGATACAGTTATGCTCACCCCTCGGTCGCAAGGTAAAGAAATGGTAAAACGTGGCCACACCCAAGACCTGGCTCTCGGGCAGCTTCAGTTTGGCCGATACATGAGCCAACAACTCCCGACTCAGATAACCATAGGCCTCTTGTGCCGTATGCAGCACCTCAATCAGTGCATCCGGCTGATACTGAAGTCGCTTCATGGCTCGATCCACCAGCTTCAGCCGGGGATCATCAACCGGTGAGAAATTTTCCTGAGGTTCAGGCATGGTACCTCCCGTCTGTCGCTGTCGAATATTCCCAGTCGCTGGTGCGCCTCCTTTCATGCACCGTTGTTCAACAGCTGCCGGGCGGCGGTCTGCACCGGATCCCAGACCGGCGAGAAGGGGGGCGCATAAGAGAGGTCGAGATCCGCCACCTGCTGTACCGTCATGCCGGCAGTGATGGCGGTGGCGAGGACGTCGATGCGCTTGGCCGCCCCTTCCAGTCCGACGATCTGCCCGCCGAGCAGACGACCGCTCCCCTGCTCTGCCAACAACTTGACCGTGATCGAGCCGGCACCGGGATAGTAGCCAGCCCTGGTCTTGCTCTCGATGGTGGCGGTGTTATAGAGCAGGCCGAGGGCGCGAATCTCTTGCTCCATCAGACCGGTGCGGGCCACCTCGTATTTACAGATCTTGCTGACCGCGGTGCCGACCACGCCGGGAAAGGTGGCATACCCCCCCGCCAGATTGATGCCGGCGACGGTCCCCTGCTTGTTGGCTACCGTGCCGAGGGCGACATGGAAAGGACGGCGGCTGACCAGGTGAAAGCTCTCGGCGCAGTCACCGGCGGCCCAGACCCCCGGCGCCGACGTCTGCATGCGGGGATTGACCCGGATCGAGCCCTTTTCTCCCAGAGTGATGCCGGCGGTCGCCGCCAGGGCGGTGTTGGGACGGGTACCGAGACCGACAATCACCAGATCCGCCGGCAAAGTGCGCTGGTCGGTCACCACGCCGGTGACCCGGCCATGGGCGGCTTCATAGCCGATCAAAGATTCCTGCAGATAAAGGGTCACCCCGATCTCTTGCAGGGCGGCGGAGACCATCGCCCCCATGTCCGGATCGAGCGTCCCCATCACCTGCTCGCCCCGCTCCACCAACGACACCTGCAGCCCTCTTCGAATCAATGCCTCTGCCATCTCCAGGCCGATGTAGCCGCCCCCCACCACCACCGCCCGGCGCGGCTCCTCCTTGTCCATGAACTGCTGGACGCGCAGACCGCTCGCCAGCGTCGACAGGCCGAAGATACCGTCGCTATCGCTGCCCGGAAGCTGGGGGAGGATGGCCTCAGCGCCGGTGGCGATCAGTAGCTGGTCATAGGGCTCCCAGGTCGTGCTGCCCGTCTCCAGATGATTGACCCGCAGCCGTTGGCCGCTCAGATCGAGTTCGATCACCTCGTGGTGGATGCGGGCATCAATGTTGTATTTTCCCCGGAATTTTTCCGGTGTCCGGGCGATCAACATCCCGGCCGACTCGACCATACCGGCGATCAGATAAGGCATGCCGCAAGCCGAGTAAGAAGTATGCGGACTGCGCTCCAGAACGACAATCTCGCGGAGTGGATCCTCCCGCCGCACCTTGGCGGCGGCACTCATGCCGGCGGCATCACCGCCGATGACCATTAATCGTGTTGCGCTCATAACTTTGCCCTCTCTGAATCCAACAAAATGCGGGAACTAATCATAATTCAGAATACAGGAGCCAGAATTCTGAAGGAAAGTATTATGCACACTCCTGACTCCTGACTCCTGACTCCTGACTCCTGACTCCTGACTCCTGACTCCTGAACACTCACAAACAACGGGATTGCCGCAGCGTCATTTCCAGCCCGCGCAGATGCAGATCAACCCCCTCTACCCGATTGTTCAAGGCATGTCCGAGCTCGTGAATAATTTTATAAATCAGGAAGCAGCGGAGCATGGTGGCCAGATCGTCCGCATCCGCCGGGACGAGGGGGGAGCCCTGCATCCCTTGTAGATAGGCTTTGAGGTAGGAACCGCCGACGCAGACATACCAGGCCTCTAACCATGCATCGAGCAAAGCGGCATCATCGGGATGGCTGCTGCCGTGATGTTGCAGGGTCGTCATCGCTGCAAAATGGATCGAGTAGATCATGCTTGCCACATCCCGTAGCGGCGAACGTTTCAGACGGCGTTCTCCGAGAGAATGGGAGGGTTCCCCCTCAAAGTCGATAAAGACAAAATCCTTGCCGGTAAAGAGCGCCTGACCGAGATGGAAATCCCCGTGAATCCGGCACTTCATCGCCAGAAAACGGTGCTCGGTAATTTTGTGCAGACACGCGATAATCTTCTTTTCCGCCGCCAGCAGTGGCCCGGCCCGGCGCTGCACCTCTTCGGGCAGATCGGGGAGGCGGCTCGCCAACAGCGAAAAATTCCGACGCAGCAGCGCCCGCATCGACTGGAAGACCGAGCGCTGGTACAGGGTGGAAAACTCTTCTACCCGCCAGACACTCTCCGCGGGACTCGACGCCAGGGCTTGATGCATCTCGGCGGTGCGCTGCCCGAGGAGCAGGGCCATCTCCAGATGCAAACCGCTGACCAAATCGCCGAAGGGGATAGGGATACCCTCATCGACAATTTCGAGCAAAGTCGGCAGGCGGGGCGGAAGTTTGGGAAGCTCGTGCTTGTGGGTGAGGAGATACTCAACAAATTGCGCCAGACTGGTCAGAGCGTTGCGCCAGGCATCGCCGTGACAGGATACATAAGTTTGCAGCACCCCGAGATCATAGGCTTTACCGCTGCTGGTCCGATACTCGATCCCCCCCGCATAAGCCGGCACCTGGCGGAAACGCTCCTTTTCGGCGAAGAAACGGAGGATTTCCCCTTCGGGATTGATCCCCTCCTCCAGCTTCCGGTACATTTTGAGGAGGAGGCGCTCGCCGTAAAGGATACTGGTATTATTCTGCTCGACCGCCGCCACCCGACTCGGGAAGAGCTCGACCCGGCCCGGAGAACTTTTAGTGACGCCGTGGCCGCGCAACCCGACCAGCAGTGAATCATTGCTCCCGGTGACTTTGCTGCGAGTGATCATCAAGTTAAAGAGGAGCTCACGGAACGCTTCGAAGTAAATGGCGTCACAAAGGACACCATCCACATCACCGAGGCTCAGCGGGGCGATCGTCGCCAAAGGATGATGCTCGCTCACGGTCTGAAACTGTTCACAGGAAAGCCAGGTCATCGGAATCTGATAGATCTCGGGATCCCACTCGGTGTAGGTGACGCGAATGAAGACGAGGAAAAAAACCTGCTCATCCTGTTGCAATTGACAGCTGTCGAGGATGGTCACCTGGCTGATCACCCGCCCTTTGCCGTAAAACCAGAAGACGCGCTGCAGGTAAGGGGGGAGAACCTGGTTACATAGCCGCTCACCAATCTTCCCTTGCAGCACCTGCCACCAATGATGGCCCTCCCGCACCTTGAGCTTCTGGCTCTCATCACGAAGTTCAGCGACCCCTTCGGTGTTGCGCAGGACAAACCAGAAATAGTCATAGCTCCCCATGGTGAAGTGATAGCGGCTTTCCTGTATCATCGGGAAACGGTTGCGACTGGAGAGCTCTTCCGGGACCATGCCGGCATAGCGGGCGAGATCGACCGTGACGGTCTGGGCAAAACGGGACAGGTTGATGACGACCAGCAGCTTTTCCTCTTCGTAACTGCGGATAAAGGCCAGGACCTTGGGGTTATCGGAGGGGAGCATCTCCAGGCTGCCGCAGCCGAAGGCTTTAAAGCGTTTGCGCAGGTGGATGGTCCGCCGCATCCACCACAGCAGGGAGGAAGGATTGCGCTCCTGGTTTTCAACGTTGATCGATTCGTAGTGGTATTCCGCATCGATGATGGCGGGGAGAAAAAGCTTCTGGGGGCTGGCGATGGAGAAGCCGGCGTTACGATCCGGACTCCACTGCATCGGGGTGCGCACGCCGTTGCGATCGCCAAGGTAGTAGTTGTCGCCCATGCCGATTTCATCGCCGTAATAGATGATCGGGGTGCCGGGGAGGGAGAAGAGGAGGATATTCATCAGCTCGATCTTGCGGCGATTATTCCCCATCAGCGGCGCCAGGCGACGACGGATGCCGAGATTGATACGGGCAAGAGGATCCGAGGCATAGGCCCGGTACATGTAGTCGCGTTCTTCGTCTGTGACCATCTCCAGGGTCAACTCGTCGTGATTGCGCAGGAAGATCGCCCACTGGCAGCCGGCAGGAATGGCCGGGGTCTGGTCGAGGATATCGACAATCGGGAAGCGGTCTTCCATCTCAATCGCCATAAAGATGCGCGGCATCAGCGGAAAATGGAAAGCCATGTTGCTTTCATCGCCATCCCCGAAGTAGGCGGCGGCATCTTCCGGCCACTGGTTCGCTTCCGAGAGGAGGAGACGGTTTTTGAAGGATTTATCGAGATGGGCGCGCAGCTTCTTGAGAAAGGCATGGGTCGGAGGAAGATTTTCGCAGTTGGTCCCCTCCTGTTCAAAGAGGTAAGGGACAGCGTCAAGACGGACGCCATCAACGCCGAGCTCCATCCAGAAATCGATCACCCGCAGCATCTCGGCCTGCACCTTCGGATTCTCAAAGTTGAGATCGGGTTGATGCGAATAGAAGCGGTGCCAATAGTAAGCTTTGGCCACCGGATCCCAGGTCCAGTTCGAGGTTTCGAAGTCCTGAAAGATGATGCGCGCCTCGCGGTACTTCTCCGGGGAATCGCTCCAGACATAGTAATCGCGATGGTTTGAACCGACTTTGGCGCGGCGGGCGCGCTGGAACCAGGGATGCTGGTCCGAGGTGTGATTGAGGACGAGTTCGGTGATGATGCGGAGGCCGCGACGGTGCGCGGCGCGCAGCAGCTTCTTGAAATCATTCAGGGTATTGTAAATTGGGTTGACGTTGTAGTAATCGGCAATGTCGTAGCCGTCGTCGCGCTGCGGCGAGGGGTAGAAGGGGAGAAGCCAGAGGGCCGTGACCCCGAGCTCTTGCAGGTAGTCGAGCTTGCTCATCAAACCGCGGAAATCGCCGATGCCGTTGGCATCGGCGTCGGCGAAGGCCTTGACGTGAACCTGGTAAATAATCGCATCCCGGTACCAGAAGGGGTTGTCTTCGAGAAGAGAGTCATCACGACGCATCAGTCTTTTCTCCTTGATTCAGTCGATCGTAGCGTTGCAGCTGGCCATACACGGTTTCCGCCAGATCCGGCGGGAGCATCTCCCAGGAAAAACGCCACTCCCAGTTGCCGAAGGGGGTGCCGGGAATATTCATGCGAGCGGCGCTGCCGAGTCTGAGCAGATCCTGCAGCGGCAGGATTGCCGTGTCGGCCACCGACATCAGCGCCGTGCGGAGCAAAGTTGCGGCGCCATCGCCAGCCGCGCAGCCGAGATAGTTTTGCATCGCCCGACGTTTTTCCTTTGACAGGGCATCATACCAGCCCTGAGTGGTGTCGTTGTCGTGGGTGCCGGTATACACGACACCGTTGACTCGATGGTGATGCGGCAGGTTGATCGGCTCGGCATCAAAGGCGAACTGCAAAATCTTCATGCCCGGGAAGTGGTAACGGTCGCGCAGGGCGAGGACCGCCGGGGTGATGACGCCGAGATCCTCGGCAATAATCGGCAGACGCCCCAGGGTCGCTTCGATGACATCGAAGAGCTTCTCCCCCGGACCCGGCACCCAGCGCCCCTGCTCGGCGGTCGTCGCCTCCGCCGCCACCTGCCAGGCCGCTTCGAAGCCACGAAAATGGTCGACGCGGAGAATGTCAAAGAGCTCGAACATTGCCCGGAAGCGTTCGATCCACCAAGCGAACCCCCCGACTTCCATCAACTCCCAATCGTAATGCGGATTGCCCCAGAGCTGGCCGGTGGCGCTGAAGTAGTCGGGAGGGACGCCGGCCACCACCGACGGCCGGCCCTGGCTGTCGAGCAGAAAGAGCTCGCGGTGGCTCCAGACCTCGGCCGAGTCATAAGCGACAAAGATCGGGATATCGCCGATGATGGCGATCCCCCGGGCGTTGGCATAACTGCGCAGACCCTGCCATTGCTTGGCAAACTGCCACTGCAGATACTTCTGCACGCTGATCTCCGCGGCAAACTCCAGAGCCAGGGCGCGGCGCCCTGCGGGGGTCGGCGACGAAACCTCGGCCGGCCACTGATGCCAGCTGATCCCCTGGTATTCCTCCTTGAGGACCATGAAGAGGGCGAAATCATTGAGCCAGGGCTGAGTGACGCAAAAGTGCTGAAACTCCAGGGTGCGGGGAGATTCCGGTTGCGCCAGAAAGGCCGCGCCGGCCTGAGCCAATAGTGCCATCTTCCTCGCCGTGACCGCGGCAAAATCGACCCGGTCCTGACGGTCGGCAGCGCTGTGGCGCAAGGGAGGGAGATCCCCTTCCCGGCTCAAGGCGTCGAGATC
This sequence comes from Desulfuromonadales bacterium, assembly GCA_034370465.1. GTDB lineage: Bacteria > Desulfobacterota > Desulfuromonadia > Desulfuromonadales > UBA2197 > UBA2197. Next base: position 24,723 of record JAXMLA010000289.1, read on the forward strand.
GATCAGCAGCGGATTGCCGCCAAAGGCGGTCAAGCCGGAATACGGGGAATTCCCATAGGCCGGCGGCGTCAGGGGCAGAACCTGCCAGTAGGACATCCCCATCGCCGCCAATAGATCGACAAAGCGTCGGGCATCGGCGCCGAGGGTGCCGATGCCGCCCGGTCCGGGGAGGGAGGTCGGGTGGAGCAGGATGCCGCAGCCACGTTTATTCAGCATCTTCGATCCTTTCCAGCAATGCCACCGGGTAGGTGGCAAAAATCTCCGCCAATGCCAGGGTGCGCCGCCCATCCTCCTGGGTGGGAGTCAGGATCTCACCGCTGAAAATATGGCGATAGCTTCCGACCCGCGTCTCGGTGGGGAGGATGATCCGTGTCTCCGCCCAGACCTCCGGCCCGAGCAGAACCCCGTTCTCGTCTTTGATCAGCCGGCTGCAAAAGCGCGGCACCACCACCAGAAAAGAACTGCCGTTGACCGCACGCTCGAAGGCACAGACATGCTCCTGTCGGGCCCCCTCCACCGTCAAGGGGAGATATCTTCCGGTCTCGAACAAGGCACGATGGTCGCGGCGGAAGTTGAGGGCCTTGCAGGTCAGGTGCAGCTTGATCCGCCCGTCCTGACGGGATGCAACCACATCCCGGGCAGTGGCCAGGGGACCAATGGCCGCTTCCTGGCCCAGCAGGTCGTCGAGCAACCGGCAACGCAAGGAATAATCGACCAGTCGGCGGTTATCCGGGTCGACCAGACTGAAATCCCACAATTCATTCCCCTGATAGAAATCCGGAATCCCCGGCGAAGTGATCTTGAGCAGGGTTTGCGCCAGGGAATTGAAGATGCCGCCGGCCGCGGTCACTTTTTGGAAAGCGTTAAAATCAGCCAGAAAAGCGTTGTGCCGGGAATCTTTCAGGATGGCCGCGACAAAGGCAAGGACCGCCGCTTCATGCGGGGCGTTGGGGCTGATCCAGCTGGTGTCGACTTTGGCTTCGCGCATCGCCTTGAGCATGTAATCTTTGATCCTTACCCGGAACGTCGCAAACTCTTCCGCAGCCGGCGGACAAAAGGGCCAGGTACCGATCAAGGTTTGATAAAGAAAATACTCTTCATTACGACTCGGCGCCAACTTCCCGTCGATCAGGACTTTATGTTTGCGATTCTGGCGGCTCCAGCGGATCAGCGCTTCCCGCCATTGTTCGGGGATCTCGGTGAGGACGTTGATCCGCGCCCGGACATCCTCACTCCGCTTGGTATCGTGGGTCGAAGAAGCCAGCATCGCCAGGGGGCGGCTCTTGCTCCGCTCGATATTCTGGCCATGGAAGGCCTCCAAAGCGATGCCGAAGCGCTCTGGCGCGCCCCCGACTTCGTTCAGGGAGAGGAGCCGGTTGTAGACGTAAAAGGCCGTGTCTTCGACCCCTTTGGCCATGACCGGACCGGTTATCTGCTGAAAGCGTTTGACAAAGTCGAGCCAGATCTGTCGGGATT
>JAXMLA010000290.1:0-5791 GCA_034370465.1 Desulfuromonadales bacterium
AAGATCCAGGAAATTCTTGCCCCTGATCTCGCCAACGAGATGGCGGAAGGGGCGCTCATCTGTGATCTCCGCCACAAAGAGGCCCTACGGCAGGCGCGGGAAGCGCTTGTCTCTTTTGAACGGTTGGTGCAAAATGGGTCACCCCTTGAACTCGCGGCTTGTGAGTTGCGTGCAGTCCTCACCGCTCTGGGAGAAATTACCGGTGAGACCTCGACCGATGATATTCTTGACCGGATTTTCAGTCGTTTTTGTATCGGAAAATAACTTTGTTCCACGTGAAACAAACCTCCTAACCCTCCGCAATTAAAATGTTTATTGCAAAAATCAGGAAGAAACCGTGATTCTTTACGACCAACATTATGACGTCATCGTTGTCGGCGCCGGCCATGCCGGTTGTGAAGCGGCGCTGGCGGCGGCGCGCATGGGGCAAAAGACCCTGCTGTTGTCGATTAACCTCGATGCGATTGCCTTGATGTCCTGTAACCCGGCGATTGGCGGTCAGGCGAAAGGTCATCTCGTCCGCGAGATTGATGCCCTCGGCGGCGAGATGGCCAAAAATATCGATGCCACCGGTATTCAGTTTCGCATCCTGAATATGCGCAAGGGGCCGGCAGTGCGCGCTTCCCGCGCCCAGGCGGATAAACAGCTTTATCGTCTGCGGATGAAAAAGGTTTTGGAACAGACGGATAATCTCCACCTCAAGCAGATGGAGGTGATAGCGCTGCACTGTGAAGCCGGGGAGGTGCGCGGCGTCGATACCAAGACCGGCGTCCGTTTCAGCGCCGGTACCGTCATCCTCACCACTGGGACCTTTATGCGCGGCCTGATCCATATCGGCCTGACCCATTATCCTGGCGGACGGGCCGGCGATCTCCCTTCGATCGGCCTCTCCGACTCCCTGCGCCAACTCGGCTTCCAGGTCGGCCGCCTCAAGACCGGAACCCCGGCGCGTCTTGATGGCCGGACGATCGATTTCTCCCGCCTTGAAGTACAGTCCGGCGACGCCATTCCTCAGCCTTTTTCTTTTTCGACAGAAAGAATTGAGCAGACGCAGGTCCCCTGTTATATCGCCTACACCAACCCGCGCAGTCATGACATTATTCGTAGCGGCCTCGATCGTTCCCCCCTGTATTCCGGCATTATCGAAGGGATTGGCCCCCGTTACTGCCCGTCGATCGAGGACAAGGTGGTCCGTTTTCCGGAGAAGGAGCGGCATCAGACCTTTATTGAACCGGAAGGGCGCGACACCGTCGAATACTATCCTTCCGGGATGTCGACATCTCTCCCTGTCGATATCCAGTGGGCCTTTTATCGCTCCCTCCATGGTCTGGAACGGGTGGAAATCATGCGGCCGGCGTATGCCATCGAATATGATTTTGTCGATCCGATTCAGATCAAACCCTCTCTGGAGACCAAGCTCATCCGCAATCTTTATCACGCCGGCCAGATCAATGGCACCTCCGGTTATGAAGAGGCAGCAGCGCAAGGGCTGATTGCCGGCATCAATGCGGCACTGCGGGTGCAGGGGCGGGATCCTTTGATTCTCGGGCGCGGCGATGCCTATATCGGGGTGATGATCGATGATCTTGTCACCCAGGGGACACGCGAACCGTACCGGATGTTTACTTCCCGGGCGGAGTATCGTCTGTTGCTGCGTGAAGACAATGCCGACCTGCGCCTGCGGCAGTATGGCTACGAAGTCGGTTTGATCTCAGCTGAGACTTATGCGGATTTTACGGTCAAGAAGAGGGCGATTGCCGCCGGCCTCGAACTTCTGCAGACCCGGCGTCTTGCTCCTTCGGCGCATGCGCCCGCGTTGCTCGCGGAGTATCAGTTGCAGGGTTTGCAGAACGCTCCGACTTTGGAACAGTTTCTGCGGCGGCCGGAAATCGGCTGGGATGACCTGGTGCGATTTCTTCCCGAGTTAGCCCTGGGCTCCGCGGCGGTGCATGAACAGATCGAGATCCAGGTCAAATATCAGGGCTATATCGAGCGGCAGCTTGAAGATGTGCAGCGATTGGCGCGGATGGAGGCGGTGGCGCTCCCGGTCGATTTTGATTATCAGACGGTTGCCAGTCTCTCCACCGAGGTGCGGGAAAAGCTGGAAACCGTCCGGCCGGTCAACCTCGGTCAGGCAGCGCGGATTCCCGGAGTGACGCCGGCGGCGATTGCCATCCTTTCGGTGCTGCTCCATAAAAGGTAAAAATCACCGTCTTTTCAGGGCAGGCTGACCCCTTCATTACCCCGAAAAAGGCGCTCAGAATCGAAATTTGGAAGCCTTTATTTTTTCCTTTAAATATCAGGTAGTTATCGAGAGAAAAGTGCGGACGCAACGATGACTCTACAAGCGGCCCTGGCCGAACTGGCCATTACGATCGACAGCAGCCAGGAAGAGCGCTTGCTTGCTTTTCTCGATGAACTGTTGCGCTGGAATCAAAGTATCAACCTGACCGCTATCACCGATCGGGAAGAAGCCGTGGTTAAACATCTGGTCGATTCCCTGACCCTGCTCCCTTATCTGCGCGGCGATGAAACTCTGCTGGATATGGGGTCGGGCGGGGGGCTCCCCGGATTACCGTTGAAGATCGTCCTGTCGGGGATTAACCTGACCAGTGTCGATGCCGTAGCCAAAAAAATCTCTTTTCAGAAACATGTGATCCGCACCTTTGCTATGAGCGGCGCGGTGGCCCGGCACGGCCGTCTCGAAGAGTTGGGGCAGGAAGCTTCCCTGTCCGGCCACTTTGATCTGGTGGTGGCGCGGGCCTTTGCCTCGCTCCCGGATTGTCTGCGTCTTTCCCGCCCTTTTTTGCGCCGCGGTGGCAGATTGATCGCGATGAAAGGGCCGGAAGGGGAGAAAGAACTTCTCGCAGCGGAAGAGTTGATGGCCAACGCCGGTTTTTCTTTGCAAAGTATGGATCGACTGACCCTGCCCGGCGGCAACGGTGAACGGACGTTGATCTGCCTGGAACTTTTGCCGGATCAGGCTCTTTTTCCTTAACGATCGAACCGGTTCATGTTAACGTACACCCCCGCATCTGTAATCTCTGACTGAGGCAAATATGGCCAAGACCATTGTTGTGGCAAACCAGAAAGGGGGCGTCGGTAAGACCACCACCGCCGTCAACCTTGCTGCCTCTCTGGCGGTTGCCGAGAAGAAGACACTGTTGGTCGATATGGATCCGCAAGCCAATGCCTGCAGTGGCCTGGGGGTCGAGAAGGGGGCGCAGGTGCGCACCATCTACCACGCCCTGATCGGCGAGGCGACGGCGCGGGAGATTGTCGTGCGCACCAGCCTGGATCTGCTCGATGTCCTCCCCGCCAATACCGATCTGGTCGGTGCCGAAATTGAGCTGGTTACCGCCCTGGCGCGGGAACAGAAACTCAAGAGCGCTCTGGCTGATATCAAGAATGATTACGAGTACATCATTATCGATTGCCCGCCCTCGCTCGGGCTGCTGACGGTCAATGCCCTGACCGCGGCCGACGCCGTCCTGATTCCTCTGCAGTGTGAATTTTACGCCATGGAGGGGATGAGCCAGCTGATGAAAACGATTCAGCTTATCCAGCGCGAAATTAATCCGAAACTGGAGCTCCTGGGCATCCTCTTGACCATGTATGATGCGCGCAACAATCTGTCGCGGCAGGTGAGCGATGAAGTGCGCAAACATTTTACCACCCAGGTCTTTACGACCGTCGTACCCCGCAATGTCCGTCTGTCTGAAGCGCCGAGTCACGGCTTGCCGGTGCTCCTTTACGATATCACTTCCCGGGGAGCGGCGGCTTACCTGGAACTGGCAAAAGAGATCATCAAAGGTGATAAAAAGAGATGATAAAAAAGACCGGGCTCGGCAAAGGGATGGGAGCGTTGCTGCACACGACGCTTCAGGAGGACGGGCGGAAATACTTCTCCTGTCCGATCGAAGAGATCAAGCCGAATCATAAACAGCCGCGCAAGACCTTTCCCGATGCCAAGATCGAAGAGCTCGCCGCGTCCATTCGGGAAAAAGGGATTATTCAACCCCTGGTCGTGCGCCGCGTTGATGATCATTATCAGATTATCGCCGGCGAGCGGCGTTGGCGGGCTTCGCAGCGCGCCGGACTCCGGGAAGTTCCGGTCGTCATTAAAGATGTCAGTGAAGATTTCGCGCTGGAGATGGCGCTGATTGAGAATATCCAGCGCGAGGATCTCAATCCGATTGAAGAAGCTGATGCCTACCGCAACCTGATCGAAACCTTTGACCTTTCCCAGGAGGAAGTGGCCAAACGGGTCGGCAAGGAACGCTCGACCGTCGCCAATGCGCTCCGTTTGCTTCGCCTGCCTGAGAAGGTCCGTAATCTGGTTATTGAGTCGAAACTCTCGATGGGGCAGGCACGCGCCCTCCTTTCACTGGATGATGCGGCGCAGATTAGCGCGGCGGCACAGGATGTGCTGCAGAAGAACATGACCGTGCGCGAGACCGAAGCACTGGTCAAACGGTTGAAGAGTGGCGACACGCCGCCGCTGCGGAGTCAGAAATCGACGGAAAAGGATCCGGATCTTCTCCATCTTGCCAGCGAGCTGAAGCGGTCCCTTGGCACGCAGGTCAAGATCCTGCCGAAGGGGCGGGGGGGGAAGATCGAGATCTCCTACTACTCGGCCGCGGACCTCGACCGTCTGCTCGAACTCCTCGGTATCCATTCTTGAAATTTTTCGCTGTTTAATCCGTTAAAAGGAGAAAAACATGTTTGGACGAAAAGACGCTAATGTCAAACAGCGCAACAGTGCTCTGGAAAGAGGGGAGATCAAGGCCTTCCTTGGTCCCGGCAGTCACTTCGAAGGGAAGATGGCTTTCGATGAAATCGTCCGCCTCGATGGCGCTTTCCGGGGCGAAATCACCTCCCGCGATACCTTGATCGTTGGGGAAACGGCGGATATTCAGGCGCAAGTCATTGTCGGAACACTGATCGTCAGCGGCAAGATTCGTGGCAATATCAAGGCCGTCAGCCGCGTTGAAATGCGCGCCCCCGCCCAGATTGACGGGGATGTCGAAACTCCGAGTCTGACTGTTGAGGAGGGCGTAATCTGGAATGGGCAGCTCACCATGAAGCCAGTTGAAGCAGCGAAAAAGAACGAAGCGGGCGTCTCTCCGACCCCGTAAAGCTGATCAATTCCGCAGATGCCAGCCTCTGCACCCCTTCCGGGGCGGAGGCTGTTTTTTCCCTCACGTCCCTCTTGCCAAGTCCCCTGAAACCGTAGATGATAAAAAATCAGTGACCCACTCTTTTATTCATCCCTGCAAGGAGGCAGCTATGTATTCCATGGATAATGTCGGGCGCAATACGATTGCAATGGTTCTGGCGGGCGGAAAGGGGGAACGCCTCACTCCACTGACCAACCGGCGTGCCAAACCGAGTGTGGCTTTTGGCGGTAAATACAAGATTATCGATTTTGTCCTTTCCAACCTCTTTAATTCCGGGCTGAAAAAGGTTTATATCCTCACTCAGTATCGCGCTTATTCCTTGAATAAGCATATTCGCGAGTCCTGGGGAAAATGGACCGGTCTCGGTGAATTTTATGTCGCCATTTCGCCGGAGACGAGCAGTGAAAGTGAAGAATGGTTCCGGGGAACGGCCGACGCCATCCTCCAGTATCTGCGCTTTGTCGAATCCTCCGACGCCGATTATGTGGCGATATTCGGTGGCGATCACATTTACAAGATGGATATCGCGCAAATGATCCATTTCCACCGGATGAATCGGGCGGATTTGACCATCGCCGCCCTGGAAGTCCCGGTGGAGGATGCGGACCGTT
>JAXMLA010000291.1:0-31794 GCA_034370465.1 Desulfuromonadales bacterium
AGCTCATATCCTTGTAAGGGATCTATCCGGAGTTCCGAGAGTTTTTGCAGGTTGAACGCTTTGCGTGATTGAAGCAGTTCCGCTAAGCGGATAGCTCCAGCCAGGAGGACTCGCGTCTCTTCACGATTTTTCAAGATATCCTTTTGTTCCATTCCGGTCAACAGGGGAAAATTTATTTTCTCACCCATTTCAAGGGGCTTAAAGACCGTTCCATCTTGCGCAACATAAGAGAGACAGCCGTGGTTGATGATGGCTGCAGGGATAAATTCTGTGACTTTGATCGTCACGGTCCGCGGGAAGACCCGTTCGACTTCAGCGCGGGCAATCCAGGGGTTCTTTTCAATCCTGGTGCCGATACCTTTCAGGTCAAGATCAAACATACTCAGTCCGGTTTGCACACCGGAGAGCTCGCGGACGGTCAACGCCTCAATTCGTCCTTGACTGATGACCTCGACATTGGCAACCCGGAAAAAATTTGAATCACAAATTGTCGATTTCCCGGCTTGGAAAAGGATGACAAGGAGCAGTCCCGCACAACAGGCAAGGGAAGGCCACTTGCTAAAATAATAGATTTTGGAGAAAAGCTTCCCCCAATTCCGCGGGGGTTTTGGCTCTTTACGCTTACGGTTCGGCTTAACCGTTGATCGCGTAAAGCGGGTCGCCGTGACTTGATTCGTGCGTTTTGGTTTGTAGTCGCGCATGTTCAGCCCTATTTCCCTGTTCCGGAACTTTCAAGGATGCGCTGCACAAGTTCATCAAAGTCGATACCAGCATGCGCCGCAGCCTTGGGGAGGAGACTGGTCTCAGTCATCCCCGGGATTGTATTCACCTCAAGGCAGTAGATCTTCCCGCCTTTGATCATGAAATCTGCCCGGGCCGCACCCTGGCAGTCGAGGATGGCGACGGCGGCGACAGCAGCCTCCTGGAGTTCCGCATAAACCTCCGGGGAGAAAGGGGCGGGAAGGAGATATTTCGTCTGCCCGGCCGTATATTTCGAGGAAAAATCATAGAAGCCGCTCTTGGGAACGACCTGAATCACCGGAAGGGCCACACCATTGAGCACGCTGACTGTCGCTTCGTCGCCCTGGATAAATTCCTCGACAAGGATGGTGCGATCATAGGCCAGGCCCGCTTCGAGCCCCGCTGCTAATTCCTTGGAGTTATGCGCAATCGTGACGCCGATGGTCGAGCCTTCATGGACTGGTTTGGCAATCACCGGCCAGTTCTTATTCTGCGCTGTGAAGCTTTCAAGGTTGTCGCCTTGACGGTATACGCAAAAGTCCGGGGTGGAGATTCCCTGCTGCCGGAACAATCGCTTGGTCATCACTTTATCCATAGCCAGACTCGACGCGAGGACGCCGCTGCCGGTATAGGGGAGTCCGAGGATCTCCAGTAGCCCCTGGACGGTGCCGTCTTCACCATGGCGACCGTGCAGAGCGATAAAGACGACCTCAGCCCCGGCAGCAACAATCTTGCCGGCGAGATCGCGATCGGCATCGATGCCGACGGCATTGTAACCGCAGCGGGTCAAAGCCGTCAGCACGGCCCGACCGGTCCGCAGCGAAACTTCCCGTTCCGAGGAGACCCCGCCGTAAAGGACCGCTATTTTCAGTTTGCGCAGCTCATCCCGGTTCATATGCTCTCCTGCTGTGCGACGACAGCGTGCAGTCTCTGGGCAAATTCTTCGCCAATTTGCCAGACATTTCCAGCCCCCATGGTGATGACAATGTCTCCCTCCTGACAGTTGCTCAGGAGGTGGTCGAGGACCTTGCCGCGATCGGCGAGGTAATGAACATCTTTGTGCCCGTGTCCGGTGACCTGGGCGGCGAGCTTTTCGGAGTTGATGCCGTCAATTGCGTCCTCTCCGGCGGCATAAATGTCGAGGATGATCAGTTGATCTGTTTCATAAAAAGCGGTCGTAAAATCATCAAACAGGGCGGCGGTGCGGCTGTAGCGATGGGGTTGAAAGACGGTCACTATCCGCCGCTCCCAGCCGTTTCGGGCAGCATTGAGCGTTGCCTTGATCTCCGCCGGGTGGTGCCCGTAGTCATCAACGATCATGATGCCGTTAATTTCATCCTTGATCTGAAAACGCCGCTGCACCCCGCCAAAATTTTTAAAGCCGGCCGCAATCGTTGCAAAGTCGAGCCCTACCTCCATAGCCGCGGCAATCGCGGCCAGGGCGTTGAGGACGTTGTGGTTGCCGGGCATCTGGAAGGAGATGCGCCCAAGGCGCTGCCCACAGTAGTCGACGGCAAAGGAGGTCTGCAGCGCCTTATGCTCGACTTCGCTGGCCTGAAAATCGGCCTGGGCCGAGAAGCCGTAGGTCGTGAAGCGTTTGCGGATCTCGGGGATAATCCCTTGAATGTTCTTGTCGTCGAGACAGAGGATGGCGCGACCATAAAAGGGAATTTTATTGATAAATTCGACAAAGGTCTCCTTGATTTCTTCGAGGTCGCGATAGAAGTCAAGGTGGTCGGCATCGATATTGGTCACTATGGCGATCGTCGGCGAGAGCTTCAGGAAGGAGCCATCCGATTCATCTGCCTCGGCGACAAGGAACTGTCCCTGGCCGAGTTTGGCGTTGGAACCAAAGGCATCGAGCCGGCCACCGATAACCGCCGTCGGGTCGAGTCCGCCGTGACAAAAGAGCGTCGCGACCATACTCGTTGTTGTCGTCTTGCCGTGCGTGCCGGCCACGGCAATGCCGTACTTCATCCGCATCAGTTCCGCGAGCATCTCGGCACGGGGGATCACCGGAATCAGGCGACGTAATGCCTCGGCGACTTCCGCGTTATCGCCCTTGACCGCACTCGAGGTGACGACGACATCAACATCGCGCAGGTTGCTGGCGGCATGGCCGAGATAGATCTCTGCCCCCATTGTCCCGAGTCGCTCGGTGATGTCACTGGCACGGAGATCCGAGCCGGAGATCTGGTAATTGAGATTAAGCAGGACTTCGGCAATGCCGCTCATACCGATGCCGCCGATACCGATAAAGTGGATTTTACGAATTTTTCCGTACATATTCAGCCTTTCCTGGCAATACTGTGGCACTCGGCCAGTAACTTGTCGACGGCCGCGGGTTGCCCGAGGGCGCGGGCGATTGCTCCCATCCGCAACAGTGTCGGGCGATCATTCAGCAGATTCCCCAAAAGGGTCGCCAAGGTAGCAGCCGTGGTTTCGCTCTGCGGCAGCAGGAGCGCCGCCCCTTGTTCCGCCAAAATTCGTGCATTCGCGGTTTGATGGTCGGCCGCGGCGTAGGGGTAAGGGATCAAGATCGCCGGTCGGCCGGTAACGGTCAGTTCTGCCAGCGTCGTCGCGCCGGCACGGCACATGACCAGATGGGCCTGCGCATAAGCGCTCGCCATATCTTGCAGAAACGGGGAGAGATCCTTTGTGCTCAGACCAAGCGCTGTATAAGCGGCCGCGATCCGGTCGTAATCCGTGCTGCCAGTTTGATGGATAATGCGCAGTTCCGGGCAGAGCTGCCGGAGCGCCGGGATGGCCGCCACGACCGCATCGTTGATGGCCTGGGCGCCTCGACTGCCACCGAAGACCAGGAGGGTGCGTTCTGCTGCCGGGATCGGCCCGACGGCGGTCATGCCGTGACGGACGGGATTGCCGGTGACAACCGTGCGCTCTGATGGCATCGGACGATCAGCGGTCGGTGGAAAGGAGAGGCAGATCCGTTGCGCCCAGCGGGCCAGAAAACGATTGGTCAGGCCGAATTCGGCATTCTGTTCGTGAATCAGAAAAGGAACCCCGGCCAGGCGGGCCGCGATTAGTACCGGGCCGGAAGCATAACCACCCACACCGACGACGAGATTCGGTTGGAACTTTTTGAGAATAACGAGAGATTGGCGTACGCTTTGGACTAAGGCCGGGGCAACCCGTAAACGCTCAAACCACCCTCGCCCGGCAATTCCCGAGATTTTGATGGTTTCGAGGGGCAGGCCGAGTTCCGGGAGGATCGTCGCCTCAATCCCCTTCGCTGTGCCGATAAAGAGGACTTGTGCCGTTGCATCCGTTTCGAGCAGGCGCTGCGCCAGCGCTACCGCCGGGAAGAGGTGTCCGCCGGTGCCACCGCCGGCCAGGAGCATTCTCATGGTTGCACCGCCTTGATCTGGGTCTGACTCGATATATTGAGGAGGATGCCGATTGCCGCCAGAGTGCAGATCAAACTCGACCCCCCGTAGGAGATGAAGGGGAGGGCAAGCCCCTTGGTCGGAACGAGGCCGAGGACCACGCACATGTTGAAAGCGGCCTCAAAGGCGAGGAGGAAGGTGATTCCGAAGGCGAGATAACGACCGAAATCGTCCGGGGCGGTAAAGGCCGTATGCATCCCACGGCGAAAAAGGAAGTAGACGCAGACGACGATCACGATGAAGCCGATAAAACCCATCTCTTCGCCGATGACCGACAGGATGAAGTCGGTATGCGCTTCCGGCAGGTAAAAGAGTTTTTGCCGGCCTTCGCCGAGTCCTTTACCGAAGAAGCCGCCACTGCCGATGGCGATCCAGCTTTGAATAATCTGTAGCCCTTTATCAGTCGGATCCTGCCAGGGGTCAAAGAAGGCAGCGATCCGCTTCATGCGATAGCTGCTGGTGGCGATGAGGAGGATAAAAGGGGGGATGAGGATGGCAATCAGCGAAGCAATATGTTGATAGCGCATTCCGGCGACAAAGAGCATCGCCGCTGCCACTGCGACCAGGGTCATGGCACTGCCGAGATCCGGTTGCAAAAGGAGGAGGACGAGGATGCCACCGACGACGATCATGTAGGGCAGCACTCCGAGCTTGAAATTTTTGACTTTGTCCTGTTTTTTCGTCAAGGAGTGAGCCATGTACAGGATCAGCGCAATTTTCGCGAGTTCGACCGGCTGCAGGTTGATGCCGATACGCAGCCAGCGCGAAGCCCCGCCGGCCTTGCTCCCGAGACCGGGGATAAAGACGGCGATGAGCAAGAGCAGGCAGATCAGCAGGCCGGGGACGGCGAACGGGCGTAATTTTTTGTAATCAATGCGCATGGTGACAAACATTGCCAGAAAACCGAGGGCCGCATAGGCCGCTTGTCGTTTCAGAAAGTAGAGGTCGTCACCACTGTAACGCTTGAGGGTATCAGCCATCTCCGCCGAGGACGAATAGACCATGACCACGCCGACGGCGGTCAAAAAGACCGCGAGCAGGAGGATAAACCAGTCATATTCGCGCGGCGAAGCAATGACCTTTTCACTCATGGCGACGCTCCCGGCAATTTGTTGACCGCGGCGCTAAAGAGATTGCCGCGTTCGGCGTAACTCTTGAACATGTCAAAACTCGAACAGCCCGGCGAAAGCAGGACTGTCCCCCCGGCTTGCGTCAGTTGGTGCGCCAAAGTCACCGCCGCTTCAAGAGACGGGGCGCGGACGGTATGGGTCAGGCTGCCAAGGGTGGCGGCGATGCGGTCGCTCGCCTCGCCAATCAGGATAAGATGCTGGACTTTGCTGCGAATGAGGTCGGCAAGGGGCGCGTAGTCCCCCCCCTTATCTTTCCCGCCGGCAATCAGCGTCACCGGCGGGGTTAATCCCTCCAGGCTCTTGACAACGCTGCCGACATTCGTCCCCTTGGAATCGTTATACCAGGCGACCCCGCCCAGGACGCGGACCAGATTCATCCGGTGTTCCAGGCCGCGGAAGGTACAGGCCGCCTGCCAGGCGAGATCGGGCGGGCAACCGTCACAGAGGGGCGGAATCAAGGCGGCCATGACGTTTTCGATGTTATGCACGCCTTTAATGAGCAGTTCGCTGACCGGGAAGAGGTGTTCGCCACCCTGATAGCGCCAGAGAATGCTGGTGCCGTTAAAGCTCATCCCTTCGGATAAAATCCGCTGCGATGAAAAGTAGATCTTTTGGGCAACAATCATTTCTGCAAAACAGGCAGTTTGGGCATCTTCGGCATTAAGAATTGCCACGTCGCTGGCCGTCATGCGCTTGAAGATCTCCCGCTTGGCGGCAATATAGCTCGCCATATCAGGATAGCGGTCGAGATGATCTTCGCTCAGGTTGAGCAGCAGCGCGTAGCGCGGATGAAACTGTTCAACGGCTTCGAGTTGAAAGGACGAGATCTCGGCAACGATGACGTCGTAATCGCGGCGCTGCGTCGCTTCGATAAGCGGAGTGCCGAGATTGCCCCCGACAAAGGGGTGCTTGCCCCAGGCAGTGTAGATGGCGCCGATCAGAGTCGTCGTTGTCGATTTGCCGTTGGTGCCGGTAATGGCGATCAGCGGCAGATCAAATTCGCGACAGGCAATTTCGATTTCTCCCAGGATGGGAATGTTGGCGGCCGCTGCTAATTGGAGGGCCGGCAGTTGGAGGGAGACGCCGGGGCTGATGACGATCAGATCGCTGGCTAAAAACTTCGCGCTGGTATGACCGCCGAGATCAAGGGTGACGCCGAGTTGGGTGAGTTCGCCCACTTCCGCCAGGTTATCGGCCGAACGTGCATCCGACAGAGTCACCGCAGCATTGCGCTGAACAAAATAACGGCACAGGGCGAGGCCGGTGCGTCCGGCTCCGACAATGAGAATTTTCTGTTGTGAATAATCGATGCGATTCATGACTTGCCGTCCGTTAACGCAGTTTCAGGGTGGAGATCGCAATCAAGGCCAGGAGGATACTGATAATCCAGAAGCGAACGATAATCTTCGGTTCCGGCCAGCCCTTGAGTTCAAAATGGTGGTGAATCGGCGCCATGCGGAAGACCCGTTTCCCGTAGAGGCGAAACGAGGTCACCTGGACAATGACCGAGAGAGCCTCCATGACAAAGATACCGCCGACGACGAGCAGAACCAGTTCCTGCTTGGTAATGACGGCAATTGTCCCGAGGGCGCCGCCGAGGGAGAGACTGCCGACATCGCCCATAAAGACTTGGGCAGGATAGGTATTGAACCACAGAAAGCCGAGTCCCGCCCCGACCATGGCGCCACAGATGACACTGAGTTCGCCGGCTCCATTGACCCCGGTGATCTGCAGGTATTCCGCGACCTTAAAGTTGCCGGCGGCATAAGCGAAGATCAGATAGGTCCCGGCGGCAATCACCATCGGCCCGATCGCCAGGCCGTCGAGACCATCGGTCAGGTTGACGGCATTGCCGGCGCCAACAATCACCAGCACCGCAAAGGGTATATAAAACAGACCAAAGTCAGGCCGGAAAGTCTTGAAGAAGGGGAAGGCGACCGTCGTCTTGAAGCCACTGAGGTAAAGCAGGTACGTGGCAACACAGGCGATCAGCGTCAGCCAGAACATCTTCTGCCGGGCCGAGAGCCCCTTGCTGTTCTTCTCTTTGATCTTGCGCCAGTCATCGATAAAGCCGACCGCGCCGAAGCTGATGGTGACAAAGAGGACAATCCAGACATAGAGGTTGGACAGATCGGCCCAGAGGAGAGTCGGCAGGACGATGGAGAGGAGGATGAGCGTCCCCCCCATGGTCGGTGTCCCCTCCTTTTTGAAGTGCGATTCCGGACCATCGCGGCGAATAGTTTGACTGATTTGCAGATTTTGCAATTTTTTAATCAGCCAGGGGCCGACGAGAAAGGCAATCAGCAGGGCGGTGATCGTCGCATAGATCGAGCGGAAGGTTATATAGCGAAAGACGCCAAAGGCCGAGACGTAGGTATGAAGGGGATAAAGGAGATGATAAAGCATCCGGTCAGCCTTTCGTCGGCAGGAGGCCGAGTTTGCTGCGCAGTTCGGCGGTAATCTGCTCCATTTTCATCCCCCGCGACCCCTTGATGAGGATGCGGGCTCCGGGACGTGCGCATTGAATGAGTGCCAGTGCCGCTTCCTTGTGGTTGGCGCAGTGAGCAATGCGGGCTGCGGGGAGGCCGGCAGAACGGGCTCCCGTCGCCATCTCCCGGCTCTCCGGCCCGAGGAGCAGGAGGCGGTCGCAGTGTGCGACGGCAAACTCCCCGACCTCGCGGTGCAGATCCGCCGAACTTTCACCCAATTCGAGCATATCACCGAGAACGACGATGCGCTCACCGCTCCCGCCCATTTCATCCAGTGCGACGAGGGCGGCTTTGACCGAGAGCGGGTTGGCATTGTAGGTGTCTTCGATCAAGACGATGCCGTCGCTGAGCAGCTGGGTCTCCATGCGTCCTTTGGCCGGCGCAAAAGCTTCAAGTCCTGCGACAATCTCATCCAGGGTGCGGCCCATACCGAGGGCTGCCGCTGCGGCGGCCAAGGCGTTGCTGACATTGTGCCGCCCCGGAAGAGCGAGCCGGATCGTCCGCGTTTCGCCGAGGGCGTGCAGAACGAAGCGCACTTGTGCGCCCTCGGGACGAATCTCTTCAGCGCGGATCTCTGCGGCGGCGCTCAGGCCGTAGGTGCGCCGCTGTACGCCGTTGGCCACCGGAATCGCCGCGACCCGCTCATCATCAAGATTGATCACCGCCAGCGATCCTGGTTGCAGCGCGGCAAAGAGTTCTCCTTTGGCGCGGGCGATGGCGCCGAGGCTCTTCATCGTCAACAGATGGGCCGGCGCCACATTGGTAATCACGCCGACGCTCGGCACGGCGATCTCAGTCAAACGGGCAATCTCGCCGCGCTCACTCATCCCCATCTCCAACACCGCCCATTGTGCTGTGGTGGAGAGTTGAAAGATGGTCAGCGGCAGGCCGATCAGGTTGTTAAAGTTGCCGGACGTCTTTACACCGGGGGCGGTGTGCGACAGGATGGCGGCCAGCATCTCTTTCGTCGTCGTCTTGCCGGAGGAACCGGTGACAGCGGCAACCGGCAGGTGAAAACGATGGCGCCAGAAGGCGGCAAGATCACCAAGGGCTCGCAGGGTGTCAGAGACGACGATCTGGGGGAGAGATAAATCTGTTGTCAGGTGATCACAAAGGATTGCCCCGGCCCCATTGGCGGCAGCGGCAGCACTGAAGTCATGGCCATCAAAGGTCGGGCCACGCAGGGCGACGAAGAGTTCGTTGGCCGCCACCGAGCGACTGTCGGTGGCAATGCCGCAGATTTCGCCATGGGCGTTGTGCGGGTGGAGTTTGCCATTCACCGCACTGGTAATTTTTTGCAGATCGAGGTTCATGACGCTCCCTCGGCGCTTAGGGCGGCGCATAACTCTTCGCGGTCGTCAAAGTGGAACTTCTCTTTGCCGATGATCTGATAATCTTCGTGTCCCTTGCCGGCAACAAGAAGGAGATCTCCGGCCGTTAAAATCGAGACAGCAAAGCGGATCGCTTCGCGTCGATCCGGGATCACCAGATAGCCACGCTCACCCTGTCGGGCGGCGGCTTCACTCAGGCGCTGCGGATGGATCTGCTGCACCCCGCTTTCAATCTCGGCAATGATGGCGAGAGGTTCTTCCGTGCGGGGGTTGTCGGAAGTCACAATCGCCAGATGCGAGTGGCGAGCGGCAACCGCCCCCATTACTGGACGCTTGCGTCGATCGCGGTCGCCGCCGCAGCCAAAGACGGTGATGATTCGTTGCGGACTGAGTGTGGCGACGGCGGCGAGAGCTTTATCGAGGGCATCGCCGGTGTGGGCGTAATCGACGAGGATGAGCGCGCCGCGTCCATTTTCGACCCGTTCCAGGCGACCTGGGACCGCATGCGCAGCGGCGATGCCGGCCTCGATCGCCGATGTCGGTAGATTCAGGGCAACACCGGCGGCAACCGCGCAGAGGAGATTCTGGAGATTGAAGGGGCCGACCAGGCGCGAGTCGATGCGCAGCAATCCGAGCGGCGAGGCGAAGGTTCCGTGGATGCCGTCAAGGGAGAGCTTGACCTCCTGCGGATGTACAGCAGCTTGCGGTGCAAGGCCACAGGTGACCGCCTGCGGAAACTCGGCCGCCAGGCGCTCGCCGTAAGCGTCGTCGATGCAGAAGGCGGCGCGCCCCCCCGGCTTTAAGCGTTCGGCAAAGAGGAGACGTTTGGCGGCAAAGTATTCCTCCATGTCGGCATGATAATCGAGATGTTCCGGTGTCAGATTGGTAAAGACCGCTGCCGCAAAGTTGATCCCTTCGACCCGGTATTGGTGCAGGGCATGTGACGAGACCTCCATCACTGCCGCCGTTGCGCCGTGCTGTTGAAAGGTGGCAAGGGCGGCGAAGAGTTCGATCGCACCTGGAGTGGTGTGCGACGCTTCCCGTTGCAAATCGTTGAAGCGATAGCTCACCGTCCCCAAAACTGCCGGAGCTTTGCCGGCGGCGCGCAGGATCGCTTCAAGCAGATAGGTGGTCGTTGTCTTGCCGTTGGTGCCGGTAACGCCGACTATGCAGAGTTCAGCTTCCGGGTGGCAATAAAACTCCGCAGCAGCAAGGGACAGGGCTTTGCGGCAGTCCGTGACGACAATTCCGCAACAGTCGTCCGGTAGCGACACCGGTCTTTCCATGAAGATGATCTTCGCTCCCTGTTGCAGCGCTTGCGGGATATAGTCGTGGCCGTCCTGAGTCAGGCCGCGCAGAGCAAAGAAGGCGGCGCCGGCGCGGGCTTGCCGGGAATCGTTGCACAGTGCCGCGACCGTCAGATCGGCCGGCCCGAATTGGGCGATGATCGGCAATTTGTCAAGCAGGGTCGCTAGCTTCATTTCGAGCTCTTTTCTAACAGAATCGGGCGGTCGCTCGGGGGTTCGAGCCGGACCCAGATTTCGCTCCCCAGGGGGATCGGCATTCCGGCGACCGGATCCTGTTCAATGACTCGTCCGCTGCCGATCAACTTGAGATTGAGTTGATTCTCTTGCGCCATTTCGAGGACCTGGCGGCTGCTTAAACCGAAAAAGCTGGGCATCACCGGTCCAATTGGTTCCAGCGGGATGGCTTCGCCATTCTCATCGACGCTAACAATGTCAGCAAAGGTATGGGAATCGAGCGCTGCCACTTCATCGGCCCCTTCTTTCTCCATGATCCTTGCAATCGTTTCAGCCGAAGGAAGGATCTTGTTGCGATCTTCCGGATAAGTCGGTGGCACGCCAAGGAGTTGCAGGCTTTGTGATGCCACGTGACTAAAGATCGGAGCCGCAATCAAGCCGCCGTAAACCTGTCCTTTTGGTTCGTCCAGAAGAACATGGATGACCAGTTTGGGGTTCTCGGCAGGGATGAAGCCGACAAAACTGGCGACCCGCTTGTCGACAGAATATTTGCGGGTGGCGGCGTCGGCTTTCTGGGCGGTTCCGGTCTTGCCGGCGGTGCGATAGCCAGGGACAACCGCCAGGGTGCCGGTCCCCCCTTTTTCTGTCACCGTCATCAGCATATCGCGGACAATATTGGCGGTCTCTGCGGAGACGACTTGGCGCAGCGCTTTCGGTGCAATGATTGTTTCGCTGCCGTCGCCGGCGATAATCTTCTCGACAACATGGGGTTGCATCAACACTCCGTGGTTGGCAATCGCTGCCATCGCTGCTGCTGTCTGCATCGGAGTCACCGTCAGTCCCTGCCCAAAGGAGATGGCCGCCAGATCGATCTCATACCACTTCCCCGGTTTGTGCAGCCTGCCCCGCGATTCACCGGGCAGATCGATGCCGGTTGCACTCCCGAAACCAAAGTCGCTCAGGTATTTGTAGAGGCGTTCCCGCTCCAGCTTCTTGCCAATCTTGGCAGAACCGATATTCGAACTGTGCTTGAGGATCTCGGTAATCGTAATCAGCCCGAGGGGGGCATGATCACGAATGACCTTGCCGCCGACTTTGTACGAGCCGTTTTCACAGTGTATCAGTTGTCCCGGGGTAATGACCTTTTCATTGAGGGCCGCGGCCACTGTAAAGATTTTTTGTGTCGATCCCGGTTCAAAGGCATCACCTAGGGCACGGTTGCGCCAATCTCCCGGACGATACTCAGCCAGCGCATTCGGATTGAAGCCGGGTTGATTCGCCAGGGCGAGAATCTTCCCGGTGGCGGGGTCGAGAACAATGACGCAACCGGCTTTTGATCCGGAGGTGCGTAGACCTTCCGCCAGCTCTTTCTCGGCAATGAATTGAATCTTTTGGTTGATGGTGAGGACGAGGTTGCTGCCGGGGCGGCTCTCTTCCCCCTTTTCCCGACTCGCGCCGATAACCCGGCCGCGATTATCCTTGGTACCTTCCCGCAGACCCTTTCCCTTGCTGAGGAGAAGGTCGTTGTATTTCAGCTCAAGCCCTTCAAGCCCTTGATGCTCCTGTCCGGTGAAGCCAAGGAGCTGCGCGCCGACTTCGGCATTGGGATAATAGCGCCGGTATTCCTGTTTGATGCCGATCCAGGGGAGTCTCTTCTCCTTGATTCTTTTACGAAGCAGCGCACCTTCTTCCGGAGAGATCTGTCTTTTGATCAGGTGATAGTTTTTGTCCGAGTGCAGTTTCTTTGTCATCTCCGTCATCGGCAATGACAAGGTTGTAGCCAGGACCGCTGCGGCTTCGCGCCGCTTCTCTTTTTCCAGGGCGTCTGAAGTAAAGCTTGTCGACTGCCTGGGCTCGACGTAGACCATGTCGACGGCGATACTGAGCGCCATCGGCTCATGGTTTTGATCGAAAATGGTGCCGCGCGGCGATTCGTCCCGGATGGTTTTGTGATACTGCCGTTCTGCCAGTTCCCCCCATTTTTGCGTGGTAATGACCTGGAGGTAAAAAGCTCGACCGATAATGATGGCAAAGACGACACTCAGGCAGAAGGTGACAAGTCGAAACCGTTTGTAAACCTTGAACTCCTGGGGGGCCATTAGCGGACGACAATAATTTTTCGGGGATCGGGCATCACCAATCCCAGCTCCTTCCGAGCCAACTCCTCGATGCGCCGGGGTTGCCGCAGCATCGTCGCTTCAATCTGCAATTTGGTCGCTTCCTGGCGGGCGCTGCGGATGCTGCTTTCGATGCTGGCAATATCGTATTGCAGGGTGAGCACCTGCTGCCGCGACCAGACAAAAAAGATTGAGATGATCGCCAGTCCGAGAATGGTGCAAAGCATCGGGGTCAGCATGGCGCGGTGAATGAGGGGGGCCGCACCAACGCGAGTAATGGTTGAAGAGTGGCTTGGTGCCATGATGTCCTCCCTGGGACTGATTAATTGCAAAGTTTACGAATGGCCCGCAAGACCGCACTGCGGGCCCGGGGATTGTCACTGTCTGTTGCTGACCCCTTGATGCCGCGACGGGTGAGGAGTTCGGCAACGGGGGTCCGTCCGCAGACACAGAGCGGCAGTTTGGGGGGGCAGTTACACCCCGTGTTCAACTGCTGAAAGGTCTGCTTGACGACGCGGTCTTCCAGCGAGTGAAAAGAGATAATTGCCAGTCGACCGCCGACTTTTAAACGTTGAAAGGCAATGTTGATCCCGGCCTTGACCTGCTCAAGCTCACCGTTGACCTCAATCCGCAACGCTTGAAAGATGCGGGTCGCCGGATGAATCCGCGCCGGTATATGGCCGCCTGGCACCACGTCGCGCACCAGTTCGGCAAGTTCGGTGGTCCGGGTAAAAGGGGCCTCTGCACGGCGTTGCACAATGTGTCTGGCGATCCGGCCGGCAAAGCGTTCTTCTCCGTACTCGCGAAAGATGAGCATCAGTTCCGCTTCATCGCGCTGATTGACAACGTCGGCCGCCGATTCTCCCTGTGTCGCATCCATGCGCATATCGAGAGGGCCGTCCTGGCGAAAGGAAAAGCCGCGACCGGCGCTGTCGAGTTGCCAGGAAGAGACACCGAGATCGAAAAGGATGCCGTCGACGTCCTCAATATCGAGAGAGTCAAGGATATTGGCCAGATCGGCAAAGCAGGCGTGGTGCAGGGAGACCCGCGCACCGTAGGGCGCGAGAATTTTCGCCGCGTGTTCCAGGGCGTCAGGATCGCGGTCGAGACCGATCAGGCGGCCGTCGGGAGTCGAGGCTTCGAGGATCAGGCGGGCATGGCCGCCGCCGCCGACAGTGCCGTCGAGATAAATCTCCCCCGGCCGCGGTAAAAGGCAGGCAATCGTGGCCTCGGGGAGGACGGAAAGGTGATGGAAGTCAGTCGCAGCCATGGCCTAGAACCCCATATCCGCCATGTCTTGCGGATGATCCTGCAAGAATGACTCAGAGGATTGCGTGACCTGGTCGTAATGGGACTGATTAAAAATTTCGATCTTGTCGAAATGGCCGACCACGACAATCTCCTTGGCGAGATTTGCGTGATTCCGCAGGGAGAGCGGGATCTGAATGCGCCCCTGCTTGTCAAAAGTGCATTCCTGTGCCGGGGAAATGAGGAGGCGGATCATCGACGTCTTGTTCCTGCCGGCCGGCTGCCCCTTGACGTTTTCTACCAGTTGCGGCCAGCGCGACAGCGGGTAAGCGGTGAGGCCGCCATCGATGTTCTTGGTCACAACCAGGCGGTCATCGCCGTAGACGCTATTGAGCGTTTCGCGAAAGCGAGAAGGGATGCTGGCTCGACCTTTCGGGTCGATCAGATTGATGTACTCGCCTTGAAAGTTCATGGAAGAATCCGCTTAGGGCTTATTTGACACTTTTTTACACTCTTTGGGGTGAAATATACCGGCGGAGAGAATGCCTGTCAAGGAACTTTTTGTGGAAGGCGTTGTTTTAACGAATATTTTCTTGGCAATAACAGCCCCGGGTCGAAACAAAAAAGGGAGAGAAGCCGCATTCGCTTTTTGGGGGCAATTTTATTCGCCACTATTTTATTTTTTTCATACTAATATTAGATTGTTAGCATGTGTCATCACGGTCATTTCTGTCGTATCGCGGCTGATGCAAAAAATAAGGTTGAAGATGACCTCGGCACTGTTTATAAAGAACCGCAATAGTCCGGCCTGTTGTCGGCTTTCATCTTTACATTTACCCAGGGAGGTTTCGAATGTTGAGTGTGCAGGGTGATCTTGGCGAAGCGGTTTTCAAGGGGTGGACAGATGAGCAGAGGTGCGACGAAATCGGCCGCCTGGTCACTGGGTTTCGTGCCGGTCTGCCGATCGGCATTGTCTGTAACATGGCGGAGAAGATCGCCGGAGGGGAAGCGCCGGCCCGCCGTTACCTGCTGAGTTTTATGACGCTGGAAGAGCGGCAGAGCGCAGCCGCCAGAGAGAGTGGCGGGGTGAAGGAACTGGTCAGTCGTTTACTCGGGGTGTGAGTTGAAAGGCGGGAACTAAGGAACCGGGGGGACCGGGATGACGTGAACCCGAATCTTCCCTTTGCCGAGAAAATCGAGTTTTTTTGCTGCCGCTCGCGAGAGATCGACGAGCGGCGTTTTGCGTTTGCCGGTGCGATCGTTGATCCGCACGATGACTTCCCTGCCGTTGGCGGGATTGATCACTTTAAGCCAGCTGTGCAGGGGGAAATCCCGGGTGGCAGCGGTCATCTTTGCGGGATCATAGCGCTCGCCGGTGGCGGTGCGACGTCCCTCGAAGCGCTTCGCGTAGTATGAGGCAAAGCTAGGGATATAATCGGGTTGTGCCGTGCTTTCGGCCGGAGTCGATTCCATTGTCGCAGCAGCGGCGGGAGGTGGGGTTTTGGCAGCCTCTGACGCAGGGAGTGGCGATGGCGGTTGTACTTCGGGAAGGGAGACCGGGGGTATTATGCTCTGGAGAGTCGGCAAAGATTCTGCTTGCAGTAAATGAGGGAGAGTTCTGGCGACCTCCGGTGGCGCTTTGCTGCAGGCGCATAGCAGGAGGAACCAAGCGGCTATGCCGATTTTCAGGATGGGCGGCAAAGTCGTAATTTTTTTTGAGAGCATAGGCGTTCGCCAATAATATCGAATGAGAAAATCGCTGCTATTCTTTCATAACGTCGCTTCAAGTCAGATGCGCGGAAGAGAATAACAGCACGCGGATACTCAGTCAATCGCCGGTACCCCTTTACCTGTCGCCAGGGGAGAAGGGAAATGACAATGGAAAAATTATACTGGCAGCGGACGATTAACTGATACACAATTGCCCGGTTTTCCCGTAGGATAAGCGCCGTTTACCTTGTCCTGGAGTTTGCATGCAAAAACAAATATACGTCATCGGTCACCGCAACCCGGATACAGATTCTGTGGCTTCGGCCATCGCTTATGCCGCGTTCAAGCGCCGTTTCGGCTTTACCAACGTCAGCCCGGCTATCGCCGGAGCGCCGAATCCGCAAACCCGCTACATCCTTGATCGCCTACAGATTCCGGTCCCTCTCCGCCTCAGCGATGTTCACCCGAAGGTGCGGGACGTTCTCAATCGCCAGCCGGTCACGGCCTCGCCTCAGACCTCTCTCAAGAGTGCCCTCGAACTCTTCCATCAGCATGCCATCCGGGTGCTGCCGATTGCCGATGCTGCGCGGCTGCCGGTCGGCATCGTGTCGCTGTTGCGCCTTTCGGAAAAGTATCTGGCCGCCAGCACGCAAAGCCGCCGTGACGTCGAAACCTCGGTGACTCTGCTGCGCGACTGCCTGGAAGCAACCCTCCTGGCCGGTGATCCAGATGTGACGGTGGCCGAGTATCACCTCTTTATCGGCGCGATGACTGGTGCCTCCTTTGCTGCCCGTATCTCGGGATATGAGCGCCGGCGGCTATTGGTCATCACCGGCGATCGCCCGTCGATTCAGCAGGAGGCCATCGAAAGTCGGGTTGGGGTCCTGATCCTCACCGGTGGTTTTATCCTCCCTCCGGAACTCCTTGCCCGCGCTCGCCAGGCCGGGGTGACCGTCCTTTCGACTCAGCACGATACCGCGACGGCAGCCTGGCTGGCGCGCCTGTCTTCCCCGTTGACCGCTTTTATCGAGACCCGTTTTGAATCGATCGGCGTCAATGAACCTCTGGAACATCTGCGCATCAAGCTGCTGCATGCCCAGGAACCGGCGGTCATTGCCATTGAAGAAGACGGCACCATCGCCGGAATTGCCACCAAATCTTCACTCCTTGCCCCCATCCCTTACGCCCTGATTCTGGTCGATCATAATGAGCTGGGGCAGGCGGTCTACGGCGCCGGGAGTGTCGAAATTCTCGAAGTCATTGACCATCACAAGCTCGGCAATGCGCCGACCTCGCAGCCGATTACCTTTATGGCGGTTCCGGTCGGCAGCACCTGCACCATCGTTGCCACCCTGTATCGCGAGCGCGGCATTGAGCCGGAAGGGGCGATCGCGTCCCTTTTGCTGGCCGGCATCCTTTCCGACACCGTCATTCTCAAGTCCCCGACGACGACACCGCGTGATCGGGAGATGGCCCTTTGGCTGGCGGCGGTGGCCGGCCTTGACTATCTGGCCTTTGGCCGTGATATCTTCTCGGCCGGCAGTGGTTTTTCCGCTTATGCCAACAAGACAGAGGCGATCCGCGCTGATTTCAAGGAATTCAGCGCCGGGGATGTGCGCTTCGGGGTGGGACAGGTCGAAGTCGTCGGTTTTGCCGAATTTCTCGAGATGAAGGGAGAGTTGCGGGCGATTCTGCAAGAGATCAAGGAGAAAGATCGCCTCGATCTCGCCGGGTTGATGGTCACGGACATTTACAGCGAGACCACCCTTTTTCTTGCGGTCGGCAAGAATGAGATCGCCCACCTTTTTGGTTATCCCCAGTTGGAGCCTCACCTTTTCGAGCTTAAAGGGGTGATGTCGCGCAAAAAGCAGATGATTCCGCATCTGCTGAAAATTTTCGGTGCCCTGCAGTAATTCGCAGGTATTTTTCCATACCGGTATAAGCCGGATTCAAATCAAAGACAGGTTGCCCCATGACAGACGAAGAGATCCTCCCCACTTTTGCCGAACTCAATCTTGCTCCCGCCATCAATCGGGTCATCGACGAGGTCGGTTATGAAGCCCCGTCACCGATTCAGGCAGAAAGCATTCCGCCCCTTTTAGCGGGCCGCGATGTTCTCGGCCAGGCACAGACCGGCACCGGCAAGACCGCTGCCTTCTCCTTCCCCCTCCTCAGTCGCCTCGATCCGGCGCTGAAGGCGCCGCAGATCCTCGTCCTCACCCCGACCCGTGAACTCGCCCTGCAGGTCGCCGAGGCGATGCAGACCTATGCCCGCTACCTCCCCGGCTTTCAGGTGCTGCCGGTCTACGGTGGACAGAATATGGAGCAGCAGCTCCGTCAGCTGGCGCGCGGGGTCCAGGCGGTCGTCGGTACGCCGGGACGGATTCAGGACCATTTGCGCCGCGGCACTTTGAAACTCGACCGGCTGCGCGCCGTGGTCGTCGATGAAGCCGACGAGATGCTGCGCATGGGCTTTATCGAGGATGTTGAAGATATCCTCAGTCACGCTCCGGCCGAGCGCCAGACCGCCCTCTTCTCGGCGACGATGCCGAACGAGGTGCTGCGGATTGCCCGCCGCCATCTGCGTGATCCGGTAGAGATTCGCATCCGCACCAAGACTTCGACGGTTGAGACCATCGAGCAGCGCTTCTGGCAGGTCAAGGGGCTGCATAAGCTCGATGCCCTGACCCGGATTCTCGAAGCCGAAGAGATCGAAGCGATGATCGTCTTTGTCCGCACCAAGATCGCCACCGTCGAACTCGCCGAAAAGCTCGAAGCGCGCGGATTCTCCTGTGCTCCCCTCAACGGCGACATGTCGCAGGTGCTGCGCGAAAAGACTATCGAACGCCTCAAGGGCGGTTCTCTCGATATCGTCGTTGCCACCGACGTCGCCGCCCGCGGTCTCGATGTCAAGCGGATCAGTCATGTCGTCAACTACGACATCCCTAATGACACTGAAGCTTATGTCCACCGCATCGGCCGCACCGGCCGCGCCGGCAAGGAAGGGAAAGCGATCCTCTTTGTCGCCCCCCGCGAGATGCGGATGCTCAACTTGATCGAGCAGGCCACCCGCCAGCCGATCAAGGCGATGAATCTGCCGACTAAAAAAGATATTGCCAACCGTCGTGTCGGCCTTTTCAAGGAGCAGATTTCTACTACTCTCGAATCCGAGGAGCTTGAATTCTTTGAGGAGATGATCGATTCCTTCCAGTCCGAGTATGATGTCGGACATCGCCGCATTGCCGCGGCCCTGGCTTATCTGGTGCAGAAAGAGCGTCCCCTGCAGCCGGAGGAAGGGCTGGTCGAGCCGCCCCCCGCAGCGGAGCGGATGATCGATAATCGTCCGCCCCGGCCGCCCCGCGCCGGAGATTCGAATCTCCTGCGTTATCGCATTGAGGTCGGCCGCAGTCACGGCGTCGAGCCCCGCCACATTGTCGGGGCGATCACCAATGAGTCGCAGTTGACCAGCAAGGAGATCGGCGCGATCAAGATCTACCACGATTTTTGTCTGGTCGATCTCCCCCGCGATTTGCCCTCCGAGAACTTCAAACATTTGCAGGGGGTCTGGGTCTGCGGGCAGCAGCTGAAATTGAGCGTTGATCAGGGGGCCGGGGGCGGAGACGATCGCCCGACGCATCGGCGCGCACCGGGCAAGGGGGGAGATAAGCGCCCCTTCAAGCCGGGAATGAAAAAGTCGACGCACACCCGGCGTGGCCCGCAGGGGTAAGTTTGGTCGACATTGATAAGCAAAGAGGCCGGAGCTGCAATATGCAGTTCCGGCCTCTTTTGTTGTGCGTGCAGTGCGTCATCAAGCAGTCCCGCAGGGCGGGCGCACACATCGGTGCGCCCCTACGGCGTTTCATCCTCCGGATAATAGACCTCCATCAGACACAACCCCTGCGGCGGGGCATTGACGCCGGCGCGCAGCCCATGCTCGCGGGCAAGGAGGCGGGGGACATCCGTGGCCGGGCGTTTATGGAGACCGATTTCGACGAGGGTGCCGACGATGATGCGCACCATGTGGCGCAAGAAGCCGCTGCCGCGGACATCGATGATGATAAGCTCGCCTTCGCGCCGGAGGTCGAGAGCGGTGATTTCGCGTTCGGTCGTTCTCGCGTCGCAGCTGGTGGTGCGAAAGGCGGCAAAGTCGTGGCGACCGATAAAGAAACGGGCCGCCGTGCACATCGCTGCAAAGTCGAGTTCCTGACGGATATGCCAGGCAGTGCGGGTGAAGGCGGGGGAGCGGACCGGGGCGGTGAAGATCTGGTAGCGGTACCATTTGCCGCCGGCGGAAAAGCGGGCATGAAAGTCGTCCGTCTCCTCGACCGCTTCGCGGACAGCAATGTCGTCGGGGAGGAAACGATTGACCCCTTCGCGAAAGGCGACCAAAGGGAAAGGACTTTCGGTACGAAAATGGGCGATCATGGCGCGGGCATGCACCCCGGCGTCGGTGCGGCCGGAGCTGTGCAGCACGACCTTTTCGCGAACGATCTGGCCGAGGGCTTCTTCGAGCAGCTGCTGGATGGAGCGACCCTTGGCCTGGCGCTGCCAGCCGACATAGGCGGTGCCGTCGTATTCAACCGTGAGGCGGATAGTTCTCATAGTCATAGTGGCGGGAGGATAATCAATCCGCGCGCCCCCTGTCCAGAGAAAAGCCTTGTCATGCCGGTCCCCTTCAGTTAAAAATCACGCATGACCCACACCCGTTTCCTGCGCATCGCCATTGTCGTGGTGATGGTGGCCGTGATCACCGTCCTCCATTATGTGACGAATATTCACGATGCCCGTATGCACGACATTTACCGGCGCCTTTACTATCTGCCGATCGTCCTCGCCGGCCTCTGGTTCGGGCTGCGCGGCGGCCTGATCACCGCCCTCTCCACCTCGGTCCTCTTTATCCCGCACGTCATCTTTCAGTGGAAACATCATCCGGCCGTGGAGCCGGAGCAGTATCTGGAGATCATCCTCTTCAACGTCATCGGCGGCCTCACCGGTTTTCTGTCCGGCAAGGAGCAAGAGCAGAAGGAGCGCTATCACCTTGCCGCCCAGCAGCTCGAAGCGAGTTTTTTCGAGCTCAAGCGCCAGTCCGAGCAGATCCTCGATTTTGAAGAACAGTTACGTCGTGCCGATCGCCTCGCCGCTCTTGGTGAACTTTCGGCGGGGATGGCGCATGAGATCCGTAACCCGCTGGCTTCGATCCGTGGTACCGCCGAGATCCTGCGTGACGGAATCAAGGCGGACGACCCGCGCGCCGAATTTGCGACGATCCTCATCCGCGAGGTCGATCGCCTCAACCGGGTGGTTGCCGATTTTCTCGATTTTGCCAAGCCGGCGAGCGCCGAGCGGACGGGGATCGAACTGGTGGCGGCTCTGAATGAAGTCGTTGCCCTGACCCGCCTCGCTGCCGCCAAGAAGAAGATTGCCATCACCCTCGCCGGTCTTCCGCTCCTGGAGCTGATTGCCGATCGTAACCAGCTCAAACAGGCCTTTCTCAATCTGATCCTTAATGCAATCGAGGCGATGCCGGAGGGGGGGAGTTTGACCATAACGACGCAGGCCGGGGAGGGCGAGGCGAACATCTCATTTGCCGATAGCGGCAGCGGCATTCCGCCCGAGCATCTCGCCCGCATCTTCAGCCCCTTCTTTACCACCCGCCGCGACGGCACCGGCCTCGGTCTGGCGATTACCCACCGCATCGTCGTCGGCCACGGCGGTCGCATCGAAGTCGCGAGCACCCCCGGTGTCGGGACGACCTTTACGGTGATCTTGCCGCTGGGGTAAGGTAGGAGCGAGCTCCAGCTCGCGATTGATTGCAGATTCACTGAGAATCGCAGGCTGGAGCCTGCTCCTACAGGAAAATATTGAGATGAGCAAAACCACGATACTGCTGATCGATGATGACGATTCCTTGCGCCGGGTGACGGAGTTCACTCTCCAGGAAGCGGGGCACAGCGTCCTTTGCGCCGCCAGTGGCGAAGAGGGCTTACAGCGCTTTGCCGCAGAAGAGCCGACCATCGTCATCACCGACATCCAGATGCCAGGACTCTCCGGTTATGACGTGCTGCGTCAGGTCAAAGCACAGAAGCCGGAGACGGTTGTCATCGTCATCACCGCCTTTGCCACGGTCGAAAAGGCGGTGGAGGCGATGAAACTCGGCGCCTTCGATTATCTGACTAAGCCCTTCAGCCGCGACCAGCTGCGCCTCTGCGTTGAACGGGCGCTCACTGTCGCCGGACTCAAGGCCGAGAATCAGCGTCTGCGCGAAAGCTTGCAGGATCGTTGCGACTTCAGCCGCCTGGTCGGCAATTCAGCGCCGATGCGCGACGTCTTCGAGATTGTGCGCCGGGTTGCTGGCAGTGAAGCAACGGTGCTGATCAGCGGCGAAAGCGGTACCGGCAAGGAGTTGATCGCCCGCGCCCTGCATCACGGCAGCGAGCGCCACGAAGGGCCTTTTGTCGCCGTCAACTGCGCGGCGCTGCCGAGCGAGCTCCTCGAAAGTGAGCTCTTCGGCGTCAAACGCGGCGCCTTTACCGGCGCCATCAAAGACCGCAAGGGAAAATTCGAGCTTGCCGACGGCGGCACCCTCTTTCTCGATGAGATCGGCGAACTCCCGATCGATCTGCAACCGAAGCTGCTGCGCGCCCTCCAGGAGCGCGAGATCGAACCGCTCGGCGGCAGCAGTCGCAAAGTCGATGTCCGTCTGGTGGCGGCGACTAACCGTGATCTGGAAGGGGCGATGCAGCAGGGGCGCTTTCGCGAGGATCTCTATTACCGGCTGGCGGTGATCCTCCTCGACCTGCCGTCGCTGCGCGAACGGCGCGACGATATCCCCCTGCTGGTGCGCCACTTTTTGCAGCGGCACGGTGGAGAGCCGCTTACCCTCGAACCCGCAGCTCTGCGCCGTCTCTGCGCCTACGACTGGCCGGGAAATGTGCGAGAACTGGAGAATGCCGTCGAACGCATGGTGCTGCTGCATCGTGGCGACACCATCAGCGTTGCTGACCTGCCGGCCAAGATCGCCGGGACCGCCGCGAATAACAACGGGGGCGGGGGGGTGCTGAACCTCCCCGATGACGGCTATTCCCTCGAAGCGCTGGAGAAGGAAGCGGTTCTCGAAGCTCTGGCGCGCTGTCACAACAATCAGACCAAAGCGGCCGCTTTTCTGCGCATCCCCCGCCATACTCTCCTGTATCGCATGGAGAAGTTCGGCCTGCAGAGAGAGAAGCCTTGATGGAGCGCAGCGACTTTGTTGCCCTGACCGGGCAAATTATCGCCACCATCCCGGATGAGTATCTGGCGAAAATCGATAACCTCACCTTCGTCGTCGAAGAGTGGGCACCTCCCGAACTTCTCGCCGAGTATGATGATGCCGTCCCCCTCGACTTTCTCGGCGAATATCTTGGCTGCCCGCTCCCGGAGCGGAGCCAGGGCGATGCCGGTGGACTTCCCGACCTGATCGCGCTTTATCAGGGGGCGATTGAAGCTTACGCCGAAGAGTTTGACACACCGATCGAAGAGGTGATTCGCGAAACGCTGATCCATGAAATTGCTCACTATTTCGGCTTTAGTGAAGAGCAGATGGATGAAATAGAAGCCCTCTGGCAGGAAAATCGCATTACTGACTCACCTTGACTTTTCCCGGGGGGAAGGGTAAAAAAAGCCGTTAATCAGCTTCTTAAAAGGATCTCTACTGCTATGCGTATCTATTCTCCTCTGCTCCTTCTCGCCCTTTGCAGCCTCCTTCTTACCGCCTGCAGCAAAGAGAATTCGGCCCCGGCCAGCAAGGGGGTCGCTGCCGACTTTACTCTGCGGGATCTGGACGGCAAGGAGCACAAGCTCTCGGATTATCGTGGCAAGGTTGTCTTTCTTAACTTCTGGGCGACCTGGTGTCCTCCCTGCCGAGCCGAGATCCCGTCGATGGGGCGCCTGAATGAAGTGATGGGGAGCAATGATTTTGTCATGCTCGCCGTCAATACCGATGAAAATATCAAAGATCTTCAAGCCTTTGTCAAGGAGGTGCCCCACAACTTTACCGTCCTGAGCGATGCCGACGGCAAGATCCAGAAGCTTTACAAGGTCTTTAAATTCCCCGAGACCTTTGTCATTGACCGCCAGGGAAATATTGTCGAACATATTATCGGCGCCCGCGATTGGTCCTCGACCGAAGCCCTGAAATTCTTTAATGCCCAGATCGCCGGGGGGAAATAGTGGGCGCGGCGGCGGATATCAGTCTGTGGATCGCTTTTACCGCCGGGATCCTTTCCTTCTTCTCCCCCTGCGTTCTGCCGCTGATTCCGTCTTATCTGAGTTATATTACCGGCCTTTCCTTTAATCAACTTCAGGCCGAACATCCCGATCACCAGGTGCGAATGACGGTTCTGCGCCATTCCCTCCTCTTTATCGCCGGCTTCTCCCTCGTCTTCATCAGCCTCGGCGCCCTGGCCGGCATCGCCTCCGGGGCGTTGATGAGTTCGCTGCAGGAAGGGCTTGGCTGGCTGCAAAAGATCGGCGGCCTCCTCATCTTCCTTTTCGGCCTGCACCTCTCCGGCATCCTTCAACTCGGTTTTCTCCTCGGCGAAAAAAGGGTTCATCTTCACGACAAGCCGCAAGGCTACCTCGGTACCGTCTTTGTCGGCATCGTCTTTGCCGCCGGCTGGACCCCCTGCATCGGCCCGGTCCTCGGCGCCATCCTGATGATCGCCGCGACTTCCGGTCACGCCGGTCAGGGAGTTCTTCTCCTGTCGTCCTACTCGGTCGGACTCGGCATCCCCTTCCTCATTTCCGGCCTCCTCTTCCACGGATTCCTCGCCTTCTTCAAACGCTTCCGCGTCTACATCCGCCTCTTTGAAATTCTCACCGGTGTCCTCCTGATGATCGTCGGCATCATGCTCTTCTTTAATCTCCTCACCGGTGTCACCGGCTGGCTCTATCGCCTTATGCCGGTGAGCAATTAGAGATTCCTTGACACTATGGCTCGTCCTTGATCTCGGTCGTCTGATGAGATTTTACGTCAGTACGTATTAAAAGATGGGTGCTTATCTTTTTTATGTACTGGGCGTCGCGTCGCGGTCGCTTAACCACCTCGCCGGGCTGAAACTGACTGAAGCGCTCAAGCGCTGAACCCACTGCAAGGTCTTAAACTCGTCATTGCCGGAAAGGCCAACGAACATGCACAGCAAACCAAATAGAAATCGCAGCGGGCGTCATTGCTCGTTATGAGCAGCGTCATGTTGGTAGTGTGCGAAAGCTGAGCCATGAAGCTATTTCCTCTCCTTTACTCCCGCGTCATGCAATGGTCGCGACATCGCCATGCGCCCTGGTATCTGGGCGGTATGAGCTTCGCAGAATCGTCGTTTTTCCCGATTCCGCCGGACGTGATGCTGGCGCCCATGAGCCTGGCCAATCCAGCGTGCGCCTGGCGTCTTGCGCTCATCACCACGCTGGCGTCAGTGGCGGGTGGGCTGTTCGGTTATGGCCTTGGCTACTTCGCTTTCGATGCCATCGAACCCTGGCTTCGCACCACCCACTATTGGCCGGCATATCAAACCTCAGTGGTCTGGTTTGAAAAGTGGGGCTTCTGGGCGATCTTCGTCGCCGGGTTTTCGCCGATTCCCTACAAGGTCTTCACCCTCGCAGCCGGTGCCTTGTCGATGGCATTGCTGCCGTTTACGCTCGCCTCGATCATTGGGCGTGGGTTGCGCTTTTTTATGGTCGCCGGACTGATGGCCTGGGGCGGCGCGCGCATGGAGGCGACGCTGCATCGGTATATCGACCGCCTGGGCTGGGCGACGGTCATGTTGGTTACGATTGGCGCGGTGCTCTACCAGTGGTCAGGCGGATCTTGAGTGGAGGCAAATATGCCGGGGCCGGCATAACTATCCATGCTTTCGGTAACGGGTTTTCATAGGATCAGCTCATTTTGGGGTTATGACTTTTCACTGGCGTCCGGTTTAGCAGGGCTGCCCGGTACCCAGCCTTGCATCGCTTCGGCACTGGCGAGTTCCTTCGGCAGTCCGCGGGTCTTGAGCACCGAGACCAGCATGGAGCCGCCGATCAGCAGAGCGGTGACCAATAGCGCTGCCTCGGTGGGGATGATCTTGCCAAAAGCGGCATTGATCAACATCTTGGCGCCAACGACCATGAGGACCAGTGACAGGCCGTACTTGAGATAGTGGAAACGGTGGATGATGCCGACCAGAGCAAAATAGAGCGCCCGCAAACCAAGAATGGCAAAGACATTCGAGGTATAGACGATGAACGGATCGGTGGTAATGGCAAAAATGGCGGGGATGGAATCGAGCGCGAAGACGACATCGCTGACCTCGACCAGAATCAGTACTACCATCAGCGGGGTCAGAAAGAGCAAGCCGTTGC
Organism: Desulfuromonadales bacterium; assembly: GCA_034370465.1. GTDB lineage: Bacteria > Desulfobacterota > Desulfuromonadia > Desulfuromonadales > UBA2197 > UBA2197. The sequence goes on from JAXMLA010000291.1 coordinate 26,029, forward strand.
GGCGAACGAAGAACTTGTTCCCCTCGTATCCTTCGGTGACCCGGAAATTGCGACGGATCAAGCGGACCAGGCGGTTCCCTTCCATATCGGGTTTCTGGTTGATTGTCATCAGCATCTTGATCCCGGTGAAGATCAGGAAAGCACCGAAAATGTAGATGACCCAATGGAAGGAGTCGATGATCGCGGCGCCGGTCAGGATCAGCGTGGCCCGCATGACCAGAGCGCCGAGAATCCCCCAGAAGAGCACCCGGTGCTGATACTGCGGCGGCACGGAAAAATGACTGAAGATCAGCACGAAGACAAAGATGTTGTCAACACTCAGGCTCTTTTCCAACAAATAGCCGGTGAAAAATTCGACTCCGGCGTTGGCGCCGAGGAAATGATAGACACCGGCGCCGAAGATCAGCGCCAGCACGAAGTAGCCGAGGCTGAGCAGGAGAGCTTCCTTGATCCCCACCTCCTGGCCTTTACGATGGAGGATACCCAGATCGAGGGCGAGCAGAATCAGGACAAAAACGTTGAAGCCGAGCCACATCCAAAGGGTATTCACAATGACATCTCCAAGAAGGGATTACAGGGGACTGATGGTCTGACTTAATACCCCGGAGAAGCCAGAAACGCAACGCGGGAAATTTCTCTTGACATGGATCCCCTTACTGGTTAAATTGAAATCCAATTTCAATTAGGGGTTGCTTTTGAATTACAAAGATTCCTTTCGTGAATATCTCGGTAAGAACGGCCTCAAGGTCACCCAGCAACGGGAAGTGATCCTTGATGAATTTCTGGCGGCGGGATCGCACCTGTCGACGGAAGAACTTTATCGGAGCATTCGCGAAAAATATCCTCATATCGGTTACGCCACGGTGCATCGCACCCTTAAACTCCTCGCTGAGAGTGGATTGGCGGCTCCGCGTCATTTTGGCGACGGTCATACCCGATACGAGTGCAGCAATGAAGAGCAGCACCATGATCACCTTATCTGCACGATCTGCGGGGCGATCATCGAATTTGAAAATCCCGGCATCGAACGTTTGCAGGAGCAGGTTGCCGCCAAGCACGGCTTTGTGATTGAGCAGCATCGCCTGGAGATATACGGGCGCTGTTCGTCCTGCCTGGCAGGGAAGGGTAAGAAGGAAAAGAAGTAAGCAACTCTGGACGATGTTGCAGCGGCTTTCCCTGATCGCGTCTGGGCTGTTTTTGAAAATGAAAATCATTTTTTTCGCCTAGCAATTGATAATGAATTTCAAGATCGCAAAAAAGAAGAGTACATTCACCCCTATAAAAGCGAACCTCAAACAGACAAGGAGAAATCACCATGAAAAGAATCGTTGCAACGATCGGTATGATTGTGTTGACCGCCGCCTCGGTCGGTGCTGCCGAGATGACCTGGAAAAGCAGCATTAAGGGGATCGTCGAAGAGAACTGTCTTGGCTGTCATGGCCCGGATTCGGCTCCAGAGTATCCCCAGTTCAAGGAAGAGAAGGAGGCGTGGCTCGCAAAGGGGTTGGGGATGCGTATGGACACCTACAGCCACCTCGTCGCTTTTGTTGGCTGGCCTAATACCGGAGCAATGATGCGCCGGCTCGACGACGGACAGAATAGCAAAGACGGCAAGCCGGGTAATATGTACCAGTACCTCGGCGCCGACGAGCAGGAACGCCAGAAAAATCTGGCGGCGTTCAAGGGCTGGATCGGCAACTGGTCCCTGAAACGCTGGGCGGAAACCAGCAAGGACGAATTGAACGGGATCAAAGCCAAATATTGATTTTCTTTGTCATGAGTCAGTCATAACTATTAACAAGGAGTGTTCATTGTGTTTCGGCGTATTATCGTCCCCATGGTAGTCCTGTTCATTTTCTGCGCCGCCCCTTCGCTGGCGGTTGAAACGTCCTCTTCTACGTTGAGCCTCGAAGAGCGCTTGCAACGACTTGAGTCCCGCCAGGCCGAGCTCTACCACACGCTGGCGGAGAAGAAGAGTGCTGGACTGAGTAAAGCGATCAACGAAAATATGACCCTCTCCGGTTTGATAGAGGTGGAAGGGAGTGCTCTCCGTCAGCGTCTGATTGACCATAGCACGGTCAGTGCCAGCGATCTGACGTTGGCTACCGCTCAGCTCGGTCTTGATGCCAAAGTGAACGAAGCTGTCGGCGTCAATTTTACTCTGCTCTCCGAAGAGGATGAAGAACTGGAAGTCGACCAAGCCTTCCTGTATCTCGACCAAGGACGTTGGAACCTGAGCGCCGGCCGCATCTATCTTCCTTTCGGCGCTTTTCACAGCCATTTCATCAGCGATCCGCTACCGTTGACTCTTGGCGAAACCCGGCAGACAGCTCTTGTCCTGGCTTATCAACGTGAAATCTTCACCCTCAGCGCCTTTGTCTTCAACGGCAACGAGGATAAAGCCGGCAGCGAGGACCACGTCAACGATGGCGGCATGAGCTTGACCGTGACGCCTTACGATGGGCTGGAGTTTGGTGCCAGCGTCCTTTCCGATCTCGCCGAGAGTGGCGCTGAACTCCTTGACGGCAACGGTTATAGCCGCCGTGTTGCCGGCTGGAGCGCCTATGCCCATCTGCAGCAGGGGCGCCTTGGCCTGGAGGCGGAATACATCGCCGCTGCCCGCGCCTTTGTTGTCAGTGATCTTGCTGACAATGTTAATCGGCCGCAGACCTGGAATCTGGAGGCCGCCTGGGCGTTGACGCCCGCAGTCGAGCTCGCGGCTCGATACGGAGGTAGCCGGGAGTTAGCCGATGCGCCGCGTCATCAATACGGAGTCGATCTTTCCTGGAGTCCCCTGGCTGCAACCACCGTCTCCGTTGAATATCTGCACAGCAAGTTTGCTTTCTCTCTGGCGGCGGTCGACCACAGTGATCAATTAACGATGCAGGTGGCGCTGGCCTTTTAAGTGGTTATTTATAGGCAAGCCTACTGTAAATTTCTTGCCGAAGCCGGCAGGGAACATCTATACTTCACCGCTGTCCGTCCGGATGAAGATGAACTTCTTCCGAATCGGCAGTGCCAACTCACAAGGCCGAGATATTCAACACCCGAGAAGGTTCCCATGTCCCAACCCCTTGAAATAGCTACGAAGCGCAAAATCTTTCTGGTCGGCAATCCCAACGTCGGCAAGAGTGTCCTCTTTAACGCCCTGACCGGGGCTTATACGACGGTCTCCAACTATCCGGGGACCTCGGTGGAGATCGCCCGCGGTGAAGCAACTATCGCCGGCACGACCTATGAGGTTCTCGATACGCCGGGGATGTACGGACTACAGCCGATGACCGAGGAGGAGCGGGTTTCGCAGCGCATCCTGTTGCAGGAAGAAGCCTTTGCCGTTATTCATGTGATCGATGCCCGCAACCTTGAACGGATGCTGCCGATGACCGTGCAGCTCATCGAGGCCGGTCTGCCGCTGATTCTGGTGGTCAATATCATCGATGAAGCCGAGCGCATGGGGATTGCCATCGATATCGCGCTGCTGCAACAGCGCCTCGTCATCCCGGTGATCGCCGCGGCGACCGCGCACAAGCGCGGCCTCGATGAAATCCGTACGGCGATTAGTTCCTTTGCCGGGGGGCGTCATCCCGCCTATGCCTATGCTCCGGATCTGGAGCGCGATATTCTCCGCCTCGCCGTACAGCTGCATGGCGATTACCGCGTCGACCGCCGCGCCCTGGCGCTGTTGTTCCTGCTGCGGGATGAAGAGACGATGGCGTTGGTCCATCGCATCGAAGGAGAAAGTGCCGCGGCAATCGCCGAGACGGCCAAAGAGATCATCTTTTCGCACCGCAGCGATCTCCATCTGCGCCTGAGCATGGAGCGCAAGCGCATCTGCACTGAGCTCCTTGCGGATGTCGTCAGCAACACGCCGCGCCAGGGGCGTACCTTCGGGGAGAAGCTCTCCGCCCTGACCATGAATCCCTGGACCGGAGTACCGATCCTCCTCGCCGTCCTTTATTTTGGTCTTTATCAATTTGTCGGCATCTTCGGTGCCGGCACGGTTGTCGGTCTATTGGAAGGCGATCTCTTTAGCGATATCATCAACCCCTGGTTCATCAGCACCGCCGACCGATTCATCCCCTGGCTGTGGCTGCACGAGCTCCTCGTCGGCGAATACGGCATCCTCACCCTCGCTGTCCGTTATGCCGTCGCGCTGGTCATGCCGATCGTCGGCACCTTCTTTGTCGCTTTCTCCATCCTCGAAGATTCCGGATATTTCCCCCGCCTGGCGATGCTGGTTGACCGGATCTTCAAGGCGATCGGCTTGAACGGTCGCGCGGTCATCCCCATGGTCCTCGGCTTCGGTTGCGATACCATGGCCACGATTGTCACCCGCACTCTCGAAACGACGCGCGAACGGGTTATTGCCACCGTCCTCCTCGCCCTGGCGATCCCTTGCAGCGCCCAGCTCGGGGTGATCCTTGCCCTCCTGGCCGGTGTCCCCGGCGCACTGCTGATCTGGACGATCGTCATGTGCGTCATCTTCCTTTTCGTCGGCTTCCTGACCGCCCGGCTTCTCCCCGGCGAGCGGCCGATGTTCTATATGGAGATTCCGCCCCTGCGGCTGCCGCAGCTGCGCAATGTCGTCGTCAAGACCCTGACCCGGATGCAGTGGTATTTTCTCGAAATCTTCCCCCTCTTCATTCTCGCGTCCGTCGTCCTTTGGGCCGGCAAGATGACCGGCGCCCTGGAGTCGCTGGTGCGCTTTCTGGCACCGGGAATGACGCTGCTCGGACTGCCCGAGGATGTTGCGGCGGTCTTTGTCTTCGGCTTTTTTCGCCGCGATTTCGGTGCCGCCGGACTCTTTGATATGAACGAACAGGGGCTCCTGTCGCCGGTACAACTGACCGTTGCTGCCGTCACCTTAACCCTCTTTGTCCCCTGTGTTGCGCAGTTTCTGATGATGAAAAAAGAGCGGGGCTGGAAAGTGGCCCTGATCATCTTTGCCGCGGTGACCGCCAGTGCCTTCGGCGTCGGCTGGCTGCTGAATATATTCTTGCTCAGCATGGGGTGGCTGACATGAAATGCGCCTTTTGCGGCTGGGAGATCGACGAAAAGCAGATCGGTCAGAGTGAGCGCTGCGGGCAATGCCCTGGTGGATGTCGCAAGGTTCATTGTCCGCATTGTGGTTATGCCAACCCGGTAGTGCCGGGTTATTTGCAGCGCTGGATGAAGAAGGAAGATGACGATCCTGTAACGTAGCTTCCCCCCTCATCCGCCTCTTCGGGGCACCTTCTCCCTCAGGGAGAAGGGCTGCAAGGTTCCCCTCTCCCTCCGGGAGAGGGTGGCCAATGGCCGGGTGAGGGAGATTTGAAGGCTGATAAAAGCAAATGCAATCGTTATCGTCGGGTTACGCTACGCTAACCCGACCTACAAAATAGGAGAATGATTTATGCGCGTTTCGGAAGCTGCGGAAGAGATTCTTGAATCATTATGGATTGCCAGTGAAGAGAAGGGAAAGCCGGGGCTCCCCTGTGATCTTGAGAGCGATGCCATCGAAGGGGGCGGATTGCATGAACTATTAGACCTGACCTATGTCGAAGTGGTCGGTGAGCTTATTCGACTGCGCCCGGAAGGCCGGCACGAAGCGATGATGACAGTGCGCCGCCATCGTCTTGCCGAGCGCTTGATGATGGACATCCTCGATATGAAAGGGATTCCCGGCGACGAGCGCGCCTGTGAATTCGAGCACCTTCTCCATCACGGCGTCGACACCAAGATCTGCACCCTCCTCAATCATCCCACTACCTGCCCGCATGGCCGGCC
>JAXMLA010000292.1:0-1204 GCA_034370465.1 Desulfuromonadales bacterium
CAGGGGATTGCGGTCAGCCCTGACGGCCGGATCTTTGTCGCGCAAGCGTTGATGGCGCGGATCAGCATCTTTTCGCCGCAAGGGGAGTTCCTGGAATATCTGGGAGAAAGGGGAGATGCCCCCGGTCAGTTCGATAATCCCAAGGATATCGCCTTTGGGCCTGACGGCATGCTCTTTATCCTTGATGCCCGCAAGCCCGGTTTGCTGGTCTTTAATAAAGACCTCCAGGCCCTTCTCGTCCTTTCGACGGCGCGGGGGAGCGTCAATCCCCTCTCCCTCGATAGCCCGGGCGGGCTCTTTGTCTCTGCCGCGGGGAGAATTATGATCGTCGATCGACTCCAGAGGCGCTTTTCGCTTTGGCAGTATCTGACTCCCGAGTATCTGGCCGAATATCCCGTCACCGAGGCAGATCTGCAGCGGATAAAAGCCGCGACCAAGACGGATCTCCCCGCTGTCGCGAATTAGCACAGTTTAAGGTCGTGTTATCGCGGTGCAGCGTTGACCGGAAAAGCTTTCCCGCCATGATCGGTTTTCTAAGTAGCTGCTTTTACATGGTCTCCGGTTTTGGCACAAGCATTGCTTTTGATAATATCAATCGAACCGGCGGCATTTGGGATGTCGTCATAACTGCGACCACGGTCGCAACCACAAATCAGGAGGAAGTAAAATGAAAAAGGTTCTCGTATTGGCCGCCTTGGCCGCCCTCGTCTCGACCTCGGCTTTTGCGACAGTCGTCGGTACCAAGCATGACCTGTCAGCCTCTGGTCCCTCGACTGTTACCGACGCTACCGAAGTCTGCGTCTTCTGTCACACCCCGCACGGTGCCGTGACCAGCACCAAGTACACCCCGCTCTGGAACCGTACCGCCGCCATCGACCCGACCGGCTTCTACACCTCGACCTCGATGAATCACACCACCTCGTTGGCCAATACCATTGCTACGGATGCTTATCTCTGTCTGTCCTGTCACGACGGCGCGCAGGCTCTCGAGGCCCTGGGTAATCCCCCCAATACCGGTTTGACGGACGCTAATACAGTGATTGCCGGTACGGCCGCTTTGGACCTCGACCTGAGCAATGACCATCCGATCGGTTTCATCTATGGCGGTGCCGCTGTCGATGGTCGGCGCGCTGCTGGCGCTGAAGTGGGCGGGCGGCACGATCAACGTCTTCTCGCAGATCGGTCTCATCACGCTGGTGGGCCT
>JAXMLA010000293.1:0-6820 GCA_034370465.1 Desulfuromonadales bacterium
CGGAGATTACCCGTCTCAAGAGTCATCTGGTCTGGCTCGCCTGTCACGCCCTCGATATTGGCGCCATGACCGTCTTTCTGTACTGCTTCCGTGAGCGTGAAATGATCATGGACATGTATGAGAAGCTCTCCGGCGCCCGCATGACTTCCAACTATTTTCGGGTGGGCGGTCTTTCCATGGACCTGCCGGCCGGATTCGAGACAGACGTCCGTAACTTTATCGATGTTATGCCTGGCCATATCGACACCTATGAAGGTCTGTTGAACGGCAATATTATCTGGCAGAAGCGTATTCAGGGCGTCGGGGTGATCACTGCCGAAGATGGCATCGATATTGGTTTGAGCGGGCCGTCGCTACGTGGTTCCGGTGTCGATTGGGACCTCCGCCGTGACAATCCCTACAGCGGTTATGAAAATTATGACTTCAGGGTTTGTGTCGAGCAGGGGTGTGATACCTGGGCACGTTATCGCGTCCGCCTTGACGAGATGCGCGAATCGGTGAAGATCATTCGTCAGACCTTGGATCGTTTGCAGCCGGGTCCGATTATGGCGGATTGTCCAAAAATCTGTCTCCCCCCCAAAAAAGATGTCGTCAACACCATCGAAGGTCTGATTCACCAATTTAAAATTATCAGTGAAGGTCCGAAGCCGGAAGCTGGCGAAATTTACCAAGGGGTCGAAAACCCCAAAGGCGAGGTCGGGTTTTATCTCGTCTCTGACGGTTCGAGTCGTCCTTACCGTATGAAGATCCGACCGGCCTCCTTTGTTAATTTGCAGGCACTGCCGCAAATGGTGCAGGGTCGAATGATTGCTGATGTCGTTGCGATTATCGGCACACTCGATATCGTCCTTGGTGAAATTGACCGCTAAATCCCGGCGTTAAAGAGGGCTCTTTATGAGTAATGTTGCGGAAACACAAGAGCAAGAGCAGGAACAGGAAATAGATCTCACCGGCGCGAATGAGATTCTCGATCACTACGAGACAATGCAAGGGGCTCTGATGCCGGTGTTGCAGGCGATTCAGGAGCATTATGGCTACATTCCCGAGCCGTGTGTCGATCTGGTTGCCGATCGTCTCAATGTTTACGCCAGCCAGATTTACGGCGTTCTGACATTTTACGCCCAGTTTCACCTGGAGCCGCGCGGGAAATATATTATTCGCGTCTGCAAAGGGACGGCTTGTCATGTCCGCGGCGCCAACCGTATTGGCGATGTTGTCACCGAGCGGCTTGGAATCGGCCATGCCGAGACAACAGAGAATCTGAAGTTTACCGCCGAGTATGTGGCCTGCATCGGTGCATGCGGTATGGCTCCGGTCATCATGGTCAACGATGCCACTTATGGCAGCCTGAACGTGCAGAAAATGAACGAAGTCATCGATAAATACCTGGCGATGGATTAGGCACGTCGGGAACGAACCACTACCCAAACCTGTAGCGGAGATAGACGAGATGGCCGCACCTTCTGAACAAATTCAAGTACAAATCTGCACCGGCACGGGCGGAATCGCTTCCGGTTCACTCGAGGTCGCTACGGCCTTTGAGGCCGAATTCGCCAAGCATGGCGTTGAAGCCAAGGTTGGCAAACGCTGTGACGTCAAACGTACCGGCTGTCGCGGCCTTTGTGCCAACGATGTACTGGTCGATATCGTTATCCCTGGACAGGCGGCGGTGACTTATGACTTTGTGACCGTCGATCTGGTGCCGCAAATAGTCGAGGAGCATATCCTGGCCGGCACCCCGGTCGAAAAGAAGGTTGCCGGTAAGTACTATGCGGATTTTCTCGCCAAGCAGCAGCGCATTGTATTTTCCCGTTGCGGGACGATAGATGCCGAAAGCTACGAAGATTTCATCGATCATCAGGGATTCACCGGTCTCCGTCGTGCCGTGACCATGAAGCCGGAAGAAGTGATTGAAGAAGTCAAAAAGTCCGGACTGCGCGGCCGTGGGGGCGGCGGCTTCCCGACCGGGATGAAATGGTCCTTCTGTAAAGCGACTCCCGGTAATCTGAAATACCTGATCTGTAATGCTGACGAAGGCGATCCCGGAGCCTTTATGGACCGTTCGGTCCTCGAAGGCGATCCGTACGGTTTGATTGAAGGGATGATGATCGGTGCTTATGCCATCGGTTGTACTTATGGCTATGTCTATGTTCGTGCCGAATATCCCCTGGCAATCAAGCGTTTGCAGAAAGCGATCGACACCTGCTACGAAAAGGGAATTCTCGGTAAAGACTGCTTGGGGCTTGGTTTCAAGTTTGACTTGAAGATCAAGGCCGGCGCCGGGGCCTTTGTCTGCGGTGAAGAGACGGCACTGATGGCCTCCATCGAAGGCCAGCGCGGCATGTCCCGCCCCCGTCCCCCTTTTCCGGCGGTGCGCGGCTTATGGGGGAAACCGACCAACATTAACAACGTTGAAACCTTCGCCAACGTTTCCTACATCTTTTATAACAGCGCTGAATGGTACGCCGCGATCGGTACTGAAGGGACCAAGGGGACCAAGATCTTCGCCCTGACCGGCAAGGTCAAGCATACCGGCCTGGTCGAGGTTCCGGCGGGTACAACCGTGCGCGAGGTTATCTACGACGTTTGTGGCGGTATCCATAAAAATCGTAAGTTCAAAGCAGTGCAGGCCGGCGGCCCCTCTGGTGGTTGTCTTCCGGCCGATGCTCTGGAAGCACAAGTCGACTATGACTCGCTGATCAAGGCCGGGGCGATGATGGGCTCCGGTGGACTGGTGGTTATGGACGAAACGACCTGTATGGTCGACGTCGCCCGTTTCTTTCTGAATTTCACCCGGGTCGAATCCTGTGGCAAGTGCATCCCCTGTCGCATCGGTCTGAAGATCATGCTTGAAATCCTTGAGCGGATCTGTGCCGGCGAAGGGCGTGAAGGGGATATTGAACTGCTGCTTGATATGGCCGTTGACATCAAAAAGAGTTCGCTCTGCGGCCTTGGTCAGACGGCTCCGAATCCGGTTATGTCGACTATCCGCTATTTCCGCGATGAATACGAAGCGCATATCAAAGATAAGTACTGCCCGTCGCATGTCTGCAAGCCGTTGCTGAAATTCGCGGTCATGGATACCTGTAAAAAGTGCGGTATGTGTAAAAAGGCCTGCCCGGTGGATGCGATCACCTGGGAAAAGGGGCAACTGGCAGTGATCGATCTTGATAAATGCACTCGGTGCACAACCTGTTACGATGCCTGTCCGTTCATGGCTATTGAGTAGCGCTTACCAGTAGAGGATACGAGGTCGATAATGGTAACTCTTACGATTGACGGTAAACAGATTACGGTCCCCCGGACCGCGACCATCTATGAGGCTGCCAAGCAGGCCGGTGTTGAAATACCGGTCCTCTGTTATGCAAAAAAGCTCCTCCCTTATGGCGCCTGTCGTGTGTGTCTGGTCGAAGTTGAGCAGATGAAGGGTCGTCTGATCCCGTCCTGCACAACGCCGGTGACTGAGGGCATGGTTGTCCGCACCTCCTCCGCTGAAATCGATAAAGTGCGCAAGACGGTCCTTGAATTCCTTCTGGTTAACCACGTCCTTGATTGTCCGGTTTGCGACAAAGCCGGTGAATGTGATCTCCAGGATCTCGCCTACGATTTCGACTGTAGCAGCAATCGATTTGAGGGGGTCAAATTTGATCTGCCGAAAGATGAAGTGAATCCGTTGATCGAGCGCAACATGAACCGCTGTGTCCTGTGTGGCAAGTGCGTGCGGGTCTGTGACGAAATTGTCGGTTACGGTTCATACTCCTTCATCAATCGCGGTTTTGAAACCAAAATTGCTACGGCCTTTGATCGCGGTTTGAACTGTGAATTCTGCGGCCAGTGTGTCTCGATGTGCCCGGTCGGCGCCATCCTGCCGCGCCCTTTCAAGTTCAAGGCCCGTCCCTGGCAGTTGACAGAGGTCGATTCGGTCTGCGGCTATTGCGGAAACGGTTGCACGGTGACCTTTGGCGTCCTCAAGGACAAAGTTGAAACCATTCGCTTTAACGATAAGAACGGCGTCAATGACGGCAACCTTTGCGTCCGTGGTCGTTTCGGCTACTCTTTTATCAACAGCAAGGACCGGCTGACCCAGCCGCTGGTGCGCAAAAACGGTCAACTGGTGCCGGCCTCGTGGGATGAAGCGCTCGCCGCGGTCGCTACCGGCCTGCAGCAAGCACAAGCCGGCAAAGGGGTCGGCATCCTCGCCGGTGCCCGCCTCACCAATGAAGAATTCTTCCTGCTGAAAAACCTGGCTAAAACGCTCGGCACCGAAAATATCGACCACTCCGGCGGCGAATGCTACAAGGGCGTGACTGAAGGTCTCCTTGCGACTCTCGGGGTGACAGCTTCGACCGGCACCTATCCGCAGGTGGAAGAAGCTGAAGCGGTCCTTTGTATCCGTTCAGACTTTTATGAGACCCATCCGGTCTTCGGCATGGTGGTCAACCAGGCGGTCAAGCGTCGCGAAGCCAACCTCTTTGTTATCTCCGATAAAAAAGGAAAGTTTACCAAACTGCCCGGTGCCAAAACGCTGCTGACCAAACCGGGGACCGAGGTGAATATTCTTAATGCCATGGTCTTTGTCCTCCTCGATGAAAATATCGCGGTGACAGAAGGGGTCGACGGCATTGCCGAACTCAAGACAGCTTTGGCTGCCTATACCCCGGAAGCTGTCCAGGCCCAGACCGGTGTAGATGCTGAACTCATCCGTGCTGCTGCCCGGCGGATGGTTGCTGCGAAACGTGCGGCGATTCTCCTTGCTTACGGTCTTCCCTACTCCGCTCAGAGTCGCGAAACCGCCGTCGCTGCCGCGAATCTGGCACTGCTGACCGGGATTGCCGGCCGGGAAGGAAGCGGTCTCTACCTTTGCGGCGAAAAAGCCAACAGCCAGGGAGCTATCGATCTCGGGATTTTGCCCGGTTCCGGAGCTCACGGTTCGAGCGCCATGCTTGCCGGACAGGTCGACGCCCTTTATGTCATCGCCGAAGACCCGCTGAGTCTCTATCCGAATCGGACTGCTCTCGAAGCGGCTCTGAAGCAGATCCCTTTCCTTGTGGTCCAGGATATCTTCCTGACACCAACCGCTGAACTGGCGCATGTGGTTCTTCCCGCCACCAGCTACGCCGAGAAGGATGGAACCTTTACCAATGCCGAGCGCCGCATTCAGCGCGTCCGGCCCGGGGTCCCTTCCCCCGGCGAGGCCCAGGCGGATGGTGCCATCTTTGCTCAGCTCGATTCCCGTCTTGGCGGCAAGATCGCTTACACCACCACGGAAGCCATCTTTACAGCCATAGAGCCTTACCGCGGAATCGATTTCTCCGGCATTGGTCCTCACGGAACCGTCTGGGGCGGTGAGATCCTTTCTCTCCCCCGCCGTAAAGTCCTTGCAGTTCAGGGGCAATCTCCGGTAGACGGCTTAGTGTTGGTGACCGGCAGCGCCCTTTATCACAACGGCACCCTCTCCACCCATGCCAGCGGCCCGAATGCGGTTGAGCATGAAGCTTACCTCGAGTTTGGTCGTGAAGATGCCGCTGCCCTGCAGGTTAAAGAGGGTGAAATTGTTACGCTCAAGGGGAATGGAGCGGAAATAAAGATAAAGGTAAAAGTGGGACAGCGTCTCCCCAAAGGGGTCCTCTTTGCTCCCTATCACTTTGCTTCTGCCGGCCTTAATCGTATCTGGCACGGTGCCGCGGTCACGCCGGTCCAGGTCAGTAAATAAATTTTTGTAGTGTACATACTAGAATACAGCGAAGGAAGAGGATAGACATGACACCTGAACTGTTAAGCCTGTCAAATGCACCCGGAATGTTCGTCGCAGTCATGCTGGTCAAGATACTGGCGGTCTTCGGCGTGGTGATGCTGATGATTGCTTACGCCACCTGGGTTGAGCGTAAACTGATCGGACACATGCAAACCCGCCTCGGTCCGACCATGACCGGACCTTGCGGTCTGCTCCAGCCGATTGCCGATGGACTCAAACTCTTCTTTAAAGAAGACATCATTCCGGCCCAGGCAAGCAAATTTACGTTTGTTCTCGCACCGCTGATGATGGTCGTCCCGGCCCTGGTGACAGTTGCAATTATCCCCTTTAACGCGGACATCATCCTTTTTGGCTACATCATCCCCATGCAGATTGCCGATCTTAACGTCGGTGTACTCTTCATTCTGGCGATGGCGGGGCTCGGAGTTTACGGTGTCGTCCTGGCCGGCTGGAGTTCGAACAGCAAGTATGCCCTGCTTGGCGGCATTCGCTCTACCGCCCAGGTCATTTCCTATGAGCTTGCTGCCGGCATGGTTATCGTTGCGATCTTCATGCTCTCCGGTACCTTGAGCATGCGTGGCCTTGTCGAGGCGCAACAGGGACCACTCTGGGGGATTACCTCACTCCCCTCATGGATTCATAACTGGTACATCTTCACGCAACCCCTCGCTTTCGGCATCTTTGTAATCTGCTCCCTTGCTGAGATCAACCGGACCCCTTTTGACCTTCCCGAAGCTGAGACCGAACTTGTTTCCGGTTTCGCGACGGAATATTCGTCGATGAAATACGCCCTCTTCTTCATGGCGGAATACGCGAATATGATCGTCCTTTCCGCGGTCATTTCGACACTCTTTTTGGGCGGCTGGGACGGACCCTTCTGGGGTGTGATCAATCTTTTCATCAAGGTTGTCGGTTTCATGATGTTCTTTATGTGGATTCGCGCCACCTGGCCGCGCGTGCGCTATGACCAGTTGATGTATCTGGGATGGAAGATCTTTATCCCGCTGGCGATGTTGAACATCGTTGTCACCGCCATCTTTATTCTGCTGTAGCAGTATTCAACCT
>JAXMLA010000294.1:0-2187 GCA_034370465.1 Desulfuromonadales bacterium
CATTGGTTTGCATCGCCCCTCCCTCCGAACCGGACTGGCGGATTTCCCGCATCCGGCTCTCCAGTCGGTGGTTTTACCTCATTGAGGACTGGAGTAATTTCATATGGGCGTCCACAAGACTGAAAAGCCCATATTCTCGAAAGAATTTATTTGGCCAGCGAAAATGATCCATATTGCCACTGATACCCTTGGAACCCTTGCTGCGTTTCCGCAGGATGCTGCGCAGGCGACGTCTGATCCAGCCGTCGAGCGCCGGAAACGTCCACTTATGGCTGTGTTTGAAATACTCAAACCATCCCTTAAGCGTACCGTTCACCTTCGCCGTAATAGCGGACAGGCTTGTGCCGTTGCTGCGCCCGGTATGGGCACGAATGGTGTCTTTGAGCTTCCGCAGACTCTTCTTGCGGGGCCACCGTGTGCCTCGCTCAAAGTGGTATCCGAGGAAGTCAAATCCCTGACCCGGAAGTGTGGTATCCACCACGCGGGTCTTCTCTGGATGCAAGACCAGCCCCCTTTCCGCGATCAGTTGTTGTACCTGGTGCAGGGCTTTGGCTGCCTCCGATTCATCACGACACATAATGACAAAATCATCGGCATATCGGATCATTTGAAATCCCGCCGCCTCCATCGCTTCATCGACGGGATGGAGGTAGAGATTGGCCAACAGGGGACTGATAACGGCGCCTTGGGGCGTTCCTGCTTCGGGCGTCCACCAGGACAACCCCTCCATGATGTCCTGACCGAGAAATCGTTCGATCAGCTCAAGCAAGCGTCCATCGGCAATATACCGGCGGACTTCCTGCATCAGTTTCTCATGGGGAATGCTGTCAAAGTACGCCTTCAGATCGGCGTCCACCACATGGGTGTAGCCGGCCTTCAAGAACCGATCCACTTCCCGCAAGGCATCCTTGCTTCCTCTGTTTGGCCTGAAACCGTAACTGTGAGATGTGAACTTCGTCTCGAATATCGGCTCTATAACCAGCCTTATCGCCGTCTGGACTACACGATCCCGCACGACGGGTATCCCCAAGGGCCGCTTCTCTTTACTGCCAAGCTTGTCTATATAGACCCGCTTGATCGGTCGCGGTCGGTAGGTTCCTGTGCGGAGTTCTTCTTCCAGTTTGGCGATGTTTTCCTCAAGTCTCTGCTCAAATCTCTCCACGCTTTCATGATCCGTCCCGGCACTGCCTTTGTTCCTTCTGACCGCCTGCCAGGCGGCGCGAAGGGTCGTTGGCCGGTACACCTTATCAATCAGGCTGAACCAAACATCTCCTTTCACCCCCTTCACGAGGGCCTCCAGCATGCGATCCGTCCATATGGAGCGTTCCACCCAGTCAAAGGGCCGAGCTTCTCCCGCTTGTTTAGCCGTCTCCGGCACTGCCACGGGGATCGTTTCACTCTCTATCGACACCGCACATCCACCTTCCTGCGTCCCTTCGCTCCACGGCCATTACGCCGCTTCTTCGCTATTATGGACGCTCTGACTCCTGACCGGCGGGCTCTTCGTGTCCTTATCAGGGGCAATGAACTCCCGTCTTGTCCCGATCAGGTCTCCCTGGTTCACACGGCACGACCTTCCATACATCCCGTCACCAAACACCTGACGCGCCCTGTCATCGCTTCTACGTTGCCCACCCAGCGTGACAGGCTTCCCGGTGTCATTACCCCGGGTCTGGACTTCGCCCTGTATCCGCAAGCTCGTCGCTACGTACGGCCGAATCGTGTTCGTCATCCTACGGGCTGCATGTTCACCTCCGGTTGCTCTCCACCCCGCCTCACGGCGACGCAGTTACCTTCGGCTACCGGGGGTGAGCATCCCCCGGGAGAGGACTTTCACCTCTCAAATCGCGCCTGCTCCCAGGCGCACGGATTCCGGTTTTCACCGGAATGACGATTCTTGGGCATTTTCGACTTATTACGAGGTCGTCAACCTTTGGGCCACCGGGAATTGGTTTGCCGGCGGATTGTTTGACAAAGATTGATCGCTTCTTTATAATGGGCGTCATCGTCAGGAGGTGCATGCATGCGGTTTACGGAAAAGGATCGCCGGGAGCTGATTAATAAGATCAAGAAGGTCAGAGATCCCCGGGAGCGGGACAGAATAATCTGGGCGCTCGCCGGCCAGGAGAAAGCGGTATTTCACAACGCCCCGTCGCCCGCGCCGCCGCGCAAGGCTGAACCTCTGCA
>JAXMLA010000295.1:0-1975 GCA_034370465.1 Desulfuromonadales bacterium
CCATCCCCACCCCGACCCTCCCCTTGAAGGGGAGGGAGATAGGGGCTTTAGACTTCCCCTTGCGGGAGATAGGGGCTATAGGCTTTCCCTTGAAGGGGAGGGATATTAATTTAAAAAGGTCCCTCGTCAGCGGCATCCCCTTCTTTTTTGGATTGTGCCAATGAGCTTCGCGGCCAGCGTCCCAGGATTATCGATTCCGTGGCAGCGGCCATGCCAAAGGAAAAAATACTCAGCACGAGAGGAATGCCATGAAGGTAAAGAAGATCATAGAAAAATACCTTACAGGCCGCAATTATTGTCACCAGGGCGGTGATATTGCGGATTTCTTTACTTCCGCGGAAATAGGCCACAAAAATCAGCCCGATCACGGAAATGTTGATTATTACCGACTGGGCGCCCTGGAAGATGTTTGAGGCGCCGTCGGTTCCAGGATCGATAAGCTGATAAATCCCCGTACGCAAGGCAAAAAAAGCGGCAAAGAGGGCGGCAAGAAATAGAAATGAGGCACCGATGTCCTTTGTGTCATATTTCGAGAAGAGGAGGGAATCTTGCGGTGGGGCGTTATGTCTGCACCAGCGATAGTGGTAGAAGGCAATAATCCCCACGACAGCGGCGACCAGCCCTCCTGTCAGGCCCTGTCCTCCGCTGATTTCTGGCAGAAGGAACATGGCAAGGGAACCGCTGGCGTAAACCCCGAGCAGGTAGGAAGTCAAACGGATCCCACCGCGCTGCCATTTATCGGAGGCGAGGGAAAGGACAAGGGCAGTTATTGCCAGAAAGGGGAGCGAAAGAAGAAAACTTCCCAGGACCGGAGGGAGGGACAGGATCAGCAGGGCGGAACCTGCCAGGGCAAACGCCCCGGCTCCTCGAGCCCTGTCGGTTTTTTTCCGGGCTAGCCAAAGGCATACGAGCAGATGTCCCACCGCAGCGGCAAGGCCAATGACGCCGTGGGCGACGAGACTGAGTCCCAGGGCCGAAACGACGTACCTCGCGGAGGTAAAGGTCCAGACGGCATTTATGGTCGGCAGGGACAGGTCAAATTTTGAAATCCTCTCCTGACCGCCGGCAATAATCCCCAGGAGGGCCGTGACAACAAAGGTCACCATGAAGACGGCGATCACAGGAAGGAACCAACCCTGCGCAAGATAATAGGGGATCTCGTCCCCCCTGCCAATGGCCAGCGCCAGCCTGGAAGCCCAAAGGACAAGCATGTAGAGGGTAATTATGAGCAGTATCCATCTGAGCCAGGAGCAGCGGCGGATTCGGGTGGCAAAGGTTCCCAGGAGGTTCGCCGTGAGCAGCAGGGCGGCGAGCATGGGGAAAAACGGGTTTGGGTAATCAATGGCAGCGCCGGCAATGGCGAGCCCCAGTGTGCCGACGATCACCGGTACCGCGACCCGGAACTGATAACCGATTACGGCGGTGACAATGCCGGTAATCATCAGGATGGCATAGGCAGGCATGGCAGGAAGGGACGAAAAACGGGTATGTGTCTCAAACACAATGGTGGCCATGAGCGCGGCGCCGCACACGGCAAAGACAGGGGCGAGCGGGCTGACCTTTTTGTACTTGTACCAGCCCAGGAAGATTAGAAGGGCAGCATACCCCATCCCGAGGAAGGATCCCACATGTTTGTCGATGAGGGCGCTGTCGGTAAGGGTCCGCAGGACCAGGGCCAGCACCAGGAGAAAGGAGATGGTAGAGACCCGGGGGAGGAGAGATATTTTGCCGGCCCATGAGATTATCTCCTCGGAGGCCTCTGCCAGTTCATCCTGAGGTTCATAATCAGATGGACGTTTCGGGCTCTCTGCGGCAGATAAACCGAGATGCGCCGAAATACGATCGAGCCGCCTGGTTAGCTGCTGGACCTGCGTTGCCAACTCACTGACCTGTTCTGCCAGCAATCTTATCTGTTCCGGCATTCATCTCTCCTCCATTTTCTTAAGTTTGACGACTTCGTAAAAAGTCCGGATGC
>JAXMLA010000296.1:0-3037 GCA_034370465.1 Desulfuromonadales bacterium
TTGCCGAGGCCATCGTCGCCGGCAGCGTCAAACCGAGTGACTGTGCTCCCGGCGGTGCGACTCTTTACGAACAGATTGCCGCGATCATGGGGACGGAAGTCTCGTCCTATGAAGAGCGTAAAGTCGCGCAGCTCCTGTGTCAGGGGGGCTACGGACGGATCCGGCTGCTTTATCGATACGAAGGGATCAAGGATTGTCGTGCCGCCCTCGCCAACTTCAAGGGGCCGAAAGCCTGCGACTTTGGCTGCGTTATGCAGGGGTCCTGTTTCAAGGTCTGCCCCTTCGGCGCCATCGAGATGGGGGCGGACGGTCTACCGGTCATCGATTACTACCGCTGCACCGCCTGTAACAAATGCGTCGTCGAATGTCCGCAGCAGATTTTGAAGTTGATCGGTGTGTCGCATCTGGTTACGGTCCGCTGCGTCAATACTGAAAAGGGCAAAGACGCCAAGGCCAACTGCTCCGTCGCCTGCATCAAGTGCAAAATCTGTGAAAAGAACTGCCCGGAAGATGCCGTGCATGTTGTAGCAGCCGGGGAGGGGAGTGTTGCGGTCATCGATCCGGAGAAGTGCACCAATTGCGGCATCTGTGCCGCCAAATGTCCGACCAAGTCGATAGACATGATTTCACCCCTGTCGGAGCAGGTGGTTCTAGAAATCGGCGCAACTCCGGATGCAGGTTGTCAGACCTGCGGCGTCTGCAAGACGGAATGACCCGGCGCGGTCAAATCCTGCTGATCATTGGACTTGGCTTGCTTGTCGTCGGGGTGACCGTCTTCCTCTCGGAACGCCGGATCAAGGAATATCGCAGCGAGCAGTTTCTCATGGATACGCTGGTCAGTATCAAGGTCTACGGTGACGATGCCGCGACCTTGCCGGCGGCGGTTGCCGCGGCTTATGGCGAGATGCATCGCATTGCTGCTCTCGTCGATCGTTTTCCGGCGGCAGGGACCGAGGACTGTCGCCGCAGTGACGTCTGTCGCATCAATGAAATGGCCGGAATTGGCCCGGTGCGCGTTGACGCTGACACTCTGGCGATGCTGCTGTTGGCGAAAAAATATCATGATCTCAGTGACGGCGCCTTTGACGTGACGATCGGCCCGGTCATGGATCTTTGGGACTTCGCGGGAGATCATCCCAAAGTTCCTGCATCCCAAAGCATCGTCGACACGCTGCCGCTGGTCGATATCGAAAGTTTAGTCGTCAACGCAGTCGAATCGAGCGTTTATCTGCGTAAAGTCGGGATGAAACTCGATCTCGGTGCTCTCGCCAAAGGTTATGCCACCGAAAAAGCGCTGCAGGCTCTTGTCAGGCAGGGGATCAAGAAAGCCCTGATCGATGCCGGCGGGAATATTCGCGTCCTGGGCAGCAATGCCCGCAATGCTCCCTGGCGTATCGGTATCAAGGATCCTCGCAAAGCCGACGCCCTGGTTGCTATCGTCGCCCTGGAGGATGCGGCGGCCGTGACTTCGGGCGATTATTATCGTTATTTTGAAGCGGGAGGGAAGCGCTACCACCACATCCTTGATCCGCGTAGCGGTTATCCCGCCAGTGAGAATATGAGTATGACGGTGCTGTGCCCGGACGCCGGTCTGGCCGATCTCCTGTCGACAGCATTTTTTGTCATGAAGGTGGAGGAGGCTTTGCCTCTGGCGGAAAGACTCGGCGTTAACCTGGTTATGGTTAACGCGGAAGGCCGTATTTTCCATACCTCTGGTCTTGCTGCTCATCTCGAAGTTCTGCCCGGAGGCGCGTATCGCTATGACCCGCGCTGATAAGGTGCTGATTGCCGCGGTCCTGCTCTGCGCACTTTTGGGACTGCTGACGATCTATCGACACTTCTTTATCTCTTCCGACCAGCCCTTCCCGAAACAGGCGACGATCACGGTTGACGGGAAAGTTCTCCGTACGATCGATCTTGACCCCGTTGCCGGCAATGAGATGATACAAATTACTGGACGTCTTGGCCCGGCGACGGTAGAGGTTGCAGGTGGGAGAATCCGCATGCGGGAAGCGAACTGTCCCGAACAGATCTGTGTCAAGCAGGGCTGGATCCAGGCACCGGGTTCGACGATTGTCTGTCTCCCCGGCGAAATCATCATTCATATCGAAGGCCCCGCCCCGGTGGATGCCGTCACCCGCTAAACTGAGACGAGACATCCATGTTCAGTACCCGCCGCCTCGTCTACCTCGCTTTACTCCTCGCCATGGCCACCGCTCTGCATGTCCTTGAAGGTCTATTCCCTATTCCCCTGCCTTTCCCCGGCGTGAAGCTGGGCTTGGCGAATATTGTCACTTTGCTGGTTCTGTATCTCTATGATCTGCGCGCCGCCATGACCGTGGCGATTGCCCGGGTCCTCCTCGGTTCGTTGCTGGGGGGGACTTTCTTTGCGCCTGCCTTCTTCCTGGGTCTGACCGGGGCGGTGATCAGCACTCTGGTTATGGCCCTGCTGGTTAAAAAGACCAGCTGTTTCAGCCCCCTCGGTATCAGTCTATCGGGTGCTGTCAGCCATAATCTCGGGCAGTTGCTGATGGCATCCTTTCTGCTGCAGAATCAGGCGATCTTTTTTTATCTCCCCATTCTCCTGCTCGGCGCTATTCCGACCGGTTTGATGACCGGCTATCTATTACAGGGATTACTCGAACGGCTGGAGGAGGCAGGAATTTTAGCGGAATTGAACAGAAATTGAATGATCTGTATCACGGATCAATGACTGCTTGCACTTCTTCTGGTTTTTTATTAATATAAATCTATACTTAAGCAATATCTTTCGGAGGTGATGTTATGACTGACATTTGGAAAGAACGCGAAAAAGCGCTGGAGAACGAGTACATCTATAAAAAAGAACAGTTGCAGATAACTAAGATGAAAGAGGCGGCAGAGAAGGAAAAAATAGCTGCCGGTCGTAATCATTGCCCCAAGTGTGGTGAAAAACTGGCAGTGATGAATTTTCGCGGCGTGCCTCTCGATCAATGTCCCGGTTGCAAGGGGATCTGGCTGGGACCGAATGATCTGGCGATTCTCGCGGAAAAAGATC
>JAXMLA010000297.1:0-6103 GCA_034370465.1 Desulfuromonadales bacterium
GATCTTTCCGCGACCATCGTCGTCAGCACAGTGACCGGAGAAGACTCCGTTGCCGTCGACAGCAACGACGGCAGTTGGAGTTTCCCCTTTACGCTTCAGGCAGGTCCTAATGTCATTAACATTATCGCCAGTGACCAGCGCGGCAATCTTAATCAGTTAACTTTGAATTTACTTTATGAACCTTCCATCCCCAACTGATGTGGGATCCGATTGCTGAATAGAAAGATAGAGACAAGATTATGGAAGAGTTAAACGATCTCCTGCTGCAACGCCGCGCCAAGTTGACGGAATTTCGTGAACAAGGGATCAATCCCTTTGCCAACGATTTTTCGGTGACTCATACGGCTGAACAGTTCCTTGCTGCTCATGTGGACGACGATGCCGTGGCTTTGGAAGGTTCCAGCACTCCCTATGCCGTGGCCGGTCGGATCATGGCGCGGCGGGACTTTGGCAAGGCCGCCTTCATTCAGCTCCAGGATCGTAGCGGCCGCACCCAGGTCTATGTCGGCCGCGATAATATTGGTGAAGAGGCCTTTGATCTCTTCAAGCGCATCGATATCGGCGATATCGTCGGCGTCTGCGGCACCCCTTTTCGTACCAAGACCGGTGAACTCTCTTTGCGGGCGACAACCCTGCGTCTGCTTACCAAGTCCCTGCTGCCGCTGCCGGAGAAGTGGCATGGACTCACCGATGTCGAAACCCGCTATCGGCAGCGCTATCTCGATTTGATCGTCAATCCTGAGGTGCGCGAAATCTTCAAGAAGCGGAGTCGTATCGTCAGTGCCATCCGCGACTTTATGGTGCAGCATGATTTCCACGAAGTCGAAACGCCGATGATGCACCCGATTGCCGGCGGTGCCACGGCGCGCCCCTTTGCCACCCATCATAATGCTCTCGATATGGAGCTCTTTCTGCGCATTGCGCCGGAGCTTTACCTGAAGCGTCTGGTCGTCGGCGGTTTCGACCGGGTCTTCGAGATCAACCGTAACTTCCGTAACGAAGGGATCTCGATTCGCCACAATCCCGAATTCACCATGATGGAGTTTTATCAGGCTTACGCCACCTATGAAGACCTGATGAATCTCACCGAGCAGCTGATTGGTCACGTTGCGCAATCGGTCCTTGGTACCCTGGAGATCAGCTACGGCGGTCAAGAGGTCGATCTGCGCGCCCCCTGGGCGCGTCTTACTGTCCGTGAAGCGATCGTCAAGTACGGCAATGTCGATCCTGCCCTCCTCGAAGATCACGCGGCGATGGTTGAAATCGGCAAGGGGCTCGGCCTTGACGTCGATCTTGCCACCGGTCACGGCAAACTCCTCACCGAGATCTTCGAAACGGTTGCCGAACCGCATCTCTGGAATCCGACCTTTATCACTGCTTATCCGACCGAAGTCTCGCCGCTGTCACGCAAGAACGATGAAAATCCCGAGATCGTTGACCGCTTTGAACTCTTTGTCGTCGGCCGCGAACTCGCCAACGCCTTCTCCGAGCTCAACGATCCCATCGACCAGAAAGAGCGTTTCGTCCAGCAGATGGTCGATAAGGATGCCGGTGACGACGAAGCCCATGCCATGGATGAAGATTATATCCGTGCTCTGGAATACGGATTGCCGCCGACCGCCGGGGAGGGGATCGGCATCGATCGACTCGTCATGCTCCTCACCGATGCGCCGTCGATTCGCGATGTTATCCTCTTTCCGCACATGCGTCCCGAGTCGAAATAGATGAACTACGAATGGTTCGTCAGTCTGCGCTACCTGCGGGCCAAGCGCAAACAGACCTTTATCTCGGTCATCTCCTTCCTTTCCATCGCTGGAGTTATGCTCGGCGTGGCGGCGTTGATCGTTGTCCTGGCGGTCATGACCGGCTTTCACGACGCGGTGCGGCAGCAGATTCTCGGCTCGATCCCGCATGTCCTCATCCAGCGCTACGGTGAAGAGCTCAAGGATGCGCCACAGGTCATTGCCGAGGCCAAAGCCTTCTCGAAAAAGATCATTTCGGCGCAGCCCTTTGTCTCCAAGGAAGCGATGCTGGTATCGCGGGGAAATGTGGCGGCGGTCACCGTCAAGGGAGTTGAGGACACCAACAAGATCTTTAAGCAGAATATTCAGTCTGCGGTCGGTGGTGATGCCCGGACCATGCTCTTTGTCGATGACACGACTTTGCCGGGGATCATCATCGGCATCGACACTGCCTCAACCCTGGGGGTGACCGTCGGCGAAACGATTAACGTCATCCCGCCGATCTTTTCGATTTCTCCCTTCGGGATGATGCCGAAGATGAAGAGTTTTCGCGTTGTCGGCGTCTTTCGTCAACGCGGCGGTTTTATGGATACCTACTTTGCCTACGTCGATCTCCGGCAGGCGCAAAGACTCCTGGAGATCGGCGACACGGTGAGCGGTATCGAGATTGAGACCGACTCGTTCTCGTCAGCGGCAGTGGTGAGCCAGGAGCTGCGCTCGGCCTTTCCCTATCCCTATGTCGTCCGTTCCTGGGAAGATCTCTTTGGCTCCTTCCTTTCCGCGATCAAGCTCGAAAAGCTCGGACTCTTCATTGTCCTTGGCATTATCATTCTGGTGGCGGCTTTTAATATTGCCACCACCCTGATTATGGTCGTCATGGAAAAGCACAAGGATATTGCCATTCTCCGGACCATGGGGGCAACGTCGCAAAGCATCATGAAGATCTTTGTCTTTGAAGGATTGATTATCGGCACCATCGGCACCGGTAGCGGAACCCTCCTTGGGCTGCTGATCGCCAAGAATGCCGATCCGATCATCAAAGGGATTGAGCGCTTAAGCGGCGTGCGCATCTTCGATCAAGCGGTTTACGGCATGGAGCGTTTCCCATCGGTCGTTTATCCTGCCGATGCGGTTGCTGTCGCGGTGACAGCGATGATCATCTGTTTGCTGGCGACGATCTATCCGGCCTGGCGGGCAGCCCGCATGGATCCGGCGGAGGCGTTGCGCTATGACTGAGGTACCTGGTCCATTGATCCGGATTGCCGGAGTCAACAAGAGCTTTATCAGTGGCCCGGGTCGCGTCGATGTCCTGCATGATATCAATCTCGATATCAGTCGCGGCGAGCGGGTGGCGATCGTCGGTCCCTCCGGTGCCGGCAAAACGACCTTGATGCACATTCTCGGCGGCCTGGATCGCCCGAGCACCGGGACTGTCCATTTTGCCGGAGAGGAGATCTTCTCTTTCAAAGGACAGATGCTCGATGAATTCCGCAACCGTACCATCGGTTTTGTCTTTCAGTTCAATCAACTCCTCCCGGAATTCACGGCGCTGGAGAATGTGATGATGCCGGCGCTGATCGCAAGGCTTCCGAAAGAGGAGGCGCTGACGCGGGCCACAACTCTTTTAAGCGAGGTTGGACTCAGCCATCGTCTGCGTCACAAACCCGGCGAACTTTCCGGCGGTGAGCAGCAACGGACCGCCATTGCCCGGGCGTTGATCATGAATCCACCACTGCTTTTGGCCGATGAGCCTTCGGGAAATCTCGACAGCGTCACCTCCGGGGAAATCCTTGCCCTCCTGGATGGGCTGCATCAGGCGCGGAAACTCACCATGGTCATCGTTACCCACAGCGACACCCTGGCAAACCGACTGGATCGCATTGTCCGGGTCATCGATGGCCGGATTGCAGGGGATTAATCTTTCTTTAATACTTTTCAATTGCTCGTTCCGGTTCTTTTCTTATAGTCTATAGCGCTGTTGAATTGCTGCCTGGTAACAGGTTCGGGATTACCTACTGATGGTTAAACGCACCGCATTCTTAACTCTGCTCGGACTCCTCTCCTTCACCGGACTGCTCTGGGCCCAGGATTATAAAGTTGATGAGATCGTCATTGCCGGGACGCGCCGCGTCGATCCGGGGGCGATTCGTGCGGTTGTGGCGATCAATCCCGGACCGGCGATCTCAGCTGATGAGATCGACCGCAGTACAAAGGCGGTCTTTCAAATGGCCCGCTTCAGTGACGTGCGCGTCGCTCTTGAAGAGCAAGACGGCAAAAGTGTTTTGATCTTTACCGTCGTTGAGCGTCCGCTGGTGCGCACGATCAAATTCTCCGGCAACAAAGAGCTTTCCGAAGACAAACTCCGCGCCCTGATTACGATTAAAACTCCCGACCTTTATGATGCCACTGTTCTTGCCAAGAATATTGAAGCGCTTCTGAAAGCTTATAAAGAAGCGGGCTATTATGCGGCTCAAGTCGAGCCGCAGATTGAAGTGACCGATCTCAATGAAGCCAATATCACCCTCAAGGTCATCGAGGGTGAAGAGATTCTCATCGATTCCATCCGCTTTGAGGGGAACAAAGCCTTCACTGCCAAGGAGCTCAAGAAGGGGATGGAAACCCGGGAACGCTGGTTCCTGTCGTGGATGACCGGTCGCGGTGCTTATCAGGAAGAGGTACTTAACAATGATCTGGCGCTGCTCACCGATCGCTATTTTGATGTGGGCTATATCCAGGTTAAAATTCACCAGCCGCAGGTGACGATGATTAAAGACAACCGTTATCTCGATATCCTGCTGGAGATTGAAGAAGGGGAGCAGTTCCGCATCGGCGCGGTCGAGGTGAGCGGCGATCTGCTGCGCAGTCGTGAGGAGTTGATCGCTTTACTCGGACTGCCGGCCGGTGACCTCTTCAGCCGCAAAAAGTTGCGGGAAGGGATGATGAAGGTCAATGATCTTTATGCCGATGAAGGCTATGCGTATGTCAATGTCGCCCCCCTTTCCAAGGTGAACCTTGAGGCGCGGACTGTCGATCTGACCATTGAAATCGAAAAGAGTTTTCTCGTTGTCACCCGCAAGATTCACGTCGCCGGCAACAGCAAGACCATAGACAAGGTTATTCGCCGCGAGATGATGTTGAACGAAGGGGACAACTTTAGCGCCACCAAAATCAAGGAGAGTCGGCGGCGGATACAGAATCTCGGCTTTTTTGAAGAGGTCAAGATCGGTACCGGCAAGACCGATTCCCCCGGTTTTATGGATCTCCTCGTCGAAGTGAAGGAAAAACCGACCGGCACCTTCAGCCTCGGTTTCGGTTATTCTTCCATCGACGGTTTTATCGGCCAGACCTCGATAACCCAGGATAACCTCCTGGGTCGCGGCTATAAGGGCAACCTTTCGGCTGCGGTCGGCAGCAAGAGCACGACTTATCAGTTTGGTCTGCTCGATCCCCACTTCCTTGACACTGATCTCACTCTCGGTTTTGATCTTTACAAGACGGATCGTGAATATACCGACTTTGCCAAAAAAGCGA
The DNA here is from genome assembly GCA_034370465.1 of Desulfuromonadales bacterium. Classification (GTDB taxonomy): domain Bacteria; phylum Desulfobacterota; class Desulfuromonadia; order Desulfuromonadales; family UBA2197; genus UBA2197. The sequence continues at coordinate 5,274 of JAXMLA010000297.1, forward strand.
TGGGTGGAAATCTGAAGCTCGGTATCCCCATCTCGTATAATGTGAAATCTTTCTTTGTTTACCGCTACGAAGAGAAAGAGATCTATGATGTCGATCCCTTTGCTTCGTCGAGTATCCGTGATCAGGAAGGCTTCTCCACTCTCTCATCTATTTATGCATCCTTAAGCCGCAACACAACCGACTTTCGCATGGACCCTTCGACCGGGACCCTGTCATCGGCCTCCATCGAATTTGCCGGTCTGGGCGGGACCGAGAAGTTCATAAAATATGAGCTCGATCACCGTTATTTTCATCCCTTGTTCTGGAAATTCGTCTTCTCCGCCCACGGTCGCCTCGGCTATGTGCAAGAGATCAATAACGAACCGATCCCTATCGATGAGCGCTACTATCTTGGCGGTCTCAGCAGTCTGCGGGGTTTTCAGCCGCGAGAAGTTGGACCGCGCACCAGGATCGTCTCCACCGACAGTAGCGGAAATGTCCTCTCCAGCACTTACGAATTTAAAGGCGGGACGAAATCCGCCTTTGGTAACCTCGAGATTACTTTCCCTCTGGTCGAGGAATCAGGATTTAAAGGTGTTATCTTTTATGACGCCGGCAATGCCTGGTCCGAAGATCAGGATTATTTCAGTGACATCCGCCACAGTGCCGGTTTTGGTCTGCGCTGGATGAGCCCCTTGGGACCGCTGCGTCTTGAATGGGGCAAAAATCTTGACCCGCGTGACGGTGAAGATTCCTCCGATCTGCAATTTTCCATCGGAACTATGTTCTGATGCCAACCCCGTAAAGGAGATTTATTCCGATGAAGAAGATTTTGCTCCTCCTGCTCCTGA
>JAXMLA010000298.1:0-1867 GCA_034370465.1 Desulfuromonadales bacterium
AAATAGGCCACGGAGCGTTGTCTTTGGTCGGTTAGTGCCATATTATCCTCCTTAACCGGTTAAAAGTCGTGCACGGGTTAACACTACCTGGCTTTGACAACGGCCACTTAAGGACAAATCCCAGAGCCGTCGTCAGCACCAGCAAGAGGATTACCGGCATCACAACGGCAATAAACAGGAAATGGGCCTGGACAGGGCTTCGGTTCTGTAATATCACAAGCGCACAAACTATTACCAATATCGCTATAAGTTTGGCTTTTTTCATGGCAGCCTCCTTGTTTTGAAAGATGGAATTTCTTAGAACCCTGAAATCATGCTCTCATATAACCTCTCGGCATCCTCCCTCCGACATAGCTCCGTTCCCGGCGTCATGACGGCTGCCGTGCCGGCGGCCACGCCGAAAAGGACGGATTCCCTGAGCGGCATGCCCCGGGCCAGGCTCAAGGCGATACCGGCCACCATGCTGTCCCCGGCCCCGACCTTACTGACAATCGGCACGGTGGGCGGCAGGATGTGTTCGGCAAAGTCCTCCGAAACCGCCAGGGCACCGGCCGCACCAAGGGAGATCACCAGCACCTCGCACCGGCCGCTCTGGACCATCCTTTGGGCCTCGGTTTTGATCTGCGCTTCCTCTTTGACCTCCTTGCCGACCAGTTCCCTGAATTCACGAACATTGGGCTTGATCAAAAACACCCCTTCCTGAAGAGCCGCCTCCAGGGCTTCACCCGAAACGTCGATGATCGCTTTTGCACCCCTCTTCTTTCCGGCACGCGCCACCCGTGCATAAAAATCAGGGGGCACACCCGGCGGGAGGCTGCCGCTGGCCACCACATAATCCGGCGCAGGCTCCATGGCCGCCAGCTCTCGAAGAAATGGCTCCCATTCCTTTTGCTGAAGCTCCGGTCCCGGCATTCCAAAACGATACTGCTGGCCGGTGGATTCCTCCAGAATGACCAGACTCTCCCGAATCAATCCCGCGATGGGAAACGGCCGGTGTTCCAGACCTTCCCGATCCAGGAGGTCTTGCAGCCGGTCTCCGGTCAGGCTGCCTGCGGGATAAAGGAGCAGGGATTCCCCGCCTAGTTTTTTTATGGCCCGGGAGACATTCACCCCGCCTCCTCCGGGCTCAAAACGCGGCGGTGTGCAGTAGAGTTTTCGCTCGGCCACGACCTGGTCCACGTTTGCACTCTTGTCGATGGCCGGATTCAAGGTCATCGTCACGATGGTTTTCATAAACAGTCCTCCCCTTTAGCGGTCTAAAGATCCGGCCTATCTCCGTTTACCGGATATCACATTCTCGGGTTCACCCCCGGTGAAGGAGGCGATGTTTCCCACGGTGGTGCTCAAGATACGCTCTACGGCCTCCCGGGTGTTGAAGGCGCTGTGCGGGGTTATGATCACATTTCGAAGACGCAGTAGGATATGATTGAGAAGCATAGTCTCCAGATCATGCTTCTTGTCATAAACCGAACGTAGCAATTCGGCTTCCTCTCGGATGCCCCCCTCTTCCGGCAGGACGTCCAGTCCCGCAGCCGCCACTTTGCCTTCGCCGATGGCCCGGGCCAAGGCCTTGATGTCCAAGACATCACCCCGGGAGGTGTTGATCAGAATCACGCCTTCCTTCATCCTTGCAAATTCATCTCTGGATATAAGATTCCGGGTATTCTCGTTGGAAGGCACATGGAGCGTGATGATGTCGGAGGAAGCCAGAAGCTCATCCATCTCTACAAAGCGAAAACCCAGGCGGGAGGCCAGGTCTTCATCCGGCCGCACGTCCGAGGCCAGTACCTCCATGCGGAAGCCTTTGGCTATTTCGATGACGCATCTGCCGATGCTCCCGGTGCCGATAACGCCAAGCGTCTTGCCG
>JAXMLA010000299.1:0-22108 GCA_034370465.1 Desulfuromonadales bacterium
TTGATCATCTCCAGGGTGGCGTTCTTGGCAATGATCGGCACGAGCTTGTTACCGAGCGTGGTCTCCGTCCAGTTAAAGCGCTTGAAGGGCAAACCGAACGGCGACGGGATGTTGCCGGTTTTGGCGGTATCAAAGAGGAGTGCGTTCTTGAACTCATCGAGATTCAGGATGCTCTCCATGTCGGCGGTCTTAGCGGCCATGACCGTTCCGGTGAATTCATCCATGCTCAGGTAATGCTTGAGCAGCGCGGCATAGCCAAGGGCGGTCGCGGCGGTGGCCGGGGCGGCGTTGTTGTTGCCGTCGCCGTTGACGATGTTGTACATGCCGTAAGCAACGTTGCGCTTGGCGATCCGCTGGCCGATCAGCTGGATATGAATAGCGAGGAGCGGCAGCTTCATGCGGCGCAGCACTTCATACGACGATTCGATTTTCAAACCGAGCTTAGCCAGGCGTACTGAGTTCTTGGCGGTGCTGATCGTTACAGTAGGGAAGGCCGCGCCTTCGGTGATGCGCTTGAAATCGAGGTCTTTGTTTGCAAAGGCCGCATTGACGCTGTCATAGACGCCGCTGTCGATGGTGGTCGTGGTGGCGACGATGTCTTCCAGAGCCAGATCCAGCCCGGACAAACCGGCCAGACCGATGCGAACATTGCGGTTAATGAACTCGGGAAAGAGGATCGAATCCTCCGTGGTGCGGTAAAACTGCTCCACCGTCGAGGTCTTCAGGTTAATGCCCCGCTCAAAGAGCTGGAACTGGTAGGCATCGAGCTTTTCGTTCTTCGACGGGGCTTCGACGGTAAGCAACTCGGAAAAGGTCATCCCCTGGTTGCGGGCCTGCTTGTACATCTCTTTTGCCAGTTTCATGGCGGTATCTCCCTATGGGTGAAAGGATGAAGGTTGAATGGGTTATTTACCCGAGATCGACGGTCAAGGTGCCGGCACCGGCATCCTTGGAGACGACCCAGAACATACGGCCGGTACCAGCAACGGCCGGGGGCTTAACCCCGCCGAGGCCATCGGCGACCAGCTCTTGCCAGCCGAGACCGGGAGCTCCGGTGTAGGGAAGATCCTCGACATAGCCCTTAGTCTGAACGCTGCCGGAGTTCATGTTCCCGTCAAGATCGATTTGATTGAGGACGCCGTTGAAATTATCCTCGGCGTCGCAAAGATCGACCGTACCGTTCGCGCTCGGTTTGCAAACTTTGCCCTTGTCCGCGGCGAGGATCCCGACTCCCAGCAGGAAGGTGACGAAAAATGCGCCGATGCTTTTAAATCCGACTGTCCACATGTGATTGCTCCTTTTGATGAGTTGATGAAGGGGTGAACGTAGGTGCGAGCTCTAGCTCGCGATCGCAGGCCGGAGCCTGCTCCTACAACTAAACGATGTAGTCCTCTTCCCGCTTGCCCAGGGACGAGCCCTTGTCCTTGTTCTCGTCTTCCGTCGAACTGCGGCGGCTGAACTTCTCGCCGCACTTCGGACAAGCGAGCGGGATCGCCTCTTCGGCCGCGGTCGTGTACTCCAAGACGATGGCGCGGGCGCTGGCGAGGTCGGCACCCGAGATGATCTTGAGATAGTCCGGGCTGGCCTTGTCGCCCTTGGCGAGCTTATAGAGGGTCTCGGCCTTGGTGCGGGTTTCGGTCAGCAGCTGCTTGCCAAGAGCGGCTTCGGCCTTAAGCCCGTCGAGCTCGGCCTGTTTGGCATCGAGCAGCCCCTTGATCTTGGCTTCCAGTGCTTCCGGGGTGACCTCGGTCCCTTCGGCCATGGCCAGCAGGACGGCGAGTGTTACAGTGAGTTTAAACATGTCGGTTCCTCCGTGGTTGTCGGGCACTTCCAGCCCGGTTTCGGTGGCCGGCGGGGCGCCGCCGGCAGCTAATGATTTGGCATAGGGATCTTCGCCTTCCCAGACGATCGAGACCTCGCCGGCATTGACGATCTTGGTGACGATGAAGCGGACGATCTGGCCGTCGACCTCTTCGCCGAGACGGTCGTAGAAATTGCTGAGGGTCGGGTGGCTGCGCTCGTACTCGAACCAGATCGTTACCGAGGCGGAGCGCAGCGCCTTGGTCTCGACACCGCGCGCCAATTTGGGATCGACGATCTTGTCGATGACAAAGAGAGCGTTGATCCCCGGCGGCGTGTTGGCCTCGTCCCAGGTGGGGTTGCGGACAAAGCCCTTCCAGTCGTTGACGTTGGCGTTGTGGTTGGCATAAAGGGTGAGATCGGCAAAGGCCTTGACCGAAGACTTGAGCACGCCCTCCTTGGTGAAGTCGAAGAGGCGGTAGGGAGTCATCGCCGCCGAGAGGATCCGCCACGGCCGGGCAAGGTACTCCTCGATGTCGTAACCGTAGTTGCCATCCTCTCCCGCTTCGCCAACCGCCAGAGAGAGGGGCTTTTCCACGCCCGTCAGCACCGCTCCGGAAACGGCCGCACCGAAGCGCGCCGCGGCCAATCCTTCCCGTACCAGTTCATATCCTTTTTCGAAGCGTGTTTTTGGCATGGCGATCGTCTCCTGAATGGGCCGCACGGCGCCCGAGGTTTGTTTATAAACAGCCTTTCAGCTCTTTTAGGTATCCTTGCCGCCCCGGCTAGTCCTCGGCGGCTTTACGGTGCCGACACTCGGGGTGGTAGGGCGGCGTCTCAAAGCCGGCCTCCTGCAGCTCGGCATCGGTCATTTCTTGCACTTCTTCGACCGTGTGTTTGCTCGACAGGAAGGGGGGCAACTGCGCCTTGCCCTCGAAGCCGCGCCCGACGATCTTGGCCAGGCGGTTGGCCGCAGCCTTGACCTCGAAGACCCGGCCGAGCATCGAGCGGCAGTAGTCACAGATCGGCGCTGATTTCGGCCCGACGATGCGGTAGCGCTCCCAGCCGAGCTCGTAGAGGCTCAAGGTCTGCCCCATGTTCTGGACGCGGGACATGGTGGTCGAGACCAGTTGCATGATTTTGCGGTCGCTGCTGGTTTTGACCAGCTGCGGAAACTCTTTCCTGAACTCGTCCCAGGTGGAGGCATCCTTGATGCTCAAGCCCTTGCTGATGTACTCACTCTCCAGCCAATTCACGAACTTCTTCCCCTGCACCTCGTCATCGGCGAGGACGTTTCCCTTGCCGAAATACCAGTTCTCCAGGGTGGTCAGGTAGCGCAGGGCATTGGCGTCAACGACGCCGAGGTCGAGGGCGAGGAGGGTGCGTCGCGGCTCCAGACGCTGCGGCCGGCGGGCAGCACTCTGCAGGTGGCTGGTCTCCTCATAACGCCAGCGCCGCCATTCGTTGCTGATGAACTGGTTGGTGACGCGCTCGATGCCTGAGGCGGCGAGCTGCTTACGGAGCTCCTGGGCAAAGGCGGTATAGACGGCCTTGGCAAAACGGGGTGCGGCTTGCCAGTCCAGGTCGCGGCCCGGTTTGAACTCATCGGCCGCTTTGAGCGCCGCCGCGATCGCCGCATTCGTCGGCGCTTCATAGACCGCCTGCAGCGCCGTCACGTAGCTCTGATCGCGGCGATCATCGGCAGGCTGTTCGAGGACGATCCGCTCCGGCGTGAACTGGTAACGACCGGCCGCGCGGTTGTAGGTGAAACGGGTCAAGGGGAGATCGGCGCGGGGTGAGGGTTTGAAGCCGGTCGCCTTTTCATAGCCGAGTTCCTGGGCAGCTTCGTCATCGTTGATGATGCCGCCATCGCGTTTACTCAAAATAGTTTTGACCCGGATCTCTTCCGCCTCTGCGGCTTCCTTGTCGTTCATGCCGGCGATTGGGTTGAAGTTGACCGAGACGCTGGCGTCAAGGCCGCGCAGCAGAAGATCAAGGGTGTAGCCCTTCTCCAGGAAGCGCTTGATCAGGCGCTGGCTGTTAACCAGCTTGGTCGCCAGGCGCTGGAAGTCGACGGTGGCGTAAGTCTCAGTGGTACTGAAGGAGCGGCCGGCCATGCTCGGCGGGATATCGAGGGCGCTGAAGATCTGTTCTTCGTTGAGATTGAAGATCTGCGCCGCCCCGGCAGCGGTGCCGGCAGAGAGGGCGGTATGCTTCGCCTCCTGATCGTCGTAATGGACCGAGACCCCTTTGCTCATGTTCGCCGAGTAGCTGGCGGCATAGGCCTTAAGGCGACTCTGCAGGCGCTTGGCAAACGACTCGTCCGACTCGCCGGCCTTCTGCTGCGGCACCTTGAGAACCACATCAAGAAAGCCGAGGAGCCCCATCTTGCGGATGATGCTCTTGAGGCCATCAACGGCATCGAGCTGGATTTCGATATTCTTCAGCGCTGCCAATAGCCCCGGCAGGGCATAAGGCTTGCCATCTTCGGTCATGGTCGCCGAGTAGGAGTAGGTGCGCGGGTTGAGGGCCACGTAACCGGCCTCGCCAAAACCACGGCCGGTGGTCTGGTAAGGCAGCCACAGTCCGTCCTCATGACGGAAGCGGATCTGTTTCACCGGCACGATCACCACGTCAAGCATGCCGTCGCTTAAGTTCGGCGCCACCACCCATTCCGCCGAGAGCGCCCCCATCAGCGGGATCTGGCGGAGAAAATGATTGACCAGCCCGTCGACGCCTCCGGCCAGAGAATAACAGTGGGCGGCCAGCCAGTTGATCCGCTCTAGCACCGCCTCGGCATTGCGCGCCTCGACTTCGATGCTGTGTCCAGAGTTGCCAAGATCGACGTGGATTTTCAGCGCCTGGCTGACATCGGGGTTGTATTTGCCGAGCAGCTCCAGCAGGCCGAGCTTTTCCAGCTCATAAGAGGGCGAGGCAAAGGTGTAGATCCCTTGCAGGCGGCCAAAGACGCCGGCCATGTCGTCGTTCTCGACCGAGACCTGACCGGGGAGAACATCGGGGACGGGTTTGCGGGCGAACGGGTTCCAGGTCATGCTCTAGCCTCCGCAAACTCAGGCAGACAATCGGTGACGCGAATCCCCGAGCCCGTCTGTAAATAGCTGATCGCCATTTCCGAAGCATCGGGGCCGTCATCGTGGACGGTGGCGTTGTTGATATAGACGAACTGCTCGATCAGCGTCTTCTGATCGGAGTGGCGCTTCTCGAACTGCATCAGCTTGTGCTCCCAGAGATACTCGCAGGTGCCGATGATGCGGCCGTCGACCTTGTTGGTGCTGTGGTGGATCGGCGCCCAGGGGAGATAGTGCCCGACCTCTTTGGCGTAGTTCTGAATCGCCTGGTGGAGGAAGTCCTTGAGCATGTTCTCCTCGATCACCGTCCGGCCGGGGTACTGTTCGTTCTGCGCATAAGCGGCGGCGAACATCTCGCCGATCGAGCGGCGCTTGATCCAGGCGTGCATGCAGCGAAAGAGCATCGCCTCGGGGTCAAAGCCCCAGGTGACGACGGCGCGAAAGTCGCTCTTGCTGGTAGCGGTGGCGGTGGGGTCAACGCCGGTGGCAAAGATCAGTTTGCGCTCGATGATCTCGATGCGCTCGAAGTAGGCAACGGTCTCTTCCGGAAAGGGGCTGTCCTCATCGGTCGACTTGTTGCGGTACTCCTTGTTAAAGACCCGCTTGGTGACCATGCGCGCCTTGCGCATCAGCTTGTCCCAGGGCCAACGCGACGGCCAGAGGGTGATGTGGTTCTCCTCATCGACGATCGCGTCATAGATCTTGGCGTTGTAGAGCTTCTCACCGGTCTCTTCATCTTCCAGGGCGATCAGCTGCGACAGGGCGCTCTTGGCGTGAAAGACGTTGCCGACCATCGTCGCCGAGCAGTCCCCTTCCATACAGCCGAGCACTTCGCCCTGGATAAATTCGATGATCGCCGAGGTCACTGCCGGGCTCTTGACCGTGGCGTTATCTTCCAGATCGTCAAGGCCGATATCGTCAGGACGATAGGGGCCGAACTTCTTGCCGCGCCACTGATCGCCGCGCCCCAACGCCTCGACCATCGTCCCGCCCTTGGTGACGAAACAATCGTCCGACCAGGTGCGGGTTTTAGAGATGACATCGCCAAAGTCGTGCTTGAGGCGGGGGTTATCCTCCAGCTCGATCTTGATGCTGACCGTGAAGCGCTTGGCCTGATCGTGGATGTTGGAGCCGAGCATGATGTACTTGCGCAGCTGGTAGCAGATGCGATAGACGCGCAGGCCAAAGGTGACGACCGTGGTTTTGGCGTGATCGCGGGGGGCACCGATCAGGTTGAAGCCGGGAGTCCCAGCGATCGTGCACCATTCGTGGTGGCAGCTGGCCGGTGCGCTGGGAAAGTAATGCGGCATGTAGGTCTGCATAAAGAGCAGTTCATCAGCCAGGCAGCGGGCAATCCGCTCCTGCTGCAGCGCCGGCGTGTCGTTCTCGAAGGGCGAGACGCTGTCGGTAATCTGCTTGCGCAGCGCGGCGACATAATCGTCGAACTGCAGCTCGGTGATGTTCTGGCGTTTACGCATTCCGGACATTCATGCACTCCGCTTTAAAGGCCAGGGTCAGGCTATCGAGATTGCGCGCCAACACCGTCAAACCTTCCACATCGTTCTTCTTCAGCCAATCCACCAGCCACTGCATGTTCTCCAGGAAGAACTTCGGCTTATCGAAGCCGACCACCGTCATCTGCATCTGCTGCATCTCGGCGATCCGCTTGAGCAGCCCGGCATAAGCGTAGGTCGCCTGGTTGTCGATCTTGCCGACCGGCATCGCTTCGAAATAGTTGTCGTACTGGGTCTTCCGCTCGATCAGGTTGGCAAGCAGCGTCTCAAGATTGGTGGCGTCCTTGAGGAGTACGCCCTGGGCTTCGGCCTGGGCGGCGCGGGATTCCCAGCCGCCCTCATCGCGCCACTTGGTGAGCGAGACGCGGCTGACCGGGCTTCTGTGCTCCCGTTTGAGCAGCCGCTCCACCGCCGTGAGGTTGCGGTGGTTATCGCGCCACAGGGTATAGGCAAGTTCGCGCAGCTCGACGCCGGTGATCATAAGGCCTCGTCAATCCCGGCTTCGTGGCGGTGGCCGTCGATCAGATCCCAGCCATCGGCGGTGAGCTTCACAAAGGCGATGGAGAAACCGTAGCCCTCTTTCTTTTGCAGCTTGGCGTAGCCCCTCTCTTCGAGGTAGCGCAGCTGCGCGGTCAGATCGCCTTCGAGCATCGGGTAGCCGAGGTTGTCAAGGCTGAATTTCAGCACCCTGAGGTCAAGGCTGCCGGGATATTCGGTCTTGAGCAGCTCCAGCAGGGCGATGCGGATGCGCTTGTTCTTTTCGGCGTTTATGGTCGGCGGCATGCGCCCTCCTTGCTCATCATCTCAGCGTGTTCTGTGCGCATTTCCTCGAGCCCTTGTTGATGCTGGGCGATGTATTTGAGCAGGACCATCATCTCGCGGTGCTCGCCGTTGTCGGTAGAGACAAAGGCCTGAATGGAGATCTTCAGCCCTTCCATTGAATTGGCCTGCGACTGTTGGGCAACGATGAAGGCGCCAAAGTGTTTATCGGCGAGCTTGTAGAGCGCCCAGATCATCGCCAGGGCCAGCACCGCCCCCGGTCCCCAGAAGATCAGCGATTTCAGTAAGTCCATCCATTCCATGAAACTCTCCGATTGGTTGTCTCCCCTTTAGGCCCATTTTCTGGGTCCTCCTTAGGCAAGGAGTACCCATGCTGGGCATAAAGGGGCTGGGGGGTGGTCAGGCTTCAGACTGTGGCGGGCTTAGGAATAAATGAATTACCGGTGGCGCCGACGCCGGGGATCTGCGCCAACAGGGCATGCACCTGGTCATCGATCTCTTCCGTGCTGAATACGGTCGATCCGGCATTTCGGAGGATATATTGCTCGGCGATATTAAAGCGGCCCTCGCCAGTTTTGGCCTGCTGATCGCCTTGGGCAAAGAGTTCTGCCGCGAAGGTAATCCCGGCAAAGCTCAAATCCTTGAGGAGCTTACGGCGGCGGTCTTCATCGCCGTCTTTGGCGCGCTTGCGCCAGCGCAAAAAGACATTGGTGATCATCCCCAGCAGCGGGGCCACCAGGGCGAAAATTATTCCGGTCTGACCAGGGATCAACGGAGCAGCTGCCTGTACAACGGCCGTGACGCCGGCGCCGGTTACGCCGGTGACAATGTCCGGAGCAGCCGGTGCGGTGATCTCCTGGGCGTGAGCCGCCATCAAGTCACCTGGAGCGGTAGCAAAGGCCGGGGCGAGACAGAAGCAGAGAGCAAAGAGGATGAGGAATACAGAGCAGACATGTTTCACGAGCGGGGGTGTCCTTTCTTGGTTGCGTAGGGGCACGGCGTGCCGTGCCCGGTTAAGGGTTAACGACCCGCACAGATGGCGTGAATGTTATTCCAGCGCCGGGCGACATCGTCGGGGCGCTTCTGCCCCCAAAGGGTAGTGAGCTTGTAATCGAGCACGTCGGCGCTGGTGATCGGGCGGCCGAGGCGCTGCAGCCAGGCGACGCACTTGCCGCGATAGTTGATATAAAACTGGTTGTGATAGTCGGCGAGATGGATAAAGACTTCCTGATCGGCGAGGCGCAAGCCGGCATTTGTGACGACGGCATGTGTGTGGGTAATGGTTTCGTCAAGATGGCGGTTGTCGTAGGCATCGATGATCGCCATGACGGCCGGCGTCTTCAGGCGGGCATTGAGAGCGCGCATCGTCTCGGCGCCGATCTCTTGCTTGGTGAGTCCGACGACCTCCTCCAGACTGAAGCCAGCATCGGTCAGGCACTGGCGGGCCATGGGATTGTTTTGCAAATCGAACTGGCAGCGGCCAAAGGAGTACCCGCTCTTGCCGGTACGCACGCCATCGGCGTCGCTGAACTTGTAGACAAAGGCGAGGTTGCCGGAGATTTCGTTCTCAAGCAGGGCTTTGGCGAGAATCGCGCGGATGTCCATAAGTTCTCCCGGTAAATGGTGCCCCGGCCGGGTCAGGGCCGGGGCGGAAAAAGGAGGTTGTCAAGCGGGGCCAGAATACGAAAAAAGCCCCGCAAGATCGCGGGGCTTTGTCATGGTTTGGCAGGTGTTCTCGGGGATGTTAAGCGGCGGGAAAGAGATCGAGCTGACGGACGTCGACGGCGTTCTTGCGTTCGTAAGTGCGGTTGCGCTCCAGGTAGGAGACGAGCTCGTCGTAGCGCACCCGATGATGCCCTCTCGTCATATAGCTGTCAAGAGTCCAGGGCTCGATCGGTGCCCCGCTTTCGGGATCGAGCTCGTGCATCGAGACGTAACGGTAGAAGGTCCGCTCGCTAAAACCGAAGATAGCGCAGACCTGCTCGCGGACATAGCTCGCCTTCACCGGCAGTCCGGCAGCGGCGAGCATTCCGTTGAGCTTTTCTTCTGCGGCTTCTTTGGCGGTCATGGACTCTCCTTGCCGATCAGCGGGCGGGGCCGGCCCCCGTTATCTTAAAACTTCCGTTATCTGCATCAGTTCTTTTGATCTGATTGAGTTGGGTCGGACAGCTATCCTGGTGCCCCACCCCTGACCGACCAGAATCCACGATCCTTGCCCGCTGGGGAAATTAACAGAATACCAGCCATCCACGATAGCCGGGTCTTTGCATAGCTCAACATTATGGTGAGATCCTTGACCGAGATATTTTGTGACGACAGCTAGACCGTCAAAATTATAAAATGAACGTCGGTAGTAATCAGCCTGGAACCAGTGGATTGTTTTGAAGTAATACCCATCATCACCGTAGTCATACAGGGCAATATTAGTGCATTGTGGCTTCGATGCACCACATCCCGATAACAAGAAGATGCCGCCCGCCAACATCAACGCCAGCCCTAATTTTTTCATAAGTTCTCCTTTTTATGTAGTCAAAACAGACCAGGATTCTGCTCATCGTGCGCCCTTTGTGCTGCCCGCTTTTCTTGTGCTTTGGTCATCCCGGTCACATGCGTCTCGGTGCAGGGACCGACGCGCCGGTCATCAACGCGGTGCAGAGTCAGGCGATTACAGGTCGGACAATGCTTCATGACTCCGGCCACATTCCGTTGATAGTGCTCCATTTTATCCCTCCCGGATCATACGCGCCTGCTCCTGGAGGAGGCGGCGCTGGGCTTCGATATCGACTTGCTTGGCAAAAGGGAGGGCCGGGTTGATCCCGGCGCGCTCCATCATCACGGCGATTTTCCGCAGGCCTTCGGCTTCTTCGGCGGAGATCCGGCGGCGGTCAAGGGCGGCGGTCATTACAATCCCTCCCGGAAGGCGGCGATCTTTTCGGCGGTCGCCGGGTCGAAAGAATCGACCGGCACCACCGGCGCAATGCGCGGCTGTTCTTTGCGGGCCGGCAGATAGACGAGCACGGCGGATGGTTCGGGAAACTTGTCCTTGACCGACGATACCAGGCCGCTGAAGGCGCGCGACAACCGCTCCAGTTCTTCCGGTGTGTCGACCAGTCCGGCGCGGCGCAGCTGGCGCTCCCAGAGGCTGGCGGTGCGGTCAATGGCGTCGGCTTCGGGTTTGAGGGTGAGCGGCAGGGCAAGGAGCGCGCGCAGGCCGTGGGCGATCTGCAGGCGCAGCGTGTCATCACCGGCCCAGGCATCAAGCATCTGATCGGTCAGGGCGGTGCGCGAGGCGCGGCGCTGCGGAAGGGCCGGCAAGGTCTCCCCGGCGAGGAGCGGCACGTTCTCGAGCACCCGGCGCAGATAGTTGTGACCGGTCAAGGGGCGCACATCGCCGGCTTCGCGCTTCTGGCGCAGCGATTCGACCGTATCAGAGAGGGCGGCAGCCAGGGCACGGGGATCGGCGCCGAGGGCAAGGACTTCATTCGCCAGCTTGAGGCAGCGCTCATAGGTGATCTTCCGCTTGGCGGGCTTGAACATCCAGACGTAGGCGGCCAGGCCGCGCTGCAGCGCTGGCGGCTGCGAGAGGAGCAGACGGGCATAAGCGCGGCCGGATTCAGACTCGATCATCGCCTCAATGCTCTGCGACGCGTAGCAATGGATGCAGGTCAGGGTCATACGGCCCTCTTATAGACTTTACCGGTCACGGCATCGCGATAATCGGCCGGGGCGTGCTCGGAAATAAAGCGCTCAATCTCCAGATCTTCAAAGCGGATCGTCCACCACTCAAGGCCGTGGATGCCGGCCATAAGGTGGGTGTAGTACTTCTTCAGTCCCTCGATCGCGTGATAGGCCTCGGCGGCGGTGCGCACCTTGCCGGAGCGGACCTGGCAGCGTTTGGTCAGGAAGCGGCTCAGGCCATCCTCGACCTGCCAGGGGATCAGCGCCGCCAGCGCCGCTATTTTGGCCAGCTCGCCGGCGTTGGCGAGATTGATGATGTTCTTCCCTTTACTGCGCGTCCGGACGTGGCGGGGCTTGTTGCTGACCACGACAAAGCCCTTGCGCTTGTAGTCATCGATCAGCTGGTTGGCCTGGTCGAAGCTGAGTTGAGTACAGGATTTAATGTGGCTGCCAAACAGATCGGCAAGGAGGAGGAGATAATCCTCCCGCGACTGGCCGCGATCGTTCTGGGCGACCTTGATCAGGGTGATCTGCCAGGGCTGGATAGGCTTTTTCATGCCCGATCTCCAGTGGCGGCGATCAACTCAGCGTCCGGAAAGTTCTTACTGAAGTGGCGCTTGATGGCGCTGGCGTTCGGCCACATCGGGGTGAAGGTGATGTCTTTTTTATTCTCGGCGCCCGAGGATAAGCCTTCTCTTTTCAGGCGCGCCGGGGTCATTTTTTTAATGGCGGCCCGGCTCTTCGCGGTCCAGAAAAAGAACTCTTTCGGGTAATAGAAGCGCTGCTCGGGGTGGTCATTTTTTGACCCACTCCACTCACGCTCCATCTTGCCGTCGACAAACATGCCGATGCCGAGGGTGTTTTTCTTCACGAGTCCGCGCTGGAACCTGATCTCGCGGCCCTCGACCAACAAAGTGACATAACCGATATGCCCGCTCAGCGCCTTCTCGACCCGCTGCCAATCCTCTTTAGTCATCGCCATGTCGATCTCCTAAAAATTCCCCGGCGAGGGAGGAGGGAAACCCCCGCCGGGGTGGCCAAAGGCCATGCTTGGCTGTTGTCGGCTTGGCTGCTCATCAGGCCCAAGGCACCACCCTCGGACGACAGCCCCCGAATGAAAGGGGCCGGTTTCGCATTATGCCGCTGGCGGCAGTTCGTCGGTTTCGAGCTGGACTAAAGGGGCGATCGGCGCTTCTTCTGCAACGAGCGGATACTCCGCGCGCGTTCCGTAAACCCCTTTTTCGACATCCTCTTTTCCGTGCCTGTAGCCGACGTGGTAGCCGAGGTCGCGGACCGCAGAAAAAAACTCCATCCAGTCGACGGCGGAGGCGTTGTTGTCGATGTAGCCCTGCGCGAAATCGATCAGGCTGCCATCATCCAGGTCATCAGGATTCAGATCATTCGGGTCGACCATCACACCCCCTTAAATCGCTGCGATATTGAGCGGCACGGCGTCATACTGCCCCTGCTCGTTGCGCCGGTAGAGGCGGATCTGCTTCTTGGCGCTGATCACCTCGATGGCGGCGTTGATGATCTCGACCGCTTCGTTCCAGGTCTTGTTGCTGATCTTGTAGTTGCGCAGGCGCAGGATCTCGGCCACCCGCAGCTTGCCGTCAATCTGGGTAAAGGTGGCGGTGACGATGGTCTCCAGATCGCCGCTGTCCGACATCTCTTTGACCGCCTCCAGCATCTTGGTCTTCGCCACCTCGATCTCCGGACCAAAGGCGATCGCCTTTTGAATTGCCACCTGCAGCTTGTATTTGCGGTCGACGGTGGTGAAGGTCATGTTCCCCTCACTGCCGCCGCGCTTGGCGGCGTAGCGGTCAAAGAGGATGTCGACAAAGGTGGTCACATCCTCAAAGTTGTGCTGCTTGAAGCGGGCGATCTTGGCGCTGAGGTTCTCCCAGATACAGGCGACCGAGAGGACCATGTCATGCTCCAGCAAGTCGGCATCGTGGATGTTTTGAATCAGGATGAGGTTGCCGTCGCAATCGGCCATGCGGCCATCGACCACCTGCGGATGCTCGGCCTCGTAGCCGAGCCGCTCCTGGCGCTTGAGGGCGAAACCTCCGCCGGCGGTGGGGGTAGCGCGTTCGGTGACTTCGCCCCAGGTGACGAGGCCAAGATCGACAGAGGCTATGGCGAGGAGGTTTGCGGCTTCTTTGGCCTCTTTTCCGGTGGGGTGGTACTGCATGCCGCGGGTCGGACTGTAGCTGTAGTAGTTCATGGTCTAGCTCCTTTGGTTTTAACTTCGGTTAAAGACACTTTTCTGGGAAATTCGTTTCGTAATCACAGGCCGAGCTTATATTTGAGCAGAACAGGAGTCCGGTCGTTTTAACTCGCACCATCCGCATTTCGCAGTATGGGCATTTTTCATCGGTCAACTCGTGCACACACTCACCATTTCCGCAATTAAGACATCCGCAGGTATATCCGCTCATCTCCTCTCCTACGCTTCAACCGTCTGTGGGGGGGCGGTTAAGCAGCTCGTGAAGCATCGTAAAACGGCACCAGCACCTCGGGCATGTTCGGCACCAGCGCCTGATCATCAAGCTTGCGGGCGGCGAGCATGCCGCCGATCCAGTCGAGGACGACGAAGCGGTCAGCCGGGTTCCAGTACTGTTCGATGGTGTCGGCAAGAACATCGACATCGAGATCCGCCAGCAACTTCTCCAACTCGGCGGCGGTGATCGTTCGGGCCAAGGACATCATGTTGGTCAGCTCAAAGCACATGGGCGATTCCCTCCCAGGGCAACGGTTAAGGTCTCGGCGGAGAGCTTGGCGCGGGACACGCCGATCGCGGTAGCGGCTTCGGTCAAGGCGGTGTAAGCCTCTTCATCGAGCAACACCGTGACCGGAAAACGAACAGGCTTCTTTGGTTTCATGGTCGATCTCCCTTACTGCTCCACTCGGCGATCAGCAACCGCTCGGCCAGAGCAGCGCGGTCTTGCGCCTGATCAGCGCGGCGGTCGGCAATGACCGCCACGGCCACGGACGCGCTGGAAACGATAACGGCCAGCAGGACGATGACCGTCGCCACGCGCAGGGTGCGCCGCTGTGGCCTCGGGCGGGGGGTGATAGTGTTGGCTAACAGATCGCGCTCCAGACTCATGATCGCCTCCTTAAATCGCCGTCACGACGTCAGCCGTGACCTTAGCTTCGCCCATCTCAAAGGCCAGATTCATGGCCCTGGCAATGTAGTGGTTCACCGTCAGCGGGTAGGCGGTGCTGAAGGTGCGGTTCTGCTCATCCTTGGCGACCAGCCGCTTGCCGAGAAGTTCGAGCGCCTCGGCATCGATGATGTTCTCGATCTTGCCGCCAACAGCAGAGAGCTTCTTCTCGACATACTTTCCGATGTTCTGCAGGCCGTTGATCCGCGCCACCTGGCAGCGGCGAATGACCTCGCGCATCTCCGGGTGATAGCGCTCATCGAGCAGGCCGCCCAGCTCGCTTTGGCCGATAAGGATGATGCCGAGCAACTTCTTGTAGCCGGTGGCATCCTCCATCTCGTGCAGCTGTTTGAGGGTTTTAAAGGCGGGGACCGACAGCCGGTGCGCCTCTTCGACGACCAGACAGCAGCGGCTGTTGTTCTGGGTACGCTCCATCAGCAGGCCGCGCACCTGGCGGGCCTTCTGCTCGTGCTTGATCTTCGGCTTTTCGGCGGAGATGCTCATGATGATGGCGTCGCAGAGGGAGCCGGAGCCGACCCGCTCTTTGTCGAGGATCTCGGGATAGACGATGTGGACATCACCGGCAGCGCGGAGCTGCTCGATGACACGCTTACGGATCGTCGACTTGCCGCAGCCGACCTCGCCGACGACGGCGAGAAAGCCGCTGTAGCTGGCCGCGTCCATCATCGCCGCTTCGATGTAATGGCGGTCGTCATCCATGTGAATGTCGCCGGCTTTTTGCACGTCGTTGCGGAAAGGATCGCGGAAGAGCTTGAAGTGCCTGAGTGCTTCGGGGTTGACCATTTCGACCTCCTGATTGTCGTGGTTGATTTCATCGGGGTTGCCTAACGTGATAGACGGCCCCTTGCAAAGACCTTTGATAACGCGCTGAGCAGCGCCGGACGGGTTGACCTGGCGCAGCTCTTCGCCGAGTTCTTTCCAGAGATCGGCGGGGGAGAACTGCCGCTCTTTGAGCCAGGCGGCGACCGTTTCGTTGCGCAGCAATATCCGTTCGATGGCGCCGCGTATATTCCCCATAGTTTTAGGTTGATAGCCGCGATTGATGATGAGGTTGACGGTGACGCGGCTAACCTTGCACCCCATGTCCTGCTCCAGCTCACGGGCGAGCTCGGCCTGGCTGATATCACAATCAAGGACACAGCTCTTGATGTTGAGCGGGGCGAACTCCATCTGAAATGCGGTGATCGCGTAAGGGTGTTTCATGACCTGTTCTCCTTGTCGTAGTGCCATTACAGCGCGACGCTGACCGCTGACCCCGGCCGCCAATCTTCACCCGAGCGCAGCGCCGCAATGACGCGCTCGGCCTCCGGCGCCGCAATGGTGGCGCCGTAAATTTCTTTGAGTTCGCGATTCATCACCGGGTCGATGCGGCCGTTCTCCAGGCGCACCTTGTTGATGAATTCGCCGATGGCGATCATGCGAATGGTGCGGCTGATCTCCAGCGGGGTGCCGCGCCGCGGCATGGCAGCAACGTTACCGAGCTTGTCGGCGTGATGTCCGAAGACTTGCAGAGTGCCGGCGAAGGGGACGGCGTCTTTTTTGCGCTCGTCGCCGTAAGCCAGGTTGTCGTTGTCCAGGCGGGTCTGCTGCACGGTGGTGCGGGGCTGGGCCTTGAACTCTTCGCCGATGATCGCGGCGTCGGCGCTGAAGCCGCCGGCGAGCTTGCCGACCGGGCTGACCAGGTATTCGGTTTCGTCAAAGACCACCGCCACCTCGGGCCAGAGGTAGGGGCGGAGGACGACCTTGACCTTCTTGCCGGGGCGGATGCCGGTGATGTGCTTGACCCGGTACTCTTCGTTACGAAAGGTAATAGTGTTGTCCTGGCGCACGGTGCGCTCGACTTCGGGCTCGGCGTAGAGGTCATGCATGATCTCGGGGGACGGGAGATCGCGCAGCTGGTCTTCTTTGATCGTCATCCAGCAGTTAGTACGGGTCATGCCGTGGCGGCGCATGATCCGTTCACCGTTCCACCAGCAGAGCCAATCCGTGGCCCAGGCGTTGAGCTCTTCGATGGTGGTGGCCGGCTCAAAGCGCAGGCGGGCTTCAAAATGGCGCTCAACGATGTTCTGGGTGACCTCAGCCGAGCCCTGGCGGCGCGGGTTGTGCGGCATGTTCTTGGGGATCTCGATATCGAGACGGCCGAGCATGGCGAGGATCCCCTTGGCGATGTTGGCGCTGCCGGCGTCCATGAGCAGGAACTTGGGGACGCCGCGGAAGGGGAGCTTTTCGTGGCCGGTACCGCGCCAGGCGCTGGTCAGAAAGTCGTAGGTGATCTGCTGGTTTTCCCCGGCAGCGACGTAGTATTTGACATAGATGGTGTGGCTGAAATGGTCGGCGAGGACCATGCGGAAGAGGCGGTTCTTGATCTTCTCAAAGGCCGCGGGCTTCTTCTCGCGGAAGTCACGTTCGTCGATCAGCGCCAGCCCCTTGCCGCCCTTGAGGTAGTACTGGATGCAGATCGAGGCGTCGAAGATATGCACATGGTTGGGGTGGAGGGAGGCCATGCGGATACTCGGCTCGACACTATCGAGGGCGGCGGCGTTCATCTCGCGTTCGCGCAAAATCGCTTGCAGCCGCGCCTCGCTGATCTGCCCTTTTTCAATGACACCGTTGTCGATCGCCATCTGCAGCACCGCCGAAACCGGCAGAATGACGCCCTTGACCTGGCGGGCCGAGGTCTGCATCAGGGCGCTGCACCATTGCAGCTGCCCGTCGGTCAAGCCGCTCTTGAGCGACCCCTTGTCGGCGCGCGCTTTGCGTTCACTGGCAAAGCCATGTTTGGCCGCAATTTTGTACAAGGTGGCCGGGCTCTTGCCGGTCATCTTCTCGTATTCGGCAATCACGCGGGCCTTGTCGCCATTGACCGCAAGGCTCAGCCGCTCTGCCAGTTCGCGCGCCCATTCCATGACTATTTCTCCTCGCCTGCGCTACGCAGGTGCGGCGGAATCCATTGATGCTCAGGAAGATCGATATCGCCGTAGCGCTCTCCGGCGCTGTCGCAGGCACCGATAATGGCGCGGCGAAAGTAGGCGAGCGTGCCCATGTAGGCGGCCATCATCCGCGGCGTGGCGTCATCGGGCAGGGGGTTGTAATCAGGGTCGAATTTGAGCAGGAAGCCGTCGATCATGGTGCGGGCGTTGTCGCAGTCCTGAATAATCTTCTCTTCTAGCGGGGTCATGCCGTTAAAAGCGGCATTATCTTCGAGCTTGCTCAGCTCTTTGGCCTGCTTCTCGATGAGGTCGGCTTTGCTCTTAAGGATGCGGTCCTTGGCCTTGATCGTCGCCTCTTTGTCGGCGATGAGGCGGGCGCTGGTCTCCAGGACGCATTCGAGGGCGTTTTGCAGATCGTCGCGATGTTCAGGGGTGAAAGGGATGCTCTCGCCGTTGATGACGATCTCGGCTTCGTCGATGGTCACGGTGCCGGCACTGGTGAGCTGGCGAAGCTTGCGCATTTCGCGGTAGCCGACCGATAATTGCTGACACGTTAGCAAAAATTCTTCACCGAACACTGAGAGGTTAAGCAGGTCAACGTCGACCTTTGCCCGAGACAAACCAAGGTAATCACAGAACTTATCCCAAGTTCCGACATGGGGTAGGTCGCGGTAAATCTTCGAGTCCTTGACCTTCCTCAGCCAAACCAAATTGCTAACGTTAGCAAATTTGGACGCGACGGTATTCGCCTGGACTCGACCGATAACCTCGTAACATTCGGCAATCCGCTGCTCACGGTCGAGCTGCTCCCCTTGCGCTGATTGCTTGCGGCCCTCGACCACTTCCACCATCTCCAGCGCGGCCTCGCTGTCTGGGTCAATCCCCTGGCGCTCCAGTTTTTTCAGGGCCGCTTCAAGGGCCTTTTTCTTGGTCGATCCCTGCGCGGAGGCCATCGCAAAACGAATCGTCGCGGCGTTGGCCTTGGCCAAACTTATCTTGAAATTTCCGTCTGTCGCCGGGGTATTGATCAGCCACCCGGCGAGCTGCATATCTGTTACGTTCTGCTCCATTTCACACCTCCAGTTGATTCAGTTCATCGGTATCGCGGGCGATCCGCCCGGCGAGCATCGCTTTACGCCGCGCCCAGAAGAGCGCCAGCCCCATATCCAGTTCCCATGAGCCGCCAATGCTGCGCACCAGGTGTTCATCCTCCAGTGTTGCCAGGTGGCACTGCACCGTCCCTTCAGGAATACCGACCGCTCGTGCCACCTCGCGGCAGCTGACCGGCTGACGCTGATCGGCGAGCATGCGCAGGATCGAGACGGTGACCTTGATCGCCTCAATGCGTTTGTAGCTTGACTCCTTGGCCATTAGCGGTGCCTCCCGTTGCGCATCTCGCGGCGCAGTTTGTGGATCTCGTTCAAGGTCTGCTCCAGCTTGCCGAGCTGCAGGAGCTTGATCTCTTCGGCGCTGATCACCTGGCCCCCGGCGGCGCTGATGATGGTGGCGCCGGGCTCGATGATCCCGGTGATCGCGTGCAGGGCAAAGAGGAAGTAAGCGGGGATCGGGTACTCGCAGGGCTTGCTCAAATAGTTGTTGAGCATATGGATCGACAGGGGCGGGCGACAGGTCGGCGGCTCGGCTTTGGCCCCCTCTTCGCTGCGCCCGAAATACTCGTTAATGGCGTCGACCAGCTGCTCACGGGACATGCCGCAATCGCGCACCGTGCGCTTGATGGCCGCGGCGATCTCGATGCAATCCTCCAGCTCGTTATGCGTGCCGGGATAGCGCTCACCCGCCTCGGCCGCAGCCGAGTGGAGATCCGCCTTGATCTCGCTGTACTCATCAATCAGCCGCTCGAAATCGAAGGCGGATTGACTGTCGGGGGTCGGGGTCTTTTTCATGTCTAAACAAACCTTTGGGTTAGACGTTGAGTTGCCGTGTCGGGCCTGCTACGCTTCAGCCATCACATTTTGAGGAGGTCGGTCATGTATCCAGTTCAATCAGGCGACAAGCTTTACAGGGTGACACGCTACGATCTTCAACGTGGCGGCTTCATTGTGATGATCGAGTTGCGCTTTTATCTTTCTGGGCCGCAGCAAGGTCTTTATGTGGCCGCGCCGCTCTATAAGATCGAGGACTATCCTGTGTCCGAATCCCTCTGGGGCAAGGCCGCAACCGAGGGTGCTGCGCTGCATGAGTGTTTGCAGAAGATCAAGCATCTTTCGGCTCAGGAGATTTATTCTTTTCCAGAAAAGTATCCATTTGCCTAATGCGCACCGTCCGCATCATTTCAGCGTGGCGCTGATGACGACAAAAACAGCATTCACAAGGTTTCTTTTCGTTGGTGGTGGTCATGGCTGCTCCTGTTAAAAATCGGTTTACTTCACAACCTAACCCGCGTTAATCTCAGCTCGCTAAACGCTGCCGTTTTTCTTCACGGCGCGGCGAGATTTTTCGGGCCTGGTAGCGATCAGGGAAAACATCCTCCACCGGTTTGTTGAGCCTGGCCGCAATGGCACGCTGTACCCGGTCTGAGGTCGCTTCCCGGCGCATGACACGACCGATCAGTTGCTCTGCGACACTGAGCTCGTCAGCTATATCGACCAGGCGACAGCCGACTATGGTCAAGTGCCCCTTAATCTCGTTCGAATTCATGGCTCTCTCCTTGTTTGTTTGGGTGTGTTTGTCGCGTTTTCTTCTAACCTTGTTACGGCTTTATTAATAGTTGAAAAACTCCACCTTGTAAAGAGAAAAATTCAACTTATGGAAGAAAATCGCTTAAAAATTATCCGCCGCGAACAAGGCGGCATAAATCAGCAGGAACTAGCTGATTTTGCAGGTGTTCCTCTGCATAAAATCAAAGACGCAGAAACCGGAAAAGTAAAAATTTCCGCTGAAATTGCCTTGGCAATGGAGGAAAAATTCAACTACAGCTTCCGTTGGGTGTTGTCCGGAGAAGGGCCAAGAAAAAAAGAAGGGCGTGTTGAAGAGGCAATCGACGCTTATAACGGGGAGCAATTCAAAGAGGTGGGGGTATACGCCCTGGCTGGAGCTGGCCCGGCACGCGACCTGGTCGAACACGAGCCGATCGAGATGATCGTGGTGCCTAAATCCTTCTGGAAGCCGTCGATCGCCGCTATCAAAGTGCGCGGCCGCTCGATGGAGCCTCTCATCCTGGACGGCGCTTACCTGGGGATCGATCGGGAAGATAAATGGATTATCAGCGGGGAAATTTACGCGGTGTGGATCCCTTACGAAGGGGCGGTCATCAAGCGCCTCTACATCGACCCTGAGCGGATCACGTTGCGGTCGGATAATAAGGATTTCCCGGAGTTTTCGATTCTAGTAAAAGAGGCCTCGGCCGAGATGATTCTCGGGCGGGTCAAGTGGGTGCTGCAGCAATTCTAAGGAGGGGAAATGGGGTTTTTAAAGAAACTATTCAAAGCTCTTGACACGTTAGGGAAAGCGGGCGCCAAGGACCGGATAAAACGTAAACGTATTAGCTCTTACGATCTTGAATCCCCTGACCTTAAAAGAATTATCGCGGAGAGTGTCGCTATTATCGATCGCACAAAAACCCTTAAAGTTGCCCTGGGGCGCTTTAATACGATCCGTAATAGTTATGGAAGATTACTGGCTATTGATCCTGATAAATCTTCGATTGAGATCTCCATCGGTAAGTGGGTTCCTCTTCAGACAGTGACATACCTTAGTGAAATCATGGCTTGCACTGAAAAAGCTAAAAAAGAATATGCTTGTGAATTTTTCACCGCAAAGGTTAATTCTGAGCTTTTAAAAGTAGAAGGTCTAACAGATCACAAATTAAAACTGGCCCAGCTAAAAAAAGCCTTAAAAGCGGCGCTCGCCGGCAAGGAACATCTCCCAAAAGATCCCTATATTAATAATCTTGTTGCGGAGGTTGAGTCACAGATAAGTTCTATAACCTTATAAAACTTAGGTTTATAAGGTTTGGACACTTAAGAGTGATTGCAGTTCAATAAAAGAGCGGTAGGGTTATTTGTTGAGATCTATTTAACTTTAAAGGAGGGTATTTGGTTATGGAGACACGGAAGAAGATTATTCTGGCGTTTTTCGCTTTTTTTGGGTTGTTATTTGTTATTGGCGCACTCGCCCCAAAATCACCGGATGTTCCCTATAAAATCCTATCTGTGAGTGATTTTCCACACTCAATGTCAGATCGGCCGGCCGTCATTATTTCCATAGGGAAAGACGACTCTCACATGTTTACTTTTACAATCCTGAGAGAACAGGTGCGGCAAGGATTTGCTACGTCTCTCCCGGCAAATATTCCAGTCCATCCATTGAGCGTTTATGGCTACTTGGATGGACAAATTTATATTACATCCACTAAACACGCCACCAACGCCTCTTTAGCAATCAACAATATCGACCACGCAAAAAAAATCGCAGAGATCACCGTTTTCGGCCGCGTTATTGATTCAAAAGATTTTAACAATTTTGTCGACATTCCCAAAGTTACTCTGCAGATCGCCGGAGTAAATTTCGATAACCTGGTCAAACAAATCCCAGTGTCAAAATGAAATATCGAATCGTCTCCGCGGCGATCGCAATTTTTATTTTAAGCGGCTGTAGCCCTGTTGTTGCGGTCGTCAAAAAGCATGAAAAGGACTATCAAAACGCTTGGTGTTCCGAGATGAACGGAAAAGTAGAAGTGCGGCTAGATGACGGGACACGGGTCGATTGTTTAACAGATGAATATGCCGTGGAAGTTGACTTCGCAAAGAAGTGGGCCGAGTCGATAGGCCAGTCATTGTATTACGCAGATCGAACGGGGAGAAAACCAGGAGTACTTCTTATCGTTGGCGAGGATGATCAGCGCTTTTTAGATCGACTCGAAACGGTCGCCGCAAAGTCTAAAATCAAAGTCTGGATAGTCCCGTCATCCGCGCCCGCCGAGTAATCAAAACTGTTTTGATCGCGCGCCCTTTTTACCTAATCGTAAACCACCTGTAAAGAACGGCGAAATCGGTTTATCGCAATTTCCCCTAGTTACTTATCTCGTCCCCCCTCAGATATGCGCTTCTCCTTTCGCACCGCGTCCCTTTCGGTCTGGGAATTGAAAGGCGATCCGGCAACCTGGG
>JAXMLA010000300.1:0-5000 GCA_034370465.1 Desulfuromonadales bacterium
GTGAAGATCGGTTTTGACAACTTCGAGCCCAAACTGGCGCGTCTCGAACGGATCTATACCGAAATTGAATCACGCTTGTCGGTCACGCAGTATATCGACCTTAATTCTGCCGATCGCGTCATCGTTAAACTCGATCCGATCGTTATCCAAAGCAAACAGGAAAAAAGTTAAATATTAAAATCATACTCAAGGGGCATGTTATGAGCAGTAGACAGGAAAATCTTGTTGTCGGTCTCGACATCGGCACGACGAAAATATGTGCAATTGTCGGCAACCTGACCGAGGAAGGCCTCGATATTGTCGGAATCGGGACATCGCCGTCACGAGGATTGCGTAAGGGGGTGGTCATTAATATTGACGCCACAGTCGATGCAATTCAAAAAGCCCTAAAAGAAGCGGAACGGATGGCGGGGTGTGAAATCAGTTCCGTCTTTGCCGGAATCGCCGGCGGGCACATCAAAGGATTAAACTCGCAGGGTATCATAGCCATCAAAAATCGCGAGGTCTCCCAGGATGATGTCCGGCGCGTCATTGATTCCGCCAAAGCCATTGCCATCCCAATGGATCGGGAAGTCATCCATATTCTCCCCCAAGAATATATTATTGACGACCAGTGCGGCATTAAAGAACCACTCGGAATGAGCGGCGTTCGCCTTGAAGCTCGCGTCCACATTGTGACCGGAGCCGTTGCCAGCGCGCAAAATATCATTAAATGCTGCACGCGCGCGGGTGTCGATGTAGCAGATATCGTTCTTGAGCAACTCGCATCCTCGGAAGCGGTCTTGTCCCCTGACGAAAAAGAACTCGGCGTCGCCCTTATCGATATTGGAGGAGGGACGACTGATCTGGCTATTTATGTTGGCGGAGCGATCAAACATACCGCCGTCCTTGCTCTCGGTGGCAACCATCTCACCAACGACATTGCTGTCGGTTTACGAACGCCTATGGCAGAAGCCGAGCGCATTAAGCATAAATATGGCTGCTGCTTGACTTCACTGGTGGGCAAAGATGAAACGATTGAAGTTCCATCTGCGGGTGGACGACAACCCCGGATCCTGTCCCGACAACTTCTGGCGGAGATCCTCGAGCCGCGCGTCGATGAAATCTTTCAATTGGTTCTGCGCGAGATAGAGAAGAGCGAGTTTGAAAATGACATTGCCTCCGGGATTGTCCTGACCGGTGGAACGTCGATCCTGCCGGGGATGCCTGAACTTGCCGAGCAGATCTTTAATCTGCCCGTGCGCAGGGGGACTCCCCAGGGGATCGGGGGCCTCGTCGACGTTGTCAACTCACCGGTCTATGCCACGGGGGTGGGCCTCGTAAAATACGGTTCCCGTAATATGGAAGTCCGGACATTTTCAAAAGGACAAAAAAATATCTTTGAACGTGTCACGCAGCGGATGAAGGAATGGTTTGGCGAATTTTTTTGAATTTTCCCGTGTCATTTAACCTATTAACGCAAGGGGAGTGAACTACCCCGAAACCCTGCAGGGAGGGAATATGTTCGAATTTGATGAGAATATCGATCAATCCGCAAGAATCAAGGTCATCGGCGTCGGCGGTGGCGGTGGTAATGCTGTCAATACAATGATCAAAACCGGTATTGATGGCGTAGAATTCATTGTCGCCAACACCGATGCACAGGCCTTACGGGCCAATACAGCCGCTCTCAAAATCCAGCTCGGTGCCAAGCTGACTAAAGGCCTCGGCGCCGGTGCTAATCCGGAAGTCGGCAAGGAAGCGGCGCTCGAAGACCGTGACCGAATTTCTTCGATCCTCAATGGCGCAGACATGGTCTTTGTCGCGGTCGGTCTCGGTGGTGGGACTGGCACCGGTGCGGCACCCGTCATCGCTCAAGCGGCACGCGAAGTCGGTGCACTGACGGTCGGAGTCGTGACCAAACCCTTCAGTCGCGAAGGCAAGCTGCGCATGCAAAAAGCTGAGGATGGCGTCAGTGCACTCAAAGACGTTGTCGATTGCCTGCTGGTGATCCCCAATGATCGACTGATTGGTCTTGCAGGTAAATCGATGAGTGTCATCGACGCCTTCCGTCCGGCCGACGATGTCCTGCGGCAAGCTGTTCTGGGAATTTCCGACCTCATCACCACCCAGGGGATGATCAATGTCGACTTTGCGGACGTCTAGGCGGTCATGAGTGATCGCGGGATGGCGATGATGGGTATCGGTATTGCTGAAGGAGAGAAACGCGCCACCGAGGCTGCCATGCAGGCCATCAGCAGCCCTCTGCTCGAGGAAATCGATATATCCGGCGCCAAGGGGGTCCTAGTAAATATTTGCGGATCGTCCAGCATGACCATGGATGACTTTGACGAAGTTTCCCGCATCATCCATGAAAAAGTTCACGAAGATGCCAACATCATTGTCGGCCTGGTCATCAATGAAGAGATGGGAGAGAAGATCAAGGTGACAGCGATTGCTACCGGATTTGGCTCTTCATTCGCTAAAGAGCAGAGTGCTGACACGAGTCTGAGAAGCCGGGCGAATCTCAATGTTGCCCCACCGATTTTGACGCATATCAATCGCGAAACCCCGACCTTTATTCGCCTGGAGAAACAAAAAAATATCCCCGCCGGACTTCGTCTGGATCTAAACGACACTATAGAAGAGTATGAAATCCCGACATTTTTACGTAAGCGCGTCGACTGAATTTACTTAAAAAATCCAGCACCAACAAGCAAGGGACATGCAGACGCATGTCCCTTGCTTGTTGGTTATTAACAATTCGGTAAAGCTACTCAAGAGATTTCAGACAAAAAAAGCCCGCCTTACAACAAGGCGGGCTTTCTCAATAAATTTCGGCGGCGACCTACTTTCCCACATAGCTTCCCATGCAGTATCATCAGCGCGGTAGGGCTTAACTTCTGTGTTCGGGATGGGAACAGGTGTGACCCCTACGCTATAGCCACCGAAAAACTTAAATCACTTAAATTTTCGGACAATTGCTTCTAGACAGATACAGGCGGTGCTGCTTTGGCAATCTCTCTTCTTAGCGCTTTTTGGAAGTCGGGGGGAAGCGAACTTCCCCCCTTCCTCACTAAAACTTTTTATGGTCAAGCCTCACGGTCGATTAGTACCGGTTAGCTGAACACATTACTGTGCTTACACACCCGGCCTATCTACGTTGTAGTCTCCAACGGACCTTTAGGGGATTGCTCCCAGGGAGATCTCATCTTGAAGGGGGCTTCCCGCTTAGATGCTTTCAGCGGTTATCCTTTCCGAACATGGCTACCCTGCCATTGCCACTGGCGTGACAACAGGAACACTAGTGGTTCGTCCATCCCGGTCCTCTCGTACTAAGGACAGATCTTCTCAAATCTCCTGCGCCCACGGCAGATAGGGACCAAACTGTCTCACGACGTTTTAAACCCAGCTCGCGTACCGCTTTAATTGGCGAACAGCCAAACCCTTGGGACCGACTTCAGCCCCAGGATGCGATGAGCCGACATCGAGGTGCCAAACCTCCCCGTCGATGTGAACTCTTGGGGGAGATAAGCCTGTTATCCCCGGAGTACCTTTTATCCGTTGAGCGACGACCCTTCCATACAGAATCGCCGGATCACTAAGACCTGCTTTCGCACCTGCTCGACGTGTCTGTCTTGCAGTCAAGCTCCCTTATGCCTTTGCACTCTACGACTGGTTTCCAATCAGTCTGAGGGAACCTTCGCGCGCCTCCGTTACTCTTTGGGAGGCGACCGCCCCAGTCAAACTACCCACCAGGCAGTGTCCCTAACCCGGATCACGGGTCTAGGTTAGACGCCCAGAACAACAAGGGTGGTATTTCAAGGTTGACTCCACCGAGACTAGCGTCCCAGCTTCATAGTCTCCCACCTATCCTACACATGTTGTCCCGAACGTCACTGCCAAGCTGGAGTAAAGGTTCACGGGGTCTTTCCGTCTTGCCGCGGGTACTCGGCATCTTCACCGAGAATTCAATTTCGCTGAGCCTCTGGTCGAGACAGTGCGGAAGTCGTTACGCCATTCGTGCAGGTCGGAACTTACCCGACAAGGAATTTCGCTACCTTAGGACCGTTATAGTTACGGCCGCCGTTTACCGGGGCTTCGGTTCAATGCTTCGCTTGCGCTGACAAATCCCCTTAACCTTCCGGCACCGGGCAGGCGTCACACCCTATACTTCCTCTTACGAGTTTGCAGAGTGCTGTGTTTTTAGTAAACAGTCGCTACCGCCATTTCTCTGCGACCCCCTTCGGCTTCACGTGCGTATCGCTACACCTGATGGGGGCACACCTTCTCCCGAAGTTACGGTGTTATTTTGCCGAGTTCCTTAACCAGAGTTCTCTCAATCACCTGAGCATTTTCTGCCCGCCCACCTGAGTCGGTTTACGGTACGGTCTCTTATTACCTGAAGCTTAGAGGCTTTTCTTGGAAGCGTGGGATCAGTCACTTTATGGGCTTAAAGCCCTCGTCATCACGCCTTGGCGTTTGAATAGAAGAGCGGATTTACCTACTCTTCCCGCCTACACGCTTAAACCGGGATATCCAATAACCGGCTGACCTGCCCTTCTCCGTCCCCCCATCGCAGTAATAAAAGGTACAGGAATATTAACCTGTTTCCCATCAACTACGCCTTTCGGCCTCGCCTTAGGGACCGACTAACCCTCAGCAGATTACCTTTACTGAGGAAACCTTGGGCTTACGGTGTGCAGGTTTCTCACCCGCATTTTCGCTACTCATGTCAGCATAATCTCTTGTGGTTCCTCCAGCCGTCCTCGCGATCGACCTTCAGCGGTTGCCACAATGCTCCCCTACCACTTGACCCTTTTGGGCCAAATCCGCAGCTTCGGTGCCGTGCTTGAGCCCCGTTACATTTTCGGCGCGGGCCCACTTGACCAGTGAGCTATTACGCTTTCTTTAAAGGGTGGCTGCTTCTAAGCCAACCTCCTGGTTGTCTGGGCATTCCCACATCCTTTTCCACTTAGCACGAACTTTGGGACCTTAGCTGGCGATCTGGGCTCTTTCCC
>JAXMLA010000301.1:0-3692 GCA_034370465.1 Desulfuromonadales bacterium
GCCGCGCGCCCGCCCCCTCGGCCGAAAAACCCCGCCGCCGCTCCAGCCCTTGTTGCAGCGGCTGATTGCCGGCCGCATTGCGATCCACACCCAGATCGTCCTCTGCCCCGGTCTCAATGACGGCGCTGCCCTGGAGAAGACGGTTGCCGACCTCGGCGCTCTCCGCCCCGGCATCCGCTCTCTCGCTCTGGTTCCCGTCGGTCTGACCGGGCACCGGACGCAGCTGCCGGCGCTGCGTACCCAGAGCCGCGAAGAGGCGCGCACAATACTTGAGCAGCTGGCGAGCTGGCAGCGCGATTTTCTTGCCAGTGGTGACAGTCGTTTTGTCTTTGCTGCCGATGAGCTTTATCTCAAAGCCGGGGTCGATTTCCCTTCCCTTGACGAATATGAGACCCTGCCCCAATATGAAAACGGTGTCGGCATGATCCCGCTCTTTCGGGCTGATGCCGCCGAGGTGCTGGCGGCGGCGCAACCGCTCCCCCCTTTTACCGTCGACTGCCTGACGGGCGCCTCTTTCTATCTGGAGATGGAGCGCTTTGCTGTCGCCCTCGCCGCTAAAACCGGAGTCAGCATCGTTGTCCATCGTATCGAGAACCACTTCTTTGGCGGCGAAGTGACCGTCACCGGCCTGTTGACCGGCGCTGATATCGTTGCCGGCTTGCAGGGAAAGCTGCAGAGCCCGGTCCTTCTCATCCCTGATGTCGTCCTTCGCGACGGCGAAGATCTCTTCCTCGACAATATGTCCCCCGAAGAACTCGGAGCCACGCTGCAGGTCGAGATCTTTCCGATCGCGGCCAATCCCTGGGGGCTGAGTCAAGCGCTGGAGATGCTGGCGGCGGATCAGGGGCAGCAATAATTTTTAGTGACCGGCGAGGTCTTTGCAGTGGATCAAAAAGTCCCCTCCCCCCTTGCGGGGGAGGGTTAGGGTGGGGGGTAAAGTCCTATGGAATGCCGCGGTTGTTACTTCACCCACCCCCCCACCCCCTCCCGTCGAAGGGAGGGGGAGCTAAATGCAAAGACCTTGACCGAACAGTACTGACCAATAATCTATTCTGAGAATATTTAACGGAGGTTTTATGTCTGATTTACAGGAAAGTCTCGGGCAGGCGCGCAAGTTTCTGGAAAGCGGCAATCTGGCGGCCGCGGCAAAAGCGTTGGAGTCGGCCCTGCAGCTCCAGCCGCAGGAGGACGATCTGCATCGCACCCTCGGCGAAGCTCTGGCCGAGTCGGGACGGGTGGCCGAGGGGATTGAAGTTCTCGAAAAGGGGAGGATCGCCCATCCCCGCAATCTCGATCTCCTCTTTGCCCTCGGCGATGCCTATTTCGAGCATCAGCAGCCGGATAAAGCGTTGCAGCTTTATCAAGAGATCCTCGCCGTCGATGCCGGTGAAGCCGATGCCTGGGTGAGTATGGGGCTGGTCCATTTTAACCGCGAGCGCTTCGAAGACGCGATCCGTTGTTATCGTTCGGCTCTGGCCATCGACGCGCAATCGGTCTTTGCCCTCAATTCTCTTGGCGATGCGCTCTTCACCCAGGGGGATAATGACGCCGCCCTCGCCTGTTACCAACAGGTCATTGAGCTCGATCCCGAAGATGCCCAGGCGCATTACAATCTGGCGGAGCTGTATTACGATCTCGGCCGTCTTGCCGAAGCGGAAGGAGCCTGCCTGAAAGCGATCGAATTCGATCCGGCCCTCTCCTTTGCTTATTTGACTCTGGGGAATATCTGTCTTGATGAAGAGAAGACCCGGGAGGCGCTGCGCTATTTTGAAGACTTCCTGCGCCTGGAGCGTTCGCCGGCAGCGGCGGATATCCGCGCCGAAGTCGCTGCCGTGATCGACGGCTTGAAACTGGAACAGTAGGAAAAAGAGACAAAAAAAGGGCAGACCGAAGTCTGCCCTTTGCTGCTGGATCGAGTTGGAAGAATCTACTTCTTCTTGCCGCCGCCTTTGCCTGCTGCCGCCTTTTTCGATGCTTTCAAGGGGTTGGTCTTGGCATCGGAGGTCACGACTTCGACGCGACGATGGGTGGCAAAGTTACAAAGCTCTTTAGCCCACTTCTGCTGCGGGGAGGGAGCAACAGTGCAGACCTTGCCGATGGTGCTGTCGACGATGCGCTCACAACCTTCACACTGCTCGATGATCGGCTGGCACTGGTTGCCGTCAAAGATGCAGCCCTGTTTGGACCAGAAGGTGCACTCGGCACCGGGTTGAATAGTTTGACACTGCATGGATCTTCTCCTTCTTTCCGGTTATAATTGGTCTGGCGTAACGAGTTAGAGTAACATTGTTGAACGTGTAAATTTATTCGCTTTCGCTATTTCTGTCAACGAAAAATTATCCCCTGACATTCAAGGAGGTTTCAAATGCGGATTTCTTTCGGTACATCCGGCTGGCGCGGTATTCTCTGTGATGATTTCACCTTTGCCAACGTCAAGGTCGTTACCCAGGCGATTGCCGATGAACTGCGCGAGGTCGATGGCGCTGGTGGCGGCGTGGTCATCGGTTATGATGCCCGCTTCATGGGGGATCGTTTTGCCCGCGAAGCGGCCAAGGTCCTGGCCGGCGCCAAGATTCCCGTCTTCCTTTGTGACCGCGACACCCCGACTCCGGTGATTGCCCATGAAATCCTTCAGCGCCAGGCCGCCGGCGGGATCAACTTCACCGCCAGCCATAACCCGTCAGAGTACAACGGCCTCAAGTTCAGTCCAGCCTCCGGTGGCCCGGCTCTGCCGACGACGACGAAAGCGATCGAGGACCGCGCCAACGCCATGCTCCTGGAGATCTGCTACCGCGAGATGCCGTTGGAGCAGGCACAAAGTGTCGGCCTACTCAGTATCATCGATCCCCTCCCGGCTTATTTCGCCACCATCCGCAAGATGATCGATTTTAATGCCATCGCCGCGGCGAAGATCACCATCGCCGTCGATCCCCTGTACGGCACCGCCCGCGGTTATCTCGATCGTCTCCTGCAGGAAGCCGGGGTGAGTACGGTCGTGATCAATGCCCATCCCGATCCTTATTTCGGCGGCCTCCCGCCCGAGCCGGCGGAAGAGAATATTGCCGATTTTATCGCTCTGGTCCGGAGCCGGGACGATATCACCCTCGGGCTGGCGACCGATGGCGACGCAGATCGCTACGGGATCGTCGATGCCGATGGTACTTATATTGAACCGAACTACATCCTTGCCCTTCTGTATGATTATCTGCTGCGTGTCAAGGGGAAGAGCGGGAATGCTGCCCGTTCGGTCGCAACTTCCCACTTTATCGACGCGGTCGCCCGTTATCACGGTACCGAAATCCTTGAAACGCCGGTCGGCTTCAAATTTATCGGCGAATATATCAGTCAGGATCGCATCCTCATCGGTGGTGAAGAGAGCGCCGGTTTAACGGTGCGCGGCCATGTCCCTGACAAAGACGGCATTCTCGCCTGTCTCCTCGTTGCCGAGATGGTGGCGGTCACCGGCAAGAGTCTCAAAACGCTCCTCGCCGATCTTTATGGTCGGGTCGGTGAGTTTCACACCTGCCGGGAAAATCTGCGCCTTTCACCGGAGTTCGAAGCGGGATTGCCGGCCAAGCTCGCCAATCCGCCGGTGCACTTTGCCGGACAGACCGTCAGCAGTGTTATCCGTCTCGACGGCTGCAAGCTCATTCTCAGTGACGGCAGCTGGGTCCTGTTCCGCAAATCCGGCA
>JAXMLA010000302.1:0-4758 GCA_034370465.1 Desulfuromonadales bacterium
CGCGTGAAAAAACCGATCGCTTACGACTTTCAGTATTTTGAGAAGATCGGGCAGCGAAAGGCCCTCGCCTGCGCCGTCGCCAGCCTCGCGGCCCTGATCCGGACATCCCGGAGATGACCTCGCTCATCGTCGAAACGTACGAACCGTCCGGCCCCTACGGCATGAAGGGGGTGGGCGAGGTGGGGATCAACGGCCCCCTGCCGGCCATCGCCAACGCCGTAGCCGACGCCTGCGACATCGGAATTACCAGGGCGCCGCTCACCGCCGAAAGAATTCTTGAGAAGCTGACACGAAGGATGGATGAAAGGGGTCGAACAGCCCCTCTGAACGGGGGTATTTCATGAAGATCCGTTTCACCCTCAATGGCCGGAACACCTCGGTCTCCACCGCCCCGGACAGGCGCGTCCTTGATCTGCTGAGAGAAGAGTTCAAGCTCACGGGGACGAAGGAGGGATGCGGCAGCGGGGAATGCGGGGTCTGCACGATCCTAGTGGACGGCGAAAACCGCCTCTCCTGCCTGATGCTTGCCGGCCAGTTGGCAGGCAAGACGATCACCACGATAGAGGGACTGGCGGACGGCGAGACCCTCCACCCTCTGCAGGAGGCGTTTGTCGGGTGCGGCGCCGTTCAGTGCGGTTTCTGTACACCCGGCATGATCCTGGCGGCATCGGCCCTCCTGCAGGGAAAACCGGACCCCACACGGGAGGAGATCCGGGAGGGGCTGAGCGGGAACCTCTGCCGCTGCACGGGATACCAGAAGATTGTCGATGCCGTGGAATCGGCCGCCAAGGCCATGAATCATCCGGATCATTCTCCCGAAGTCGCGGCGATTCGGCATAAGGGGCATCTCAGATGAAAAAGGTCCTTCTCCCCCGGAGTCTTATCGAACTCTGGTCCTGCCTGGAAGAGGAGCCGGAAGCGCCGGTATTTGCCGGCGGCACGGACCTTCTGGTCCGCCTGCGCCACGACCAGAGTGTGGTCCCCGCCCTTATCGGGCTGGAACGGGTGGCCGAGTTGCAGGAGGTACGCGAGGAGGGGGACTGCCTGTGGATCGGCGCCGCCACCACCCACAGCCGCCTCCTCAACGACCCCCGGATCGGGGGAATGCTCCCCGTTCTGAAAAAGGCCTTGGAAACCCTCGGGTCGCCGCCGATCCGCAACATGGGAACCGTCGGTGGGAACATCTGCACCGCCTCGCCCGCCGGCGACACCCTGCCACCCCTCACTGTCCTGGACGCAGAGGTGGAACTCAGCTCCGCAAAGACTGGGCGGGTCATGCCGCTCAGGACTTTCATCGTGGGTCCGGGAAAGACGCGGCTCGAAAAAGGGGAAATACTCACTGCCGTGCGCGTGAAAAAACCGATCGCTTACGACTTTCAGTATTTTGAGAAGATCGGGCAGCGAAAGGCCCTCGCCTGCGCCGTCGCCAGCCTCGCGGCCCTGATCCGGACATCCCCGGCGGGGGTGATCGAGGCGGTCCGCCTGGCCTGGGGAAGCGTCGGTCCGACGGTCGTCACCGCGCCCAAGGTAGAGGCGTTACTTGTCGGAGAACGGTTTTCCCCGGCTTTGTTGGAGAAAGCAGCCGTTCTCGCACGGCAGGCGGTGTCGCCCATCGATGACCTCCGGGCAACCGCCGATTATCGCCGGGAGGTTTCGGGACGCCTTCTTCTGCGCCTCGGCTCCTATCATTCCTGCGAAGCAAGGGGGTCAAAGCAAGGGGGTCAGGGCATTTTTCGTTGTCTTTTGCACCGGCCTGTGTCACAGTCTCCCTAAATCGATCGATACCCTCTTGGAGGCTGAGCTTGTCCTTTCGCATCCCGGCGATCCTGTGCATCCTGATCGGCCTGACCGCCCCCCCGGTCTGGGGGGAGGCGGCGCGCCCCGTCGTCTTTCTTCCCCAATGGCTGCCGCAGGCGCAGTTCGCCGGTTACTACATGGCTTACGAAAAGGGGATCTACAAACGGCACGGCATCGACCTGACGATTCTGCGCGGCGGTCCGGAACAGCCCCCCTCGACGCTCCTGACCCGCGGCAAGGCCCACTTCACGACCATGTTCCTCTCCAACGCCATCGAGTTGCGCAGCCGCGGGGTTCCGCTGGTGAACATCGGTCAGATCGTCCAGCGTTCCGGTTTCATCCTCGTGACCCGCAAGGCGAGCGGCATCAAATCTCCGACCGATCTGAACGGGAAGAAGGTCAGCCTCTGGAACGAGTTCAGCCTCCAGCCGAAGGCCTTTTTCCGCAAATACGGGGTCGAGGTCAAGACCGTCCCTCAAGGGACCACGCTGAACCTTTTTTTGCGCGGGGGCGTCTCGGCGGCCTCCGCGATGTGGTACAACGAATTCCACACACTGCTCAACTCCGGACTCGACGAGGAAGAACTGGTTCCCTTCTTTTTCAACCAGCACGACCTCAATTTCCCCGAAGACGGCATCTACTGCCTGGAGGAGACCTATCGCCAGGACCCCGATCTCGCCTGCCGTTTCCTGCGCGCCTCCCTGGAAGGCTGGCGCTACGCCTTCGCCTATCCGGAGGAAACCCTTGATGTCGTGATGAAATACATCCGGGAGGCGAACGTCGGCAGCAACCGCGTCCACCAGAAGTGGATGCTCACGCGGATGAACGACCTGATCCTCCCGCCGGGAAGCCGGACAGAGCAGGGGCACCTCCACCCCGAGGACTACCTCC
The DNA here is from genome assembly GCA_034370465.1 of Desulfuromonadales bacterium. Classification (GTDB taxonomy): domain Bacteria; phylum Desulfobacterota; class Desulfuromonadia; order Desulfuromonadales; family UBA2197; genus UBA2197. Next base: position 2,689 of record JAXMLA010000302.1, read on the forward strand.
GTGTCGCCGGGGAACTCCAGCGCAGCGGCATCATCCGGACCATTCCCCCGTACGGAGCTTTTTATGCCAACTGCCTCGGTCGTCCCTAGGAGGCGCGGCCTCGCCTTCAAGCTCTCGCTGCTGATCCTCACCGGAACGGCCGTCATCTTCATCGCCGCCTTCGGCTACAACCATATCTACTCCCGCAATCAGCTCCTGAAGGAGGTCGAGGCCAACGCCCGCAACCTCACCCTGGCGGCGGTCAACCGGATCGAGACCGTCCTGCGCGGAGCGGAAAAGGCCCCCGCCTACCTCGCCCAACTGCTGGGCGAGGAGCGATACGACAGGCCGGCGCTGCTCAAACGGATCGAGGCGCTCCTCCGGACCAATCCGGAGATCTTCGGCTCCACGATTGCCTTCGAACCCTACACCTTCGATCCGGCCTTGCGCTTCTTCGCTCCTTACCTCTACCGGGAGGGGACGGCGTTAAAAAAAACCTACCTGGGCGGCAAAACATACGATTACTTCATCCGGGACTGGTACCAGATCCCCCGGGAACTCGAACGGCCGATCTGGAGCGACCCCTATTTCGACGAGGGGGCGGGAAACATCATCATGTCCACCTACTCCGTCCCCTTTTACCGGCAGCGGGGAAATCGGGCCGTCGTCAATGGGATCGTCACGGCGGACATCTCCCTGGAGTGGCTGGTGCAGCTCATTTCCCGGATCGCCCCCTACCGGTCTGGTTACGCCTTTCTGATCACCCAGAGCGGCGTATTCGTCAGCCACCCGGATAAGGAGCTGATCATGCGGGAGAGTATCTTCAGCCTGGCCGAGGCGGCCGGCGACGGCGATCTGAGGCGCGTCGGCCGGGCAATGGTCGGCGGCGGGGAGGGGTTTGTCGCCCTCAAGAGCCATTTCGCCGGCGAGAAGGCCTGGCTGTACTACGCGCCCCTGCCCGCCAGCGGCTGGTCGATCGGGGTGGTCTTTCCGGAGAAGGCCCTGTTCGCGGACGTAGAGAAACTCAACCGCGTCGTACTCCTCATCGGCGCCAGTGGCTTCGCGATCCTCTTTGTCCTGATCGTTCTGATTTCCGGCACCATCACCCGCCCCCTGCGCAGCCTCGCCGGCCAGGCCGTCGAGATCGCCCGCGGCAACCTCGACGTCGAGATGACCGGGGTGCAGGGCCGCGACGAAGTCGGCGAACTCTCCCGCTCCTTCGATCACATGAAGGTCGCCCTGAAGGAGTACATCGCCCACCTCGCGGAGACAACCGCCGCCAAGGAACGCTACGAAAGCGAGTTGAAGATCGCCCGGACGATCCAGATGAGCTTCCTGCCGAAACGCTTCCCTCCCTTCCCGGAAAAGGGCGAGTTCGACATATACGCGACCCTTGTCCCGGCCAAGGAGGTTGGCGGGGATCTCTACGACTTTTTCCTGCTGGACGACGAACACCTGTTCTTCTCGATCGGGGACGTCTCCGGCAAGGGGGTCCCGGCGGCACTCTTCATGGCGGCCGCCAAGACCCTGATGAAGGGCACGGCCGCCGCGAACCTCACTCTCGCGGAGGTCCTCGCGAGGGTCAACCAGGAGCTGTGCCTGGAAAACGACTCGATGATGTTCGTGACCGTCTTTTGCGGCCTGCTGAACATCCGAACCGGGGAACTCAGCTACTCCAACGCCGGCCACCTCCCCCCCCTGCTGCTGCGTCCCGGGCACACTCCGGAGTGGCTCCCCCTGCCGGAGGGCTTCTTCCTCGGCATCATGGAGGAAGCGACCTATCAAACGCGGAGCATTGTCCTGACGCCGGGGGACCGGCTTGTGCTCTACACGGACGGCGTCACGGAGGCGATGAACGACGGGAAGGATTTTTACACCGAAGAACGGCTCCGGCGACTGACGCGGGAGATGGGGAAGGCTGCGCCGGAGGCAATGGTCGGGGAGATCCTCCGCGCCGTCCGGGCCTTCGCCGGCGACGAACCGCAGTCGGACGATATCACCCTCCTGGCGCTAGCGTTCCGGGGGTAAGGGGGGGTAAGGGGGTCAGGTCTCAACTATGACATTAGAATCCCTGCGCCTTGAACCTTACAA
>JAXMLA010000303.1:0-10458 GCA_034370465.1 Desulfuromonadales bacterium
GATCATGGGTAAAGCAAAATTCGAAAGAAACAAGCCACACGTCAATATCGGAACGATCGGTCATGTTGACCACGGCAAGACGACCCTGACCGCAGCCATTACCAAGGTTATGGCATCCAAGGGCCTCGCCGAGTTCAAGGCCTTTGATTCGATCGACAAGGCCCCGGAAGAGCGTGAGCGCGGTATCACCATCTCGACCGCACACGTCGAGTACGAAACCGAAAATCGCCATTATGCCCATGTTGACTGCCCGGGCCATGCTGACTACGTCAAAAACATGATCACCGGTGCTGCGCAGATGGACGGAGCGATTCTGGTTTGCTCGGCCGCTGACGGCCCGATGCCCCAGACCCGCGAGCACATCCTCCTCGCCCGTCAGGTCGGCGTCCCCGCCATGGTCGTCTTCATGAACAAAGCCGACATGGTCGACGATGCCGAACTTCTGGAGTTGGTTGAACTCGAATTGCGTGAACTCCTTTCGCTTTACGACTTCCCCGGCGACGACACCCCGATCATCCCCGGAAGCGCCCTCAAGGCCCTCGAGTGTGGTTGTGGCAAAGCCGAGTGCCCGGCCTGCAAGCCGGTCCTTGATCTTATGGCCGCCGTCGACAGCTTTATCCCGGTTCCGGAGCGCGCCATCGATCGCCCCTTCCTGATGCCGGTCGAAGACGTCTTCTCGATCTCCGGGCGCGGCACTGTCGCTACCGGTCGTATCGAACGCGGTATCGTCAAGGTTCAGGAAGATGTCGAAATCGTCGGCATGAAGGCGACGACCAAGACTGTCGTTACCGGTGTCGAGATGTTCCGCAAGCTCCTCGATCAGGGTCAGGCAGGCGATAACGTCGGCGTTCTCCTGCGTGGTGTCAAGCGTGAAGACATCGAGCGCGGTCAGGTACTGGCCAAGCCCGGTTCGATCACACCGCACACCAAGTTCAAGGCCGAAGCGTATATCCTCACCAAAGAAGAGGGCGGCCGTCATACCCCCTTCTTTAAAGGCTATCGTCCGCAGTTCTACTTCCGTACCACCGACGTCACCGGGATCGTTGAACTTCCCGAGGGTGTTGAGATGGTTATGCCCGGTGACAACACCGCCATGACGGTCAATCTGATCACTCCGATTGCGATGGATAAAGAACTGCGCTTCGCCATTCGCGAAGGTGGTCGTACTGTCGGCGCGGGTGTCGTTGCCGAAATTATCGAGTAACAGTGGTTTATTTGGTTTATTAAATCTCAAATCGCCTTGCTCTCCCATCAGGAAGGGGCAAGGGGAGGAACTGACAAATGCGGGACATTATTACCCTTTCTTGTACTGAGTGCAAGCAACGCAACTATACAACAACAAAAAACAAAAAGACGACACCGGACAAGCTGGAGTTCAGCAAGTATTGCCGGTTTTGCAGAAAACATACGCCCCATCGCGAAACAAAATAGGGCGCAGTCTAAAGTTCGATTGCAGGCCAGTAGCTCTAACGGCTAGAGCACCGGTCTCCAAAACCGGGTGTTGGGGGTTCGAATCCCTCCTGGCCTGCCAATTTACATTGACCACAGTCCTCACGAAGGGGTTGTCAAAGATGTTCTCAAAAACCTCTGATTTTTTAAAAAACGTACGCGAAGAGCTGAAGAATGTTACCTGGCCCGAGCGTAAAGATGTGAAAGCATCGACTGCGGTCGTTATTGCGTTGGTTCTTGTTTCGGCTGTTTATTTTTGGATTGTTGATTCGGCGCTGGCGATGTTAATCCGCTCGATGTTGAGTTGATCGAAGGAGGCTGTCCATGAGTATGAAATGGTATGGCGTCCATACGTATTCAGGTTTTGAAAATCGGGTCAAACTCTCACTGGAAGAACGGATTCGCTCTCTGGGTGCGGAAGAGTTCTTCGCAGAAGTGCTGATCCCTTCAGAAACGGTTGTCGAACTTAAGCAGGGTGAGAAACGGACTTCTCAGCGGAAATTCTTTCCCGGCTATATCCTCGTTAAGATGGAACTGAATAACGAGACGTGGCATATCGTCAAGGATACGCCAAAAGTGACGGGTTTTGTGGGTGGGACGACTAACCCGCCGGTCATCAGCGAAGAAGAGATTCTTAAAATAACCAACCGGATGGCGGAAGGGGTCGAACGACCGAAGCCGAAGGTTGAGTTCGAAGTTGGGGAAACCGTTCGAGTCATCGATGGCCCTTTCCTGAATTTCAGTGGTGTCGTCGAAGACGTAAAGCCCGACAAAGGGAAACTCAAGGTCATGGTAAGTATCTTTGGCCGCGTCACTCCGGTTGAGCTTGAATTTATCCAGGTCGAAAAAACCAGCTGAAGCTGTTTAGAAACGCGCACCACACAAGGAGTTGTACATGGCTAAGAAGATCATCGGAATGGTAAAGTTGCAAGTTCCTGCCGGCAAGGCAAACCCCTCGCCGCCTATTGGTCCTGCTCTCGGTCAGCACGGGGTCAATATTATGGAATTTTGCAAATCTTTCAACGCAAAGACGCAAGGAGAAGAGCCGGGAATGATTATCCCGGTGGTAATTACGATCTACGCAGATCGCTCCTTTACTTACGTGACCAAAACCCCGCCCGCATCGATCTTGTTGATCAAGGCTGCCAAGATTCCTAAGGGGTCGGGCGTGCCGAACAAAAACAAGGTTGGTAATGTGACCAAAGATCAAGTGCGTGAGATTGCGAAGTTGAAATTGCAAGACCTTAACGCCTTTGATCTCGAAGCTGCTGTACGTACGATTGAAGGGACCGCCCGCAGTATGGGGATTGAGGTCGTTTAATCATTTTCGTGTAGCGTTTACTTCTTTCCATACCCAGCGGGTAATACCGGAGTGCAGAAGATGGCAGTCGCAAAGAAACATGCTCAGGCCAAGGCGAAGATCGATAAAGATACCGCCTATGGCGTCGATGAAGCCTTGACATTGGTCAAGGAAGTTGCTTTCGCCAAGTTTGACGAAACAGTGGAAGTTGCTGTCCGTCTCGGCGTTGACCCTCGTAAGGCTGACCAGATGGTCCGCGGTGCCGTCGTTCTTCCGAACGGCCTCGGCAAGACCGTTCGCGTTCTTGTCTTTGCTAAAGGGGAAAAAGCCCTTGAAGCCCAGACCGAAGGCGCTGACTATGTCGGTGCCGATGAACTGGTCGCCAAGATTCAAGCCGGATGGTTCGAGTTTGATACTGCCATTGCCACTCCTGACATGATGGGGACTGTTGGTAAAATCGGTAAATTGCTCGGCCCGCGTGGTTTGATGCCGAACCCGAAAGTCGGCACGGTCACCTTCGATGTCGCCCGCGCGGTTAGCGAAGCGAAATCCGGTAAGGTAGAGTATCGTGTTGAAAAGGCCGGGATTGTTCATGCCGGTATCGGCAAGGTCTCTTTCGGTGTTGACCAGCTTAAAGGGAACCTGCTCGCCTTGCTGGATGCCCTCATGAAGGCCAAGCCCCAGACGTCCAAAGGGACCTACATGAAAAAGGTCACCCTGACCAGCACCATGGGACCGAGTGTAAATCTCGACGTCCCGGCCCTGCAGGCGCAAGTTAAATAAAGAGTTTGTGTTCTGCTGCGTCAGTTCACATTTTTGCTCCCGGTCAAAGACAGCAGGCTCGCCGTCTGGCGTTTAATGGAAGTCCACCTGCCGAGGCTATCGAACAAGAGCGACACTAAAAGTCGTTTCTCGCACCTCAGACTGGGGGAGGGCATTATGCGCCCCATTCTTGAAGAAAGGAGGAGAGACGTTGAAAAAAGAAAATAAAGCTCAAGTCGTTGCTGATCTGGCAGCGAAACTTGCAAAGAGCAAGTCAACCTTTCTGGCAGATTATCGCGGATTGACAGTTGAACAGGTTAATGCTCTGCGTGGCGCACTCCGGAATAGCGGAGCCGAATACAAGGTTGCCAAGAACACACTGTTGCGCCTTGCGACCAAGGGGACAGCTTCTGAGTGCCTTAATCCTTTGTTGGCAGGTCCGACGGCGATTGCGATCGCTTCTGGCGATCCGGTGGCGACGGCCAAGGTCATGGCGGATTTTGCCAAAAGCAACGCCAAGTTTGAACTCAAGGGCGGCGCTTTGGACGGTAAGATTCTGTCGGTTAACGATGTCAAGGCGTTGGCAGAATTGCCGAGCCGTGAAGTTCTTCTTGCCCGTATGCTCGGTTCGTTCAGTGCCCCGGCGACGAATTTCGTAGGTGTTCTGGCTGCTGTGCCGCGTGCGTTTGTGCAGGTACTTGCCGCGTACAAAGACCAAAAAGCTGCTTGATAACCAGGCACATAATCAATTATCTTTCGCGAAAATCGCATAGAGGAGACTAAAAGTCATGTCGATCACTAAAGAGCAGGTTGTTGAATTCATCGAGAAGATGTCCGTCCTTGAGCTCGCCGAGCTGGTTAAAGAACTCGAAGCTAAATTCGGCGTCTCTGCCGCCGCTCCTGCCGCTGCTGCTGCTCCTGCCGCTGCCGCTGCCGCTCCGGTTGAAGAGAAGGATGAGTTTGATGTCATTCTGACTGATTCCGGTGACAAGAAAATCAACGTTATCAAAGTCGTTCGTGCTGTAACCGGCCTCGGTCTCAAGGAAGCCAAGGATCTTGTCGATGGTGCTCCCCAGACTGTTAAAGCTGGTGTTAGCAAGGCAGAAGCAGCTGAACTCAAAAAACAACTTGAGGAAGCCGGCGCCAAGGTTGATCTTAAATAGGTCCTAGTCGAATGGTTCAATTCCTAGCCAAGGTCGCCCGGCGCGACCTTGGCTATTCTACTTTCGTCACCACAAGGAGTCATCATGGCTTATTCGATCGCGAATAACCAGCTTCTGAGGAAACATTTCGCCTTAAGCAAAAAGATCATCGATATCCCTAACCTCATCGATATCCAGAAGAATTCGTATAAACGTTTTCTTCAGGCGGAACTTCCTCCCTCCGCGAGGCAGATCATCGGTCTCGAAGCGGTTTTCCGGTCGGTCTTTCCGATCCGTGACTTCACCGATAGTTGTTCTCTCGAATATGTGTCGTACACGCTCGGTACACCGAAATATGACGTTGAGGAATGCCATCAGCGCGGTATGACCTTTGCCTCTCCGGTCAAGGTCCGCGTCCGCCTGGTCTCCTGGGATGTCGACAAGGAATCCGGAGTTCAGTCGATTCGCGACATCAAGGAACAAGAGGTCTACTTCGGTGAGATCCCCTTGATGACCGATAACGGTACTTTTATCATTAACGGTACGGAGCGGGTCATTGTAAGTCAGTTGCACCGCTCTCCAGGGGTCTTTTTTGACCACGACAAAGGGAAGACTCATTCGAGTGGAAAAATTCTTTATAGTGCCCGGATTATCCCTTACCGCGGTTCCTGGCTCGATTTTGATTTCGACCACAAGGATATACTCTGGGTGCGGATCGACCGGCGGCGCAAGCTGCCGGCAACGGTTCTGCTTAAAGCCCTCGGTTATTCGACCGAAGAGTTGCTGAATTATTATTATAATACGGAGACACTCCTCTTTGAGGGGGACGTTTATCGTAAGCGCGTCAACATTGAACTCCTTGCCGGCCAGCGCTCGGCGGCTGATGTCATTGCCAGTGATGGCGAAGTTATTGTCAAGGCGAACCGGAAATTCACCAAGGCGGCGATTAAGAAGCTTGCCGAAAAGGGTATCGAGATCATCGATATCGATGAAAACGAAGTCCTCGGCAAAATAGCTTCCACTGACATTGCCGATCCAACGACCGGCGAACTGCTGCTGGAGTGTAATCAGGAGATTACCGCCGATAAACTCGCCCGGATCCGCGCCAGCGAAATCCGCGAGATCAAGGTGCTCTTTATCGACAATCTCTATGTCGGTTCGTATCTGCGCGAAACTTTGCTGCAGGACCGCATCGATTCCCCGGAGAATGCGATTATCGAGATTTATCGTCGTCTCCGGCCCGGTGATCCTCCGACCGTACGGAGTGCAACGGCACTCTTCGAAAGTCTCTTCTTCAACGCCGAGCGTTATGATCTCTCCCCGGTCGGGCGCCTCAAGATCAATTACAAACTCGGCCTGGCGACGCCCCTCGATCATACAACTCTGACCAAAGAGGATATCCTTCAGGTTGTGCGTTATCTGATCGATCTGCGCAATGGCAAGGGGACGATCGATGACATCGATCATCTCGGTAACCGGAGGGTAAGGGCCGTCGGCGAGTTGTTGGAAAATCAGTACCGTGTCGGCCTGGTGCGCATGGAGCGGGCGATCAAAGAGCGCATGAGCTTGCAGGATATCGATAGTTTGATGCCGCATGACCTGATCAACTCCAAACCGGTCTCTGCGGTTGTCAAAGAGTTTTTCGGTTCTTCGCAACTTTCCCAGTTTATGGATCAGACCAATCCGCTCTCAGAGATTACGCACAAGCGCCGTCTTTCTGCTCTCGGACCTGGCGGTCTCACCCGTGAACGCGCCGGCTTTGAGGTGCGTGACGTCCATCCGACCCACTATGGACGTGTCTGCCCGATCGAAACGCCGGAGGGACCGAATATCGGTCTGATTGCCTCGCTTTCGACTTACGCCCGCATCAACGAGCATGGTTTTGTCGAGACCCCTTATCGCATTGTCCGTGACGGTGTTGTGACCACCGAGATCCGTTACTTCTCTGCTCTGGAGGAGGAAGGGCATGCAATCGCCCAGGCGAACGCTCCCCTCAATGAAGACGGTACCTTTGTCAACGAACTGGTCAACGTTCGCAATACCGGCGAATTTTTGCTGATTGACCGGGCAGAGGTCGAACTCATGGACGTTTCCCCGAAACAGTTGGTTTCGGTGGCGGCGTCGTTGATTCCGTTCCTTGAAAACGACGATGCTAACCGTGCTCTGATGGGTTCGAACATGCAGCGTCAGGCTGTACCGCTGTTGCGTGCTGATGCACCTTTGGTCGGGACCGGGATGGAGCGGATTGTCGCCCATGACTCCGGCGCCGCCGTGGTTGCCCGGCATAACGGGGTGGTGGAAAGTGTTGATGCGGCCCGCGTCGTCGTCAAGATTGATGAAAATGAAGTCGATGAGATGGGGACGGGCGTTGATATCTACAACCTGATCAAGTTTATTCGCTCCAATCAGAATACCTGCCTCAACCAGCATCCGATCGTCAAGGTCGGGGATAAGGTGCGGCGCGGTGAGATTATCGCCGACGGTCCCTCGACGCAGTGGGGCGAGTTGGCCCTTGGTCAGAATGTGGTTGTCGCCTTCATGCCCTGGGAAGGCTACAACTTCGAGGACTCGATCCTCATCTCCGAGAAGTTGTTGCAAGAAGATCGTTACACCTCCATTCATATTGAAGAGTTTGAATGTGTGGCACGGGACACCAAGTTGGGCAAGGAGGAGATCACCGCCGATATCCCTAACCTTGGGGAAGATGCCCTGGCTGATCTCGACGAAAGTGGTATCATCCGAATCGGTGCCGAAGTGTTGCCTGGTGATATTCTCGTCGGCAAGATTACGCCGAAAGGGGAGACCCAGCTCTCTCCCGAAGAGAAACTGCTGCGCGCCATCTTCGGTGAAAAGGCCGGCGATGTTCGCGACACCTCCTTGCGCGTTCCGCCTGGGGTCGAAGGAGTTGTTATCGGCGCGCGGATCTTCTCGCGCAAAGGTGCCGACAAAGATAGCCGGACCGATTCCATCGAGAAGGCCGAGATCGAGAAGTTGCTCAAAGATCAAGATGATGAAGTGCGGATTATCCGTGATTCATCCAAAGGCAAACTGGCGGCACTCCTTGAGGGTCAGACCGTTGCTAATTCGATTGTAACCGCGGATGGACAGACCATTATCGGTAAAGGAAAGAAGATTACGGCTGCGGCCCTGGAGATTCTCCCCTTCCGGCAATGGCGCGAGCTTTCACTCCTCGACGCTGAAGAGATCGAAGAGAAGGTTCTGCATCTCCTGGCCCGTCTTGCCGAACGGGAAGATCTGATCCGCAGTGTCTTCAGCGACAAGATCGAAAAGCTCAAGCGTGGAGATGATCTCCCCCCGGGGGTGATCAAGATGGTCAAGGTCTATATCGCCATCAAGAGGAAGCTCTCGGTCGGCGACAAGATGGCCGGTCGACACGGCAACAAGGGTGTCCTTTCCCGCATCCTCCCGGTCGAAGATATGCCGTATATGGCTGACGGCACTCCGGTGGAGATCGTTCTCAATCCTCTCGGCGTCCCATCCCGTATGAACGTCGGGCAGATTCTTGAGGTTCATCTCGGCATGGCCGCCCGCGGTCTCGGTTTGCAAATCCAGAATCACATGGATGAGCATTATCACCCCGACAAGTTGCGGGCGCAGATCAAGAGTGCTTATGGCCAGGAAGAGATGAATGCCTTTATCGATACCCTTGATGAAGACGACATCCGCACTCTGGCAAAGCGGCTGGCAAAAGGTGTGCCGATGGCTTCTCCGGTCTTTGAAGGGGTCAACGAAGCACAGATGAAGAGAGAGATGACCAAGGCCGGGATGCCGGAGAGCGGTCAGATGACCCTTTACAACGGCAAGACCGGCGAAGCCTTCAAAGAGAAGGTCACGGTCGGGATTATGTATATCCTGAAACTGCATCACCTTGTTGACGATAAGATTCATGCCCGCTCGATCGGTCCTTACAGTCTCGTCACCCAGCAACCGTTGGGTGGTAAGGCCCAGTTCGGCGGACAGCGACTCGGTGAGATGGAGGTCTGGGCCCTCGAAGCTTATGGTGCGGCCCATGCTCTGCAGGAATTCCTCACGGTCAAGTCTGATGACGTCGCCGGGAGAACCAGGATTTACGAGGCGATCGTCAAAGGGAAACACACCCTGGAAGCCGGCCTCCCCGAATCCTTCAACGTCTTGATCAAAGAGCTGCAGTCGCTCTGTCTCGACGTTGAGTTACTCGAAGAAGAGGAATAAGTGCGCTTTGTCTCTGCTGGTGGCTCTGCATAAGAGTGATCAGCAGGGGCAAACGTTTTGACACGTATAAAAACAACCAACCATCCCACAAGGAGGATGCCTTGGAAGATATCTACAGTCTCTTTGAGCGCCCGAAGGATCCCTTAAGTTTCAACTCTATTCGCCTCTCTCTCTCTTCTCCGGAGAAGATTCACGAACGTTCCTTCGGTGAAGTAAAAAAACCGGAGACGATTAATTATCGGACCTTTAAACCGGAACGTGATGGCCTCTTCTGTGCCAAAATCTTTGGACCGACCAAGGATTACGAGTGCAACTGCGGCAAATATAAACGCATGAAGCATCGCGGCATTGTCTGTGAGAAGTGCGGTGTAGAAGTCATTCCCAGCAAGGTTCGGCGTGAGCGTCTCGGACATATCGACCTGGCCTGTCCGGTGGCGCATATCTGGTTTTTGAAGTCACTGCCGAGTCGTATCGGGACACTTCTGGACATGACGCTGAAAGAGCTGGAAAAGATTCTTTATTTCGATGCGTACGTGGTCATCGATAAAGGTGATACCTCTCTGATGAAAGGCCAATGCCTTTCTGAAGAGAAGTACGTCGAGTTGATGGATGAGTTCGCTGGTCAGTTTACGGCCGGGATGGGGGCGGAAGCGATCCGTGATCTCCTCAGCGGTCTTGATCTTGAAGCCCTTGGCACTTCTCTACGGATGGAAATGCGGGAAGCGGTTAGCGAGGCCAAGCGGAAAAAAGTTTCTAAGCGGCTCAAAGTTGTCGAGGCGTTCCGGGAAAGCGGCAATCGCCCCGAATGGATGATCCTGGAAGTCCTGCCGGTGCTGCCGCCGGAGTTGCGTCCCCTAGTCCCCCTCGATGGCGGCCGTTTTGCGACGAGTGACCTCAATGATCTTTACCGCCGCGTCATTAACAGAAATAATCGATTGAAGCGTCTCCTCGAACTGCGCGCCCCCGAGGTTATCATTCGCAATGAAAAGCGGATGCTGCAAGAAGCCGTTGATGCTCTCTTTGATAATGGCCGGCGCGGTCGGGCTATTACCGGACCGAACAAACGCCCGCTGAAATCGCTTTCCGACATGCTCAAAGGGAAGGGCGGCCGTTTCCGCCAGAACCTCCTCGGCAAGCGCGTCGATTATTCCGGTCGTTCGGTTATCGTTGTCGGTCCCGAACTGAAGTTGCATCAGTGCGGCCTGCCGAAGAAGATGGCCTTGGAACTCTTCAAGCCCTTTATTTACAACAAACTCGAAGAGCGTGGTCATTGCACGACGATCAAGAGCGCCAAGAAGATGGTGGAGAAGGAAAAGCCGGAGGTCTGGGACGTCCTTGATGAAGTCATCAAAGAACACCCGGTGATGCTCAACCGTGCTCCGACCCTGCATCGTCTCGGCATTCAGGCATTTGAGCCGATTTTGATCGAAGGTAAAGCGATCCAGCTCCACCCGCTGGTCTGTACCGCCTTCAACGCCGACTTTGACGGTGACCAGATGGCGGTCCATCTGCCCTTGTCGATCGAGAGCCAGATTGAGGCTCGCGTCTTGATGATGTCGACGAACAACATCCTCTCCCCTGCCAACGGCAAGC
>JAXMLA010000304.1:0-3694 GCA_034370465.1 Desulfuromonadales bacterium
CTCCAGAATCGTCATGTGGCGGTGCCGCAACAAGTCCAGGAATGAGGGGACATCCGATGGCAACTGTTGTAACTCAACAAGACTACCGACGACACGCCAGGTTCCAAGGATGTCGTGGGCGTCTTCAGGCCGGGACTGGGGGATGACCCCGGAAAAAACAATCCCTAACGCCTCATCTACTTCGAACTCGGTCCCTTCGATAAAGTTGGAGAAGTAGGCGTCAAAGAAGCTCTCGTTGTAAAAGGAAGCGTCCGGTTCATAGCTACGGTGCCGAGTTGGCAGAACGGTACGGGCAAGGGCGCTCCTGAGAGCTTCAAATTGTTCCAGTCGCAGCGGATCGTACGGCTCCCCCTGGGAATATGATTTTGCAACTGGACTTTTCAAGTCTGCTTTCTGTGTTTGCAGCAGGCTGCCGATCAACCGGTCAAGAAGAGAAAATTCCTTCTCAAAGCCGATATCCGCTGCAATCCACCGGGCAAGATCACGGATGCGGTTTAATTCTGACTCACCTTTGATCCGTAGGATGCTGGCAAGTTTCTCTTCAACCACCTTCTGCCCTGCGGCCTTGGTTGCTCCTTCCATTCCCTTTGTTTGGGAAAGGTTTTCCAGAAGAAAACGGGAAGGAGACGCCATGTGGAGACCACCAATAAATGGCATGTCTCCTTCGGTTGGACCGACCCCTGATATTCTGACAATCCGCAGGCCAGGCAGCTCGGTCGTCTTTCTGTATTTGCAAGTGACAAAAACGGAGCCGTCTTCGGCCGGCCGACTCTCAAGGGCAGTACGGTAACTGATCACACCGGCGGGAGCGAGCATATCAATAATCTGCCAGCGATTCCTGGCAATGATGGCCTCGACCGGTTCGCTCATGTTGCGGGTATAGAGCCGGGTCCCTATCTTTCGGGCAGTCCCCTGCCGAACCATTTGTGAGACGGAGCGCGTTGTGTCGCTTTCCGAGAGGAAGACTTCCTGTAGAACATTTTTGTTCTGAATAGACATTCTTTGCTCCCATCATGTGATTTATTGCAACCACAATTCATGATAATGACATTTTTGGCAACCAAAAAATATTAAATGTTATTTTTGGCAACCAATAAAATCAAGCAAGGCGGATCAACGAGCATCAAAAAAGCCCGTCGGGATTTCCCGGCGGGCTTTTTTGCTTTGGTTATGGTTCCCACCGGATCAGGACGGATGATGAGGGATCGCCCCCAGCGTCGACTTCAATTCTGCGGTCGCCCCTTCAAGTTCGGCAATGAGCGTCTCCAGTTCCTGCAATTCGTAGTCGACACTCATCGTCCGGGCAATTTCCTTAATCGCGCCGATTCTAAGCGCGATCAGATCATTCAGGCGGGTTATTTCGGTCTGGGTCATGGTTGTCTCCTCCTTTTACTGTGGCTGCGGAACAGTCGTGATGAGAGGATACCGCTCATAAACGATTTATCAAGGGGGAGGGCAAATCAGATTTGTCGGACGGGCGGGGAGGTTTTGCTTGCTGCAGCATTGGAACCGGGGAGTCCTGTCGGATTGCTGAAATAGTAGGTCATCGCCCGGCGAGCGTAGTCGCTGGCGCGGATACCGATAAATTTTTCGTGCCCAACCATGACCGCCACCACCATCTGTTTTGAGCTGCGGCGGTCTTTGGCAAAGCCGACAAACCAGTCGTAGCGCACATCGTGGGTGGCGTTATCGAGGGATCCGGTCTTGCCGCCAATCTGCAGGGGCGCCAGGATTTTGTCGGTCTTGTGCTTGCGGAAAACTTTCCGTGCAGTGCCGGTGGTGATGGTGTTCTCCATCATCTGTCCGAGTTCGGTCGCCGCCCGCGCCGACATGATCTGCCGGGACTCCGCTGCCTCCGGTCGGAGGTAAAGGATCTGCTCCTGTTCGTTCGTAATCCTTTCGACGATGGTCGGCGTCACCATCCGCCCGCCATTAAGGACGGTTGTGACCAGGGCGGCGCCGTGCAGGGGGGAGAGGGTGGTCCCCCGATTGAAACCGCTGGCGACCTCTGCCCAGTTGTAGGGTTGGTCACTGATCAGAAACTGACTGGGGGGGAGAGCGACCTCAAAGTCGAGGGGATGGTTGAAGCCGAAAGTCGCAGCCGCCTGTTCGAGAAGGGGCTTACGCAGTCGGAGTTCGCCGAGTTTACCGAAGACCGGATTGATTGAGTCGGCAAAGGCTTCGCGCAGGGGGATCGTCGTTGTATAGCGATCGACCTTGTCGGTCAGTTGGCGTTTGTAGAGGGTGTGTTTGGCGCCGTTATAATGCATCGGCGTATTGGAGGAGTAGCCGCAATGGTCCATGGCCGTCACCGCCGTGACGATCTTGAAGATGCTGGCCGCCGGGAATTGACTGCGCAGGCAGGGGTTGGCAAGGGCATCGATGCGATCGAAACCGGCCAGGGCCAGGACCCGGCCGCTCTTCCCCTCCATAACCACAATGCCGACATGGCGGGAATTCACCCGATCGATCGTGTCGAGCAGGTACTCCTGCAGATCAGGATAAAGCGTTGTCTCGACCTGCAGGGTGCTGCCACCTTCCGTCAGAAGAAGATTCCCGTTTGTCAACTGACTGAAGGACTCTTCGTCAAGGATTCCGCGGATCTCTTCCTTGTCGAGCTGGTTGAAAGACGTCGCTGTCGGGGCAGGGCTGAAACTGACCTCTTTGGCGCTGCTGCCCAGGAAGCTGAAGAGACCGAAGGCAAGAACGATCAAGGCGCTCAGGCCGAGCATGATCGGCCGCAAAAGGGCGCGTCGTGGCGGGCGCTGCACTCTGTTAAACTTTTTTGACGTAGAGGATTGGTAATCGCGCCAGTTACTGTACCTGTGCTGGTTGTGGCGGTGTGAAGGCGGTTTTTTCGAAAAAGGCATGATAACCCAGAAGGAAGATCGGACGTGGCTGAAAAAAACAGCAGCTTTTCGCGGTTAAGTAAATACGGCATCCGCTTCCTGCTGTCAAATATTCAAAGCGTTTTTATCCAGAGTTTCAGAAATTTGCTGCCAGTCGTTCAAAGCCGACCGCAGGGAGGGGGGCACTGATGACGTAGCCCTGAAGTTGATCGCAGCCGCTGCGCTGGATAACGTCCCATTGCTCCTCGGTCTCCACCCCGTTCGCCACAACCTCCATTTTGAGATTATGGGACATGGCAATGACCGCATTGACCACCGCCAGGTCCTCGGGTTCGGTCAACATGTTTTTGATAAAGCTCTTGTCGATCTTGACCCGGTGCGTCGGCATCTTTTTTATCCAGTGCAAGGAAGAATAACCCGAACCGAAATTGTCGATGGCGATGTTCACGCCCATGGCTTGCAAAGAGAGCATGTTGCGCAGCGAAAAATCGATATCCGTCATAATCGTCTGTTCGTTGACTTCAAAGTCGAGTTGCTGCGGATCCAGGCCGGTCTCTTTCAGGATTTCGGCTGTTTTCGCGATCAGATTTGACTGGTGGAACTGACGATTCGTAAGGTTGACCGAAATATTCAGGGGATGGCCTGCCTCATTCCAGTGGCGGCCCTGTTCACAGGCCTTGCGCAGCACCCACTCGCCGATCGGAATAATTGCACCGCTCTCTTCGGCAATGGTGAGGAATTGATGCGGGCGCAGCACGCCCTGTTCCGGGTGACGCCAGCGCCGTCTCTTGACGAGCTCAAAGCCGCCGCCACGCGCCTGAAGCAGGAAACCGGCCTCAACCTGC
>JAXMLA010000305.1:0-1048 GCA_034370465.1 Desulfuromonadales bacterium
GCGCCGCGCCGAGGCTGTTCGTAACTATTTGATCAGCAAGGGGGTCCCGGCCAATCGTCTGACCGTTCGGGGCTACGGGGAGTCCCGGCCGGCCTTCAGCAACGCTACGCGTGAGGGCCGAGCCCAGAACCGTCGTGTCGAACTGGTACGCTACAAATAGACAGGTTCCCGGTATGCGCTGATTACGGGGACAGTAGTCCCCGTTTTTTGGGTTGTAGCGTAGAGTGGTTCTGGCGTCGAGTTTACGACACGAAAAAAGCACCCCGGCTGCGTTTTGTTGCTATCCCCGCGACCGAGTTCGAGAAATGCTGCGTTATGTTCGGTAACGCACAGAATCGGCGCGCGCTTTTGATTATTCTCAATGAATCGTTATTACCCAACATCCTGTTAAGCGCCATCAGTGCTCAGGATGCCCATCGAATTTTGCCTGAGTTTTTATAGGAGCTTTGCTATGCGTACAACCCCTTTTCTTTTCAGCCTCCTTGGCGCGACCCTGATTTCCGCCGGGGCAATTACCGCACACGCGGCTGAAGCCCCTTATTACAACCCTTCCAATGCCGCCAGCTCGGATGGAAAAACAATCGGTTATGAGCTTTACAGGACGATCGGCTGTCCGGGTAAACAGCTTCTTGACGCACCGTGCAAAGTGCCGGCGCCCGCACCCGAGAAGGTTGCTGCTGCTGAGCCCGTGGCCGCGCCTGCGCCTGTGCCCGCGCCCGCACCGGCTTATGTCGCACCCGCGCCTGCCCCGGTTGCTTATGTCGCGCCCGAACCCGCGGCGCCGCAAAAACTGGTGCTCGAAGGCGTGAACTTTGATTTCGACAAAGCCACTCTGCGTCAGGAAGATGCCTCTGAGCTCGACAAGAACGTCGAGGCTTTGAAGGCATGGGGTGATGTGAACATCGAAGTTGCAGGTCACACGGACAGCATGGGCAGCGATGCATACAACATGAGGTTGTCGAAGCAGCGCGCAGAAGCCGTCCGCAATTTCCTGATCAGCCGCGGTGTCGCTGCAGATCGCCTGACCGCCAAGGGCTATGGTGAAGCG
>JAXMLA010000306.1:0-14102 GCA_034370465.1 Desulfuromonadales bacterium
CTCCTGATCTATTGGGGCACTTCGCGGCTTTATCAATTGCTAAAGCAAAGAAGAAACCTCTATCTCGGGCTTGACGCCGAAATGGCCGTTGGTCAGGAACTCAACCATCTTATGCTCCATGGTTGCCGTGTCTTTCACGATTTCCCTGCCAAAAAATTCAATATCGATCATGTTGTGATCGGCCCTGGGGGAGTCATTGCGGTCGAAACCAAGGGGCGAGCCAAGCGGGATCAAGGAGGAGGAAGTGCTGATGCGAAGGTGATTTTTAACGGAGAATATCTACGTTTTCCGGGCTGGCTTGAAAAGAATCCAGTTTTACAAGCGCGGCGTCAGGCCGTCTGGTTGCAAAAATGGTTAACAAGTGCGGTTGGGCAGACTGTGAAAGTGCGCCCAGCGCTGGCACTGGCTGGTTGGTATGTTGAACGGACAAAAACCGGTGACGTCTTGGTTTATAACGGCAAAAGTCCGGTTTTTCTCACTAATCCAAATATTACCGGCGATAGATTGTCGCCGGAAATGATACAACGTATCGTCCATCAGGTTGAGCTTCGCTGCCGCGACGTCGAGCCGGTGGCATATCGTAAAGAGACGCCGAAAAAGTAGGGGGCGAATCATGATTCGCCCCAGATTGTAAATCGTTCCATAGGCGGGCGAAAATTTTTCGCCCCTACGACATCGCCCCTACAAACCTCCTCTCCCGATGCCACAAAAAATGCCGCCCCTCCGGCCTTAGATCCGTATCCGCCACAAAGATCAACGGCTGAGCATCCCGCTCCGCCAGCCGAAATCCCGACAGGTACGATTCCCGAAACTTCCCCTTCGCCACCCGGATAATGAAATCATCGCCGCGCACCTCGACCGTCCAGAGGCCGCGATCAAACATCCAGTGAGCATCGGGGGTGAGGGCGAGCCCGTTGCCCGGATCGTCGTTGCCGCTCTGGGCGTGCTGGTGAATGTGCGCCGCCTCGACCAGATTTTCTCTTTCGGTGCTGAGACAGGTGCCGGTGAGGGCGCAAGTGAAGCGGTAGCCGAGGAGGATGGAGCTGCGAAAGCGGGCGTCGCGTCCCTTCTTTTGACTCTGGCGGTAAGCATCGGTGCTTGCCTTGATCGCGTCGACCTCGGCGCCGGTCGGGGCAGGGAGATTCAAGCGGGCGCAGAGGGCGATCTGTTCGACAGGGAGAAAGTAGGTAGTGATCAGCCGCAGTCGCGCCGCCCGACGGAAGGCCGGGGATTGCAACGCTGCCCACAGGGATGGGTCGATGAGGCAGCGCCGCGTCGTCTCTTTCGAAGGCGACGGCTCGCCGCTGGCGGTCAGACGTGTCCAGATCTGATCCCGGTCACTGCCAAGGGCATGGAAGGGGAGGCGCATATCCGGCTGGTTCTGCTGGCGGGCGTAGACCAACGGCCAGTAGGACTGGAAACGGAAGAAGAGTTCCGGCGTGTAATCGACCGACGGCGTCGTCAGGCTGCCATCCTCGACCATGTCTATCAGGCAGAGGAGAAGCAGCGGTTTGTGTGGCGCGCTCCCACGCCCAGCGCTTCGCGAGACGTTGAGTTGACAGAGACGGTCGAGCCAGAGGGTAATGGGCATGGGCTTCTCCTGCGGGGCTTGCGAACTGGCGTTAAGGTAGAATAAATCTAAAAAGTTGAACAGCCCTTTCATCATCCCGGAAAAACCATGCTCGCTTCGTCGTACAGGCTGACCGATCTCATCTCGGCGGCGTGGACACGTAGAAAAATAACGGAATATCTGCAACAATATGGTACTGTTGGGAAAATAGATGAAATTGGGAGGCTGCCATGCTTGCCTACAAACAATATGTGACGATCAAGGATCCGGCAAAGATTGAACTCAGTGGCCTGCCTTTTCGTGTCGGCCAGCGCGTGGAGGTCGTAATGATCGCCGAGGACGACGACCGGACGGCACGGGTTCAAGAGTTAAAGGCACTCTTTCGCTCAACCCAGGCATTGCCGCAGATCAAGGCCATCACCGACGAGATGATCGCGGAAGAAGTCGAGGCGTACCGGGCCGGCCGCTGACTATTTCGTTGCCGGTGACAGTGGTTTAAAGAGGCCCACCAACTCCTTTCCACAACCATCCTTTCCACAACCATCCTTTCCGTCTCTCAGTTCAAAAAACTGGTCTCCGATCGTCTGGCTTGATTTGTCAGCGCAGGAGACTCTGGGCGTGCTGGTGAATGTGCGCCGCCTCGACCAGATTCTCCTTCACGGTGGTTGACGGTATCACCACATCCTGTTATTTTCAGGTACATAAGGCCATTGGTGTGCCACCAAGATTACATCCGCAGAGCGAAAATCGATGACGTAGGCGAGACACTATAGTGAAAGTGGGGAGACAGCCATGATACGTGTGCAAATACAGTCCGACGCACAGGAGAGCGCGCTTGATATTATCCGTTCGGCTATAACCGCCGAGACCAGCCGTCTTGAACTGGGTCTGAAGACTACGGAGCGCCACATCCGGGCTTTTGAGGAGCGTTATAGCGTGACATCAGAGACTTTTCTGCGGGATTATGCTTCCGAGGATCTCGCTGATGGCGACCGTGAGTACGTCTGCTGGGCCGGGGAATTGAAGCTACGCGAGCGTATCGCCGCACAACTGAAGACACTGGAAGGTATCCAGTATGCTGCTTAGCGAGTATCAGGCACAACTGGCGGAGCTGATCGATCGCTATCCCGTACAGACCTGATTGTTGCATCAGAGCTGAACGCCGATGCCAGGACGCCTAAAATTGGCGTAATAAAGGGAACCATTACCTTCTTGGATGGTTCCCAGCTTTTTTTCAGCGAGTATGTTGACGCTCGCTACCGCCTGGAGAAGCTTAGCTACGCCTATCATTGCCAGGATGCTGATGGTCAATTGATATTCCGTTACGACAACGCTGCCCACAAGCCGCCATTATCCTTTCCCAGCCATAAACACCTTCCCAATAATACGACCATCGAGTCGGCCCCGCCCGAGTTTTCCTCCCTCATCGACGAAGCCATGGAGCGCTTCGTCCCCTGATTGCTTGTCGCCGCCGCTTTCTCATCCCCGCTTCGTCCCAAGAACCTCACACCACCCCTGCGCCGTTTTCCATCTATATTTTTGCGACCGATGCAAGGGTTTTTTTCCGGATTTGGTATTTTTTTTGATGCCAGTCTGTGGTGTTTTCGTCAGTAAAATGTAAAGTTTTTCAACAGACCTTTTGAAAATATTTAACTTTAGTGCGAAAACAAGAACTTACCCCCTGCACACAGATTCTGGTATAGACTTTAAAGGGAAAACCCTTAAAAAACATGCACTTATCTTTTGCATAATTTTTAAGCAAAATCCTATCGCCCCCCATTTTCTTGACATTTTCCGCTGTCGTTATGAGTTTTCCGCAAGGTTATCCACAGGAAGTGTGGACATGCCGGAGTCAATTTTTGGCACTCTTCCTTAAATCATTATAATTACGAAATTATGACGATTTCTCCCGGACCTTTTCTGCAAAACCGGGGGCGGAATTTTAACGTCGGGTGGTGAGGAGGGTGATGCCGAGGAGGCCGAAGAGGACGTTGGGAGACCAGGCCGCGAGGAGGACGGGGATGCTGCCGGAGTAGCCAAGGGCGAGCATCATCCCCTGGAAGAGGTGGTAGGAGATGCCGATAAAGATACTGACGGCAATGCCGACGGCGAGACTCGATCCGCGGCCGCGCTGCAGGGCAAAGGGGATGCCGAGAAAGGCCATGATCAGGCTGGCGAAGGGGGTTGCCAGGCGGCCTTGCAGGTCGACGCGGTAGCGGGTCGGGTCATAACCTTCCTGCTTGACGCGTTGTGCCATGTAGGCAAGGGCGGAGATCGTCATTTCGTCGTTACGCTCGTTGACGACATTGAAGTCGATGGGGCTTTTGGTCAGGGGGAGGGGGGTTGTTGCACTCTTGATGACACCGACCACTTCACCGCTGGTTGCCGAGAAGCGGGTGGTAGTGACGTCTTCCCCCAGCCAGGTGCCGGCACTGTAGGTCGCCCGCGCTGCATCGATGCGGGTGGCGGGTCGGCCGTTGTTGTCGAGTTCTTGAATGCTGATCCCCTTCAACAAATTTTGTCCGGGGATGACGATGCGAATATTGACCAGGGCGTTGCCGTCCTTGAGCCAGATTTTATCGCGGGTAATGGTCAGCTGTTGTTCTTTGGCGAGATCGAAGCGATAGGCGCGATTGGCTTCTTTGTTGGTAATCGGGACCAGCCATTCATTGGCGGCCAGGACGGTGAGGGAGATGATCAATCCCATGATCAGCAGCGGCAGGGTGATGCGCGGCAAGCTCATGCCGCCGGAGCGCATGGCGGTTAACTCATTGCTGTGCGACAGGGTACCAATGGTCATGAAGACCCCCATGAGGACGGCGAGGGGGGCGACCTGGGTCAAGAACATCGGGATCTTGCCGAGAAAGTAGATGAAGTAGTGCGAAAGGGCGGCATTTTTGCGCGCCAGGTTGTCGACTTTTTCGAAGAATTCGATCAACAGGTAAAGGCCGGCAAAGGACCCAAGGGAAAGGAAGAAGAAACGATAAAAGAAAGCCAGGGTATAGCGGGTCAGCAGCATGGCGTCGCCCTTTAATCCTTCCCTTGGAAGAAGGCACTCAGGTTGAAGTGGATCTCCCGTTCATTGGCGGCAGCACGCAGCAGGAAGAGCCCGGCGACGGTAAAGACCACCACCGGCAGCCACATGAAGAGGGCGGATAAGCCGAGGTCGATGACCAGGGTCTTCGCAAGGGTGAAGAGGATGTAAAAGAGGAGGAAGATAAAGAGAGCCAGAGCAAAGTTGGCGCCGCGCCCGGAACGCTGCGAGCGGATGCCGAGGGGGACCCCGATGAGGATAAAGATAATCGGGGTCGAGGCCATGACAAAGCGTCTTTGCAGTCCGGCGGCCAGGACCCGGGCTTCTTTCTCGTCTTGCGGGGTTTGGCGGGCGCTGAGGAGATCGGGGAGGGTGAGTTCGCTCTCTTTGCGGTTGAGGACCTGTCCCTTGTCATCGGTCTGACTGAGGTTGACCCGCAGTCCGTAGGTGCCGAATTGAATGATCTGATAAGCGTCTTCATTTTCGTCGAGACGATGAATCGCCCCGTCCTTGAGGCGCAGATTCAGCGATTGGTCGTGCTGATCGATTTGAAGGCCGCCGGTTTGGGCAAAGATCGTGGCGGGGAGGATGCCGGGCCGTTCGTCGGCAATAAAGATATTGCTCATCTGGCCGTTTTTATCGTCGATATCGGCGGCATAAAGGACCAGGCCGCTGAACTCATCATTGAAGGTCATCGGCTGAATGCCGATCGTCGCGATACTGGTGGCGATGGCAAAGGCTTGACGGCGAAAGGCGGCGTTGGCGGCCGGTTCGATATACAGGGTGAGGGCGGCGGTGATCAGGCTGGCAAGCAGGGCGAGGGCGAGGACCGGCCGCATCAGCAGGGAGAGATGGATGCCGCTGGCCTTCATCGCCACCAGTTCACTCTCGGCGGAGAGCCGGCCAAAGGCAAGGAGGACGCCGATCAAGAGGGCCACCGGGATGGTGAGGACGAAAAATGCCGGCAACAGATTGGTCAGGAGGTGGAGGATCTGTCCGACCGGCACCCCCTTGTCGATGACCATCTCCATGAGCTTCTGGCTGCGCCCCATCAGCAGGACAAAGGTAAAGATCACCAGGGCCATAAACATCGGCGCGGCAATTTCTTTTAAGAGATAGCGTTGGATACGAAAGGCAATCATAAGCGCGCATACTAATATACGCGGGGGCGGTTGTAAACCAGAATGAAAGTTTTTTTTCTTGCGCTCACCAGGGCTGCATGCTATAGAAATGCGCTGTAAAAATTCACACGCCTGTTCAGCCTGTCCGCTTGGTGTTCTGCTTTAGGTGCGGAATTGCGGCAACAAAGGCCCGGGCGGAGGCCTCTAACCGAACAACAGGAGAAGAGAAACAATGTCCCAGATCACCATGAAGCAACTGCTCGAAGCCGGCGTCCATTTCGGTCATCAGACCAAGCGCTGGAACCCGAAAATGAAGCCGTATATCTTCGGCGCCCGTAACGGTATCTACATTATCGATCTGCAGAAGACCGTCCGCCACTTCAAAGTGGCTTACAATTATATCCGCGACGCGGTCAGTCGCGGCGAAAAGATCCTCTTTGTCGGCACCAAGAAGCAGGCGCAGGATGCGATTGCCGAAGAGGCGTTGCGTGCCGGTCAGTACTACGTCAACAATCGCTGGCTGGGTGGCATGCTCACCAACTTTCAGACGATCAAGGGGAGCATCGACCGCCTCAAGAAGATTGAGCTGATGTCGCAGGACGGAACCTACCAGCTGCTGACCAAGAAGGAAGGTCTGGAACTGGAGCGCGAGCGGGAAAAGCTCGAAAAGACCCTGGGCGGCATCAAGGGGATGAACAAGATCCCGAGCGTGATCTTCGTCATCGATCCGAAGAAAGAGACGATCGCCATCAAGGAAGCCCGCAAGCTGGGGATGACCGTGGTTGCGGTCGTCGATACCAACTGCGACCCGGACGAAATCGATTACATTATCCCCGGCAACGATGACGCCATCCGCGCCATCCGCCTCTTCACTTCAAAGATGGCGGAAGCTTGTGCTGACGGTGTACTGCTGCGCGAGAACTCGCTCCGTTCCGGCGACGAAGTCGGCGCCCCCCTCGAAGAGGCTCTGGCGGCGGAAGTCCCCGAAATCGTTGAAGCGCCTGCTGCCGAGTAGCTTTTAGTGACATTTCTGCGGCTTTTTTGCCGTATGGATATCGATGGCGGCCGCTCTATGTAACGGCCGCCATTTTTCCGACTTATCAATCGCAACAATTCCCGGAAGAGGGGTTGTTCCCTCTTCATTTCAGGAGGTTCACGTGGCAGATATTACCGCAGGTATGGTTTCCGAACTCCGCACCAAAACCGGCGCAGGGATGATGGATTGCAAAAAAGCTCTGACCGAAGCCAACGGCGACATGGAAGCCGCGATCGACATTCTCCGTAAAAAAGGGCTCTCCGCCGCCGCTAAAAAGGCCGGCCGCATTGCCGCCGAAGGGATGATCGTCGCTGCCGGCGAAGGCAAGTGCTGCGCTCTGGTCGAAGTCAACTCCGAGACCGACTTTGTCGCCAAGAACGTCGATTTCCAGAATTTTGCCAAGACTGTCGCCGAGACGATCCTCAGCGTGGCTCCGGCCGATGTCGAGGCGTTGAAAAATGTTTCCATCCCGGCGCTCGGCCGCACTGTCGGCGAAGAGCTGACCCTGCAGATCGCCACCATCGGCGAGAATCTGGCGATCCGCCGCTTCGAGCGTTTTTCGGTCGATGCCGGGATCGTTGCTTCCTATATCCACGCCGGTGGCAAAATCGGCGTCCTCGTCCAGCTGAGCACCAGCAAAGGGGATGATCCCCGCGTTGCCGCGGTCGCCCGGCAGATTGCCATGCACGTTGCGGCGGCGAGTCCGCAATACCTGATGCGCAGCGAAGTCCCGACGGCTGTCCTTGATCGCGAAAAGGATATTGCCAGCTCGAAAGCTCTGGAAAGCGGCAAGCCCGCCAATATCATCGACAAGATTGTCGATGGCCAGATCAACAAGTTCTTCGGCGAAGTCTGTCTCCTTGAGCAGGCTTATGTCATCGATCCGGATCTGAAAGTTGCCAAGGTGGTCGAGGCCCTCGGTAAAGAGATCGGCGCGGAAGTGACGCTCTCAGCCTTTCCCCGCTACCAGCTCGGCGAAGGGATTGAAAAGAAGCAGGATGACTTTGCCGCGGAAGTTGCGGCGATGAGCAAGTAAACAGGAGAAGTCGACGGTGGGTCCATTCCTTGGTACCCACCGTTTCTTTGTTTGGTTCCAGCGACGCGAAGACGACGAAGGGCAGGATTATTATGAGCGGCACGACTCCTAAGTATCAGCGGATCCTTCTGAAGTTAAGTGGTGAAGCTCTGGCCGGAAACCAGGGGTACGGCATCGATCCGATTGTTATTTCCACGATTGCCGCCGAGATCAAAGGGGTCGTCGCTCTCGGAGTGGAGATCGCCGTGGTAATCGGCGGCGGCAATATCTTTCGCGGTGTCGCCGGCGCCACCAAGGGGATGGATCGGGCCAGCGCCGATTATATGGGGATGCTGGCGACGGTGATGAACAGCCTCGCCATGCAGGATGCGCTGGAAAAGATCGGGGTGACGACGCGAGTTCTGTCGGCGATCGAGATGCAGGCGGTGGCAGAACCTTATATCCGGCGGCGCGCCATGCGCCATCTGGAGAAGGGACGGGTCGTCATCTTCGGGGCCGGGACCGGGAATCCCTACTTTACCACCGACACCGCGGCGAGCCTGCGGGCGATGGAGATTAACGCCGAGGTCATTCTCAAGGCGACCAAGGTCGATGGCATCTACAGTGCCGATCCCCATAAAGACAAAAATGCGGTAAAATACCAATCGCTGACTTATATTGAGGTGCTGCAGCGCGGTCTTCAGGTGATGGACGCGACCGCAACCTCCCTCTGTATGGATAATAACCTGCCGATCATCGTCTTTGATCTGACCTGTCCGGGGAATATTGAACGGGTCGTCACCGGTGAAGCGATCGGGACGATCGTCAAGGGAGCATAAACGATGAATCAGGACGTTATCGACAAGGTGAAGGCATCGATGGAGAAATCGATCGATTCACTGCGCAAGGACTTTACCCGGGTGCGAACCGGCCGGGCCTCGATCACCCTGCTCGACGAGATCCGTGTCGATTATTACGGTACGCCGACGCCCTTGAGTGGCGTAGCGAGTATGACGGTTCCGGAGCCGCGGATGATCGTCATTCAGCCCTGGGAAAAGAAGCTTTTGCCCGACATTGAAAAGGCCATCCTCAAGTCGGATCTCGGTCTCAATCCCAATTCGGATGGTTCGGCAATTCGTTTGATCTTCCCCGCCTTGACCGAAGACCGTCGTAAGGAGATGGTGAAGACGGTGAAAAAACTCGGTGAGGAGACGAAGATTGCCATCCGTAATTTACGGCGCGATGCCAACGACACCTTGAAAAAGATGGAGAAGGAGAAGCTGATTACCGAAGATCAACTCAAGCGCGCGGAGAAGGATGTCCAGGACGCGACCGATGCTTTTGTGAAGAAAGTCGATGAGGTTGTCGTCGTTAAAGATAAGGAAATCATGGAGATTTAGCCGGTCTACATTTTAATTATCCCGCACAAGGAGAGGATCATGACTCTGAAGATAACCGAAGATTGTATTGCCTGTGGCACCTGTGTCGATTCCTGCCCGGTGAGCGCCATTGCCGCTGCCGGCGACAAGTATGCGATCAGCGCTGACTGCACCGAATGTCGCGCTTGTGTCGATTGTTGCCCGGTCAGCGCCATCGTCGACTGATTCCGTTTATAGCTTGTTGTTGCCGGGTGCAACTCGCTGCACCCGGCAAAGTCACTTTCCCCGTCTCTTCCCCTTGCCGTCCTTTTGCAACCCGTGTTAGTTTATCAATCCAATTCCGCCACGAAAGAGTTGCGTATGACAACCCGACCGCGACACATTGCGATTATCATGGACGGAAACGGCCGCTGGGCGGAGTCCCGTCATCTCCCGCGGATTCTCGGTCATCGGCGCGGGGTGGAGACGGTGCGGAAGATTGTCACCGCGGTTCGCAATGAAGAGATTCCCTTCCTCACCCTGTACGCGTTCAGTTCCGAGAATTGGCAGCGGCCGGATGAAGAGGTCGGCGCCCTGATGGGGCTTTTGGGCCACTATCTGTCGAGCGAACTCAAGACGATGCTGCAAGAGGATATCCGGTTGCAGGTGATCGGTGACACTTCGCGTTTACCGGAAAATGTCCGTGCTATCCTGCTGGATGCCGTGCAAAAAACGGCTGGCAATCGCACCATGACCCTGATCCTCGCCCTTTCCTATGGCGGCCGTGCGGAGCTGGTACAGGCGGCCTGCCAACTTGCCGCCAAAGTTGTCGCCGGCAAGCTCTCTCTGGAGTCGATTAACGATGCCGAGTTTGCCGATTGTCTCGAAACCCGTGGGATTCCCGATCCCGATCTTTTGATCCGGACCAGCGGTGAGATGCGCATCAGTAACTTCCTGTTGTGGCAGATCGCTTATGCCGAGCTCTATTTTTGCGAGACCTATTGGCCTGATTTTGATGAAGGTCAACTGCAGGCGGCCCTGGCCGAATATGCCCGGCGGCAGCGCCGTTTCGGTTTGACCGGTGCCCAGTTGCGCCGGGAAGATGCGCTCAGCTAAGGAGATTTGATATTAAACAGCGGATTATTACCGGGGTCATCCTCCTGCCCCTCCTGATTTTGCTGGTGTGGCGCGCTACACCCCCCCTCTTTTGTGCGGCTGTCACCGTCATCGTCTTTATCGCCCTTGATGAACTTTATCGGATGGCGCTGCCGCCGGCCCGCCGCCTGGAGCACTACTTTGCGGCGCTGATCGGCGCGGCCATCGTCCCTTCTCTCTACCTGCAGAATGAACTTTCCACCGGCGCCTTTGCCGCTGCCACCCTGGCGGTTGCCACCCTCTTCCTCTTTTGCTACCGGACCATCGAGACGGTGGCGCGGGACTGTGCCACCGTCCTACTCGGCTTCCTTTATCTCCCCCTCCTCCTCGGCCATCTCGTGCTGCTCCGCTCTCTGCCGCAGGGGCGCGAATGGATCTTTACGGTCTTTTTGATCGTGATGTTGAGCGATACCATTGCCTATTTCGTCGGTACAGCGATCGGCAAGCACCGGCTTTATCCGGCAATCAGCCCGAAGAAGAGTGTTGAAGGGGCGATCGGCGGCTTGCTCGGCGGCGTCTTTGGCGCCTGTTTGGCCGGATTGCTGTGGTTTCCCACCCTTTCCTGGATCGTCTGCGCCGGGATCGGTCTGGCGCTCGGCGCCAGCGGTCAGATCGGTGATCTCTTTGAATCGATGCTCAAGCGCAGTTATGGTGTCAAAGACTCCGGTCGGATCATCCCCGGCCACGGCGGTCTCCTCGATCGTCTCGACTCGCTGATCTTTGCCTTCCCCCCGGCCTACTACCTGGTTCTGTGGCTGCAATGAAGCGTCTTTCACTGCTAGGATCGACCGGTTCGATCGGTGTCAGTTGCCTCGAAGTTGTCGCTGACTTTCCCGAACGCTTCGAGATTGTGGCGCTGACCGGCGCCAATAATCTCAGCCTCCTTGCTGCCCAGATTCAACGCTTTCGTCCGCAGGTTGCGGCGGTTCTCAACGAGGCGGATGCCAGCACCCTACGGCAGATGGTCTGCGGGACTTCGACGGAGATCCTCTTCGGGATGGAAGGGCTGATGATCTGTGCCGCCCATGCCGATACGCAGATGACCCTGTCGGCGATTGTCGGCGCTGCCGGTCTTGTCCCGACCATGGCGGCGATCGAAGCGGGTAAAGATGTCGCTTTGGCCAACAAGGAGACGCTGGTGACCGCCGGGGCGCTGGTCATGGAAGCGGTGGCCCGCAAGGGTGTGCGCCTTTATCCGGTCGACAGTGAACATTCCGCCCTCTTCCAATCCCTCGAAGGCCATCGCAGTCACGATGTGCGGCGTTTGATCCTCACCGCCTCCGGCGGACCTTTCCGCACCTGGTCCTTGGCGCAGATGGAGAACGTCACCCCGGCGCATGCTTTGGCACATCCCAACTGGAGTATGGGGAGGAAGATCTCCATCGACTCGGCGACGATGATGAACAAGGGGCTGGAGGTCATCGAGGCGCATTGGCTCTTTGCCGTACCGATCGATCGCATCAACGTTCAGATTCACCCGCAGAGCATCGTCCATTCGATGGTCGAATACTGTGACGGGGCGGTGATTGCTCAGCTCGGGGTCCCGGATATGAAGACACCGATTGCTTATGCCCTGTCCTACCCGGAACGGATTCCGCTCAAACTGCCATCCCTCGATCTCTGTTCCATCGGCTCTCTGACCTTCGAAGAGCCGGATCTGCAGCGTTTCCCCTGTTTGAAGCTCGCTTACGATGCAATCGCGGCCGGCGGCATCGCTCCCGCCGTCCTCAATGCGGCCAATGAAATCGCGGTCGAAGCTTTCCTTGCCAGCAAGATTCCTTTTTTGGCAATTGCCAAGATTATTGAAACCGTCCTGGATCGCCATGATCCGCAGATTCCCGTCCATCTCGACGATATCTTACATGCAGACCGTTTTGCGCGCACTGAAGCGCGTCGCCTGATCGCCACCGATTGGGCCGGAGGTACTAAAGTATGCTGACCATTATCGGGGGGATTGTCATTCTCGGCATTCTCGTCTTTGTTCATGAACTCGGCCATTTCACCGTCGCCAAACTTTCCGGCGTCAAAGTTCTGAAGTTCTCCCTCGGCTTCGGACCGCGCCTCCTGTCGCGGCAGTGGGGGGAGACCGAGTATATGATCTGTGCCATCCCCCTCGGCGGTTATGTCCTCATGCTCGGCGAAGGCGGGACGATCGAAGGGGAAGGGGAGGAGCCGAGTCCGGCCGACCTCACCCGTTCCTTTGCTTCCAAGTCGGTCGGCATCCGTTCGCTGATTATTGCCGCCGGACCATTGACCAATCTCGTCCTCCCCTTTCTCGTCCTTCCTCTGGCATATATGCTTGGGGTCAGTGTCCCGGCGTATATTGAGCAGCCGGCAACGAGCGGTTATGTGGTCGCCGGATCCCCGGCTGCTGAGGCCGGATTTCAGGCCAATGACCGGATTGTCGCGATCAACAGTTCGCCGGTTACCACCTGGGAGAGTGCCAATAATATCCTCCTGTCCCATGCCGGCAGCAACCTCAAGATCGAGGTTCGTCGCGCGCAGGACGAGGTCTCTCTCTCCCTTGCCGACGGCGGTATCGATGGCTTGATGGCTCTTGGCCTGTTGCCGCCGCAGGAAGCGATCGTTGGAAATCTGGCGCCGGGGATGCCCGCCGAGAAGGCCGGCCTCAAAGCCGGTGACCGGATTGTGGCTATCGACAATCAGCCCGTGACCTCATGGTACGATCTTAAAGAGCTGATCCGGGTCGGAGCCGGGGGCGCGCAGAGCTTTGCAGTCAAACGTGCCGACGGCACTCTGACAGCATTGTCGATGACGGCGCAGGAAAAAGATGGCGAATATATCATCGGTATATCGCCGCACATGCAATCGATCGAAAAACGCTACGCCCCGCTGGCGGCGATTCGTGCCGGTTGGAACCGTGCGAATGAACTCATCGAGCTGACCTATCTCTTTATCGGCAAGCTCTTTACCGGCCATGTCTCCAGCGACAATATCGGCGGTCCGATCTCGGTGGTGCAGATCGCCGGTCAGGCCGCTCAGACCGATGTCGCCAGTATCTTCCTCATCCTCGCCTTTCTCAGTATTCAGCTGGGGATTCTCAACCTGCTGCCGATTCCGATCCTTGACGGCGGTCATCTCTTCTTTAATCTCATCGAAGTGATCATCCGCCGCCCTTTATCACTGCGGATTCGCGAGATTGCGCAACAGGTCGGGCTGGCTCTGCTGCTGTTGCTGATGCTGTTGGCTTTTTACAACGATATCACCCGTCTGGTGATGGGAGGGTAGGGTGCCTGAGGAGTTGATCCTGATCCTGGACACGGCGACGACCGCCGGCAGTGTCGCCTTGTGTCGCGGCGAAAGGTTGCTCGCCGAGATCGTCGTCGACTCTCCGTTGAATCATAGTGATCAGCTGCTGCAGCAGGTGGAGCGAATCCTCACAGAACAGCAGTGCTCCCTTGCCGAGATCAGCGCTTTTGCGGTGATCGATGGACCCGGCTCCTTTACCGGTCTGCGTGTCGGCGTCGCTGCTGCCAAGGGGTTGGCGCGGGCCTGTCAACGCCCACTTTATGGTCTTTCGTCGCTGCAACTTTTGGCTGCCGCCCTTCCCTTTGCGACTTTGCCGGTCTGCGCTTTGATCGATGCCCGTAAAAAAGAGGTCTACGCCGCCACCTTCTCGACGGTCACAGGATCTCCGGTTCTCCTTGGTCAACCGGGTGTCCTGCCACCGCAGCGCTTTCTCGCTGAGATGACCGCTCCCGCCCTCTTTGTCGGCAGCGGCGCCGTCCTTTATCGTCAGCTGATCGTTGAGCGCTTCGGTCCCCTCGCGACCTTTGCTCCCTGGCCGCTCCA
>JAXMLA010000307.1:0-1861 GCA_034370465.1 Desulfuromonadales bacterium
GTTTCACCCCGAGAAGAGCCAGACAATCGGTCTGAAGATGCTGGAAAATTTCGGCAAAATGTGATTGTAGGGGCGCTGCTTGCCGCGCCCAGGGCGGAGCAAGCGCCGCCCCTACGAAAGGCCAATATATGATCGTCATTCCCGCCATCGATTTAAAAGAAGGAAAATGTGTCCGCCTTGAACAGGGGCTGATGGAGAAAGATACGGTCTTCTCCGATAACCCCGGTGCCCAGGCGCGTGCCTGGCAGGAGCAGGGGGCAGAGCTCCTCCACATTGTCGATCTCGACGGCGCCTTTGCCGGTGAGCCGAAGAATCGCGGCGCCATCGAAGCGATTCTCGGGGTGATCACCATCCCCGCCCAGCTGGGCGGCGGCATTCGTGACCTGGCGACGATCGAAGCCTACCTGAGCCTTGGTCTCTCCCGCGTCATTATCGGCACGGCGGCGCAGCGCAATCCGGCTCTGGTCGAAGAGGCGTGCCGTAAATTCCCCGGTCGGATCGTCGTCGGCATCGATGCCAAGAACGGCATGGTCGCGGTGCAGGGGTGGGCGGAAGTCACCGATATCACCGCCATTGAACTCGCCAAGAAGTTCGAAGGGTTCGGTGTCAGCGCCATCATCTACACCGATATCAGCCGCGACGGCATGATGCAGGGGGTGAATATCGACGCCACCCGCCAGCTCGCCGAAGCGATCTCCATCCCGGTCATCGCTTCTGGTGGTCTCTCCACCCTCGCCGATATCGAGAAGTTGATGGCGATCGAATCGTCCGGAGTGATCGGCGCCATCACCGGCAAGGCGATCTACACCGGCGCTATCGATCTCGCCGAAGCCGTGGCGTTGACCAAACGGGGCAGGTAGGAGCGGGCTCCAACCCGCGATGAACGGAGATACCCATGTCCGACGATATTCGCTGGATTCAACGATTTGACAATTACTCCAAAGCGCTTCGCCAGCTCACTAAATTCATCGAAAAAAGTGAGTTGAATGAACTGGAGCAGCAAGGGTTGATTCAATGTTTTGAGTATACGTACGAACTGGCATGGAACACCATGAAAGACCTTTTTGAAGCGCAGGGAGAGATGAGTATCATGGGCAGCCGTGACGCCTTTCGTCTGGCTTTCAAGCGCGGGTTGATTGAAGACGGCGAGACCTGGATGGAGATGATCAAGAGTCGGGTTCTCACCAGTCACACCTATAACGAAGATATTGCCGATGAGATCTCCTGTAAAATTATGACGTTATATTATCCTGAATTTGTCCTCCTGCACCAACGGCTTGAGACTTTGAGCTTGCAGCCATGATCAACGAGCCCCCCTTTGGGTTGCCTCCGGCGGCTGTAGAAAAAATCCGGGGAGTATTTGCCTGCCACCCGCAGGTGGAACGGGCGGTGTTGTATGGCTCCCGTGCCAAGGGGAATTACAAGAACGGCTCGGATATCGATCTGACGCTTTATGGTGA
The DNA here is from genome assembly GCA_034370465.1 of Desulfuromonadales bacterium. Lineage (GTDB taxonomy): Bacteria > Desulfobacterota > Desulfuromonadia > Desulfuromonadales > UBA2197 > UBA2197. The sequence continues at coordinate 1,461 of JAXMLA010000307.1, forward strand.
TGCTCTTGACCTGAGTCTCCTGTTGAAGATTCTTGGCGAACTGGATGATCTCTTGTTGCCTTGGATGTTTGATGTTTCGATCTATAAGCAAATTGATAACGAGAGCCTGCGGGAGCATATCGAACGGGTCGGGATCACTTTTTATGAAAAGAAAAACGGATAACCCATGCTGACCAAACGCATTATCCCCTGTCTCGACGTCAAGGACGGTCGGGTCGTCAAGGGGGTTCAATTCCTGGAGCTGCGCGACGCCGGTGATCCGGTCGAGGCGGCAGAGGCTTACGACGCCCAGGGGGCGGACGAGCTGACCTTCCTCGACATCACTGCCAGTCATGAGAATCGCGAAACGATCGTCGATGTGGTGCGTCGGACTGCCGAGCGGGTCTTCATGCCGTTGACCG
>JAXMLA010000308.1:0-1790 GCA_034370465.1 Desulfuromonadales bacterium
GCGTTTTCTCCTGATGGCAAACTGGTGCTTGCCGGGAGCGGCGACAACACCGCCAAGCTCTTTGAGGTCGCAAGCGGCAAGGAGTTACGCAAGCTGGAAGGCAAGGTCAACTGGGTCCGCGAGGTTGCCGTTGCTCCCAACGGTGAGTACGTCCTGTCCGGCAATTTTGATGGTGTTATCAACCTCTGGGATAGCATTACCGGTAAGCGCCTCTGGGCGTTCCCGGGCGCACAGGGGATCGTCACTTCGCTTGCCTTTGCGCCCGATGGCAGGACGATGCTGGACTGTCGGCTGGACGGCCCGCTGACGCTACGGGAGGTGGAAACCGGCAGAGAACTGCGCCGGCTTGCCGGGCAGGGGGCCGCGGCCTTTTCCCGCGATGGGAAATGGATTCTGTCCGGCGATGCCGGTAACCGTCTCAGGCTGTGGGAGGCGGCGACTGGGCGCGAGGTAAAAAGCTTTGCCGCGCATACCGATAAAATCCATTCGGTCGCTTTCTCTCCTGATGGCAGATATATTGCGTCGGGAAGCCGCGATAAAACGGTGCGGCTGTGGGATGTCGAATCCGGTCGTGAACTGCGGGTTTTCGGTAATTTTCGCCATCATGTGAACTCGGTGGCGTTTTCTCCTGATGGCAAACTGGTGCTTGCCGGGAGCGGCGACAACACCGCCAAGCTCTTTGAGGTCGCAAGCGGCAGGCAGCTCCAGACATGGCAGGATCTCGCCATCTCTTCCGTCGCTTTTTCTCCCGACGGCAAATACGCGCTAACCGCCGGTTTTGACGGCATCCCGAAGCTCTTGGAGGTTGCCACCGGGAAGCGGGTCATGAGCTTTGCGGGCCACAAGCTCTATGTCTATTCCGCGGTCTTCTCTGGTGATGGCAGGTGGATCATCACCGGCAGCGGTGATGGAACGATGAGGATCTGGGATCTGGCGAGCGGCCGGGAAATCAGTCAGTCTATCGGCTTCACCAACGGCGAATGGATTGTGATCACCCCGGAAGGCTACTATAATTCCTCTGCCCGCGGGCATGAATACCTCAACATCCGCAGGGGCAACAAGGTTTACGGTATTGACCAGTTCTATGACGTCTTTTACCGCCCCGACATCCTGTCGGCAAAACTCAAGGGCGAGGATATTTCTGGTCTGGTCACCCTTACGGTTGATGAGGCGATCAAGAATCCCCCCCCTGCCGTGAAGTTTTCTGCCATGCCGCAAGCGACCAGCGAGCCCACGGTAAAGGTCTGTTACCGGATTCAGAGCACCGGGGGTGGCATCGGCGAGGTGCGACTGTTCCAAAACGGCAAATTAATCAAGTCAGACGGCTTCTATCGTGAAGTTACGGCACAGAACGCAACAGCAACCATGAAGCTGGCCGCGTTGAACAGCGGGGCTGTGTACCAGGACATGCGTGCCTTGACCGTGAAGGAGAAGCAGATCCCCGGTGCGGTAGTTGCGCGGCCCAAGGGCGAACTGGTTGACGAATGTGTGGAACTGGAAACGATTGCCGGCGAGAACGAGATCAGCCTGACCGCCTTTAACGCTTCCAATACCGTGCAGAGTGTGATGGATACGGCCAGCTTCATCTCCAACAGGAGACAGGATGAGCCGCGGCTCTATATCCTGGCAGTCGGCATTGACCGGTATCGCGACGCCTCTATCAACCTGAAGTACGCGGCCAAGGACGCCAGAGACTTTATCGCACAACTTTCAGGCAAGGCCGGAACCATCTATAAGCCCTCAAACATTCACCTGACCGGCCTGGTAGATGAACAGGCGAGCAAGCAGAA
>JAXMLA010000309.1:0-1811 GCA_034370465.1 Desulfuromonadales bacterium
AACAGCCATTCCAGGCTTGCGACGAACGGCTTGCGGCCGGTGGTCGATACCTTGCCGGTCAGGAAGCCCGATTCCGCGACATAGGCGAACAGGCGATGCCAGTAGTCGAGGTTCTGGCGGGTCGGGTCTTCGTTCCAGCGGGCCCTGAGCAAAGCCGCCCTGTTCGGTGTCCAGTCCCGAATGCGGGGGCTTGTGGGCAGGGCATCGTGGTACAGGTCGATGATTTCCTGGTGGGGGCACGAAGGTTTCGATTTCTTGTCGGCGGACTGTGCCAAAGGTCGATCAGCCACGGCTGTCGACAATGTATTGACGGTTACTGACGGTTCTATGACGGTTAGGGTCGCATGGGTGCGGCCCGTCTCGCCGCATGGGTGCGGCCCCTCTTGTGCATGGGTGCGACCCGTCGCATCGGCGCTACCCGTCGCATCCATGCGGCCCGTAGGGGTTGCATGGGCGCTACCCCTCAAGCGATCAAGACGGATTTGATATTGGCGGGTCGTTCCGGGTTTGCCTCCGGTTTCGTTGCCGGTTACAACAACGAAACCAGCGTCAATCAGGCCATGCACGACGCGTTGCGCCTGAGACCGTGACAGCCGCGTTTTCTCGGCGATTGCCTGCATTGAGGGCCAGCATCTACCGGCATCGTCGCCCCAATCCGCCAGCGCCAGCAGGGCGAGTAGTTCGCTCCCGCCGCCGGGGTAGCCGTCCCAGACGTGGGTCATCATGCGGATGCTCATCTACACCCCCACGGCGCGCGCAATCCGGCGCATGGCGCGGTCGCGGGTGCGGTAGTCAGCGCCGGGGTGGGCCGTGTCCCATGTGGACTTGGCCGCCTCGTACGCGGCGATACGGGCGTCGGGGGACTGTCGGCGGCGGCGTACCGGTGGCCGGCGTGGTGTGCTGCGCATGTGGCCTCCTACCTGGCGGACAGGTCGGAGGGCTCGGCGACAGGCAGGCCGGCGGCTAGGCGGTCGATCAGATCGGCCGGCCAGGACAACATGCGGTTACATTTTTTCCGGGGTGTGATGCCCCCGTAGTGGCCGGCGCGGCAGACGGCGGCGCGGAGGGTCTGGGGGCGTAGTCCGAGCCGTTGGGCGGCGGCGTCAGTGGTGAGGTACGGCACAGCCTGGGCGGTGCCTGAGATGTTGTTTTTCGTTCGCATTTTCGGTTCTCCTATCGGAAAACCTCGGCTGATTCGTGCCTTATTGCACGTTGTTCAGCTTCGGCGAATACGAAACTATCCCAATAAATGCTGAAAATATGTCACGGGGGAAAATGGAAAGCCACGCGGAATACCCTACGGTAAACTTTTTACCTGGCGGAAATTATCCCCGAATCACGCCATTCAGAAAGACGCTTTCCAATCGATGATATCTTTACTGTGTGGCGTTTCCCTTCCCTATCCATCCAAGCCAACGAATTACGCTCTGGTTGAACTTTGCAAATCACGTCCGGACTGCCATGATTTTTTAGCCACTTCGCCACAGTTGTCGGTGACACTTTTCTTCCGACTCTCTCCGAAGCGGAAATTTCACCCCAATGTTCAAGGGCCTCAGCTTGCCATGCAACCAAGCCATGAGTATCTAGGTCGCCATCCTTCGCCACGTTCCCGGCGTCCTGTTCGTCCCATGGTGGGGTGGCATCGCCCACCGACGACTTTGAACCAGTCGATTCAGCGATGTCCCACAACGCCACGAATTGCGGGTTTGAGATCATCGAACATTGCGCGAGCTCATATCCGCCGTTTGCTTTTGCATACCCAATCCACTGCGCCGGACTAAGTTCGTCGGCATCAGCATTTCGCAAAAACC
>JAXMLA010000310.1:0-17400 GCA_034370465.1 Desulfuromonadales bacterium
CATTGGCGGCAATCACGATGATGCCGGCAAAGAAGAGGCGATCCTCGTGATTGTCGAGGAGCTTCTTCATCAACGAGATCATGACGATGGTGGTGGTGAGATTATCGAGGACAGAGCTGAGAAAAAAAGTAACAAAACCGACCAGCCACATCAGGGTCGAAAGCCGGGTGGTCTTGATCCGCGTGGTGATGGCCTCAAAGCCATTGTGGGCGTCGACCACCTCGACAATGGTCATGGCGCCGAGGAGGAAGAAGATGATTTGCGCCGTTGCGGCGAGAGATTCATTGAGCTGCTCGCCAACGAGGTGGTGATCGCCGGTCGAAAGGGCATAGATTGTCCAGAGGAGGCCGGCGCCGATCAGCGCTGAAGCAGACTTATTAACCTTGAGAGGGTGTTCCAGAGCGATAGCCGCATAGGCAATAACAAAAACGACAACAATGGCAGTGATCACAGGACCGTCCTTTGCACAACTTTTTCAATCAACCCGCAATGCAGGATTACTCTTCCTTCTTTTTGCCTTTGGTAAAGGGGTGAGCCTGACGACTGACGATAAAATCGAAGATCAGCTTGAGCCAGATGGTGGAGCCGGCCATGGCGGTCCAGGTCTCATACTCCCAATGGCCGATGGCAACGCCGACGATAATGACCAGGGCAACAGCCATGGCCGTCAAATTGATGATGGCAACGACCGGCGCCCACTTCTTTGGATTCGGCGGGGACTCCCCTTTTTTCAGGGCGACCTCTGAATAGTCTTTCTGAAGCAAAATACGCCAGGCACGCCGCCCCCAGATAAAGGCCATCGGGAAAAGGGCCAAAAACAAGATCCATGTCATTGCGGTGCTGACATCAAAAACCATTCCGTACTCCTGTCAGTCCCCGCCAGGCAAGGCATTGATAATTAGGGTCTCTGCTTTTACCTGAAGTAGCGGTCTTGTAGCAATCAAATAATAGAAAAAAACCCCGCCAGCAAATGCTGGCGGGGCAAGACCAACCATCCGGAACGGTCAGCTTAGTGCGCGCCACCGATGATTTTGGAACCGCGCGGAGTGCGGACATCTTCCACCAGGTGCTGGATGTGCTCGGGGCACTCCGGAGTAAACTTGCTCACCACATAAGCGACGAGGAAGTTGGTCAGGGCGCCGATGGTGCCGAAGGCTTCCGGGGTGATGCCGAAGAAGGAGTTCGCCCCACCGATCAGGCCGAGGAAATCAGTCCCCTTGATGAAGAAGATCCCTTTGTGGGCAAAGACGTAGAAGAGGGTGATGGAGATACCGGCGATCATCCCGGCAATCGCCCCTTCTTTGTTCATCTTCTTGTTGAAGATACCCATCATCAGCACCGGGAAGATCGAACTGGCGGCAATACCGAAGGCCAGAGCGACAGTACCGGCCGCGAAACCCGGAGGGTTGAGACCGAGCCAGCCAGCGACGACGATGGCACACGCCATGGCGATCTTGCCGGCGCGGAGCTCACCCTTTTCACTGAGGTTCGGCATCCAGATCTTCTTGAGAAGGTCATGGGAAAAGGCCGAGGAGATGGCGAGAAGCAGACCGGCTGCCGTCGAGAGCGCGGCAGCAACACCACCGGCCGCGACCAGGGCGATAACCCAGTTCGGCAGCAGGGCGATCTCCGGGTTGGCGAGAACGATAATATCGGCGTTAACCGTCAATTCGCTGCCAGCCCAGCCGGCGGCGGCGGCTTTATCAAGAACTGCCTGATTCTTGGTCTTGTCGTTGTAGTACTGGATCCGACCGTCGTTGTTCTTGTCCTGCCACTTGAGCAGACCGGTGGTCTCCCAGCGCTTCATCCAGTCCGGGCGCTCGGCATGGACCAGGCTGGCGTCAGCTGCATACATGTCGCCGCCGCTTTTAGCCGCCGAGTTGATCGTGGAGTGCAGGTTCAAACGCGCCATGGCGGCAACCGCCGGAGCAGTGGTGTACAGGATGGCGATGAAGACCAGGGCCCAGCCGGCCGAGGAACGGGCAGCGGCGACAGTCGGGACGGTGAAGAAACGGATGATAACGTGCGGCAGACCGGCAGTACCGATCATCAGCGAGATGGTGTAGACAAACATGTTCAGGGTACTGCCGGCGGTGGTGGTGGTGTACTTGCCGAAACCGAGGTCGGTGACCACCTGGTCCAGGCGGGCGAGCATGGATATATCCTGGCCGGACAGGCCACTGCCGAGGCCGAGCTGCGGAATCGGGTTGCCGGTCAACTGGAAGGAGATGAAGACCGCGGGAATGGTGTAGGCCGAGATCAGAACGATGTACTGGGCAACCTGGGTGTAGGTGATCCCCTTCATGCCGCCGAAGACAGCGTAAGCGAAGACGATCGCCATACCGATGTAGATACCCATTTCATTGGTCACGCCCAGGAAGCGGGCAAAGGTGACGCCGACACCGGTCATCTGGCCGATGATGTAGGTGATCGACATGGTCAGCAAGCAGACGACCGCCACCGCCGACGCGCCGTTCGAGTAGAAACGCTCGGCAACGAAGGAAGGGACGGTAAACTTGCCGAATTTACGCAGATACGGGGCAAGGAGCATCGCCATCAGAACGTAGCCGCCGGTCCAGCCCATCAGGAAGAGACCGCCGCCATAGCCCATGTTGGAGATCAAACCGGCCATGGAGATAAAGGACGCTGCCGACATCCAGTCAGCCGCAGTCGCCATGCCGTTCATGACCGGGGGGACGCCGCCGCCGGCGACATAAAAATCAGAGGTGCTGCCGGCTCGCGCCCAAACGGCAATGCCGATATAGATGGCGAAGGTCAGGCCGACGACAAGATAGGTTAAAGTCTGTAATTCCATTGAGGTCGCCTCCCTTATTGCTCGTTGACGTTAAATTTTTTATCAAGATTACCCATCAACTTGGCAAACACAAAGATCAGGGCAATGAAGATGTACATTGAGCCCTGATGTGCAAACCAGAAACCGAGCGGGTAGCCACCAAGATGGATGTTGTTCAGTGCCGGAGCGAAGACGATGCCGAAACCGTAGGAAACGAGTGCCCAGATGAACAGATGCACCCCGATGAGCTTCAGTACCGCGTGCCAGTAAGCCTTTCCACTTGTGTCCATAAAATTCTCCTCATTCTGCTGTAATGTTGGTTGCTCTTGGCCTGAATCAGCCGCGATAATCACCAGACCTACCTTCTTCTTCCTGCTTGATTCTTTGTTACCGGCACCGGCGGAATGAGACCTCCTCATTAAAAGTGACACTGCCGAAGGTTGCGCCTGTGAGTCTCATCGATGTCATTCATTCTCCTTTCCTAGCATTCAATAGATCTTCTTCATGTCGGTACACAAAAAAGTTCTTGGTCATTAAATTTCTGCGTGCAACCCTTTCTGGTAAAAATTATCATCTGCCCAAAATTTACCCTATTATTAAAAATCGTCAAGCATAGGCACGGGAATAACCGAATTTCATCGACAATTGCTCACCGGCGAGCAGGAGGGCGGGGATCACTTCACCATCGAGGCGCTCCGGCAGCATGCGAAAGGAAGGGGCGAGGAGGGTGAGGGCACCGACCACCTTGCCGGCGTAATCGCGAATCACCACCGCCACCGCACAGATCCCTTCGCCAAGCCCGCCAAAATCGACGGCCACACCTTTACGGCGAATCTCCTCCAGCTCCTTGACCAACTCCTGTGATTCCTCTTCGCTACGCCGCTTGCCGCCCCGCCCGAAGAGATCGATGGAACCGACCGACTTGATCACCTTGCCGGCAGCGTTGGTAAAGAAGGGGAAACGCTTGCCGACCAGGTCGACGGCGCGAACCTGCTGAAAGGAGTCGACCATGTCAAGAAAGAGGATTTCATCTTCACTGACAACGGTGAGGTAGATGGCTTCACCGAGTTTATGGGCCAACTCTTCCATCACCGGGTGAGCCAGACGCAGGAGATTGGCACTCTTGAGAATATGCTGCGCCATCTCGAAAGCCTGTACTCCAAGACTGTAAGCTCCGGTCGTTTCATTGCGCTCTACCAGTCCCTTGTCTTCAAGAGTAGCCAGGAGGCGGAATGATTTATTGCGGCTGAGTTCCAGTTTTTTGGCCAGAACCGCCAGGGTGAGATTGGTCTCCTCCTGCGCCAACGCTTCGAGAAGCTCAATCGCCTTGACGACCGCCTGAACTGAATAGACCCCTTTTTCTCTGGTCATCTTTTCACCCTTGATCGTCTATAGTGAAGGGGCCAAATCGAATAAAACGTTTTTCTAAAAAGTGTTATATTTTTATTAGTACATCGTTCTATAATTGTCAACACTATATTTTAAAATTTCTTCCCGCCGACCAATTAATCTCGCAAAAAGTAGAGCGGCCTCCCTGAAAAACAGAAAAGCCGCAAATCGCATTTAAAAAATAACTTCTTATATCTACTCGGTTTTCCGAAACAAATTCCATTAATCTTGAAAATTCCTGAAAAAAAATAAAATACTTTAATCCCTTTTGATTTTTTACGACTACAGCGTTGATGTTTCGCTTATAAAAATAAACTTCCTAAATATGCGTTTTATTAACACCAAAAAAGTAAGTAATATACACGAACAAAAAGGCTCTCTCCCGTCCTCCTTATTAACAGACTTAAACAGTGTTACAGAGAGGAGTAAATCTTTTTCTCTCAACGGCCCAACAACAAGGTAGCTGTCGATCCTTTTAAATTGCATTCTTCCAACAATTACGGAAGAATATGGCCACTTCCCGTCAGAAATCAGGTGGACATCATGCCGGCAATCAATGAAGACAGTTTCTTTTTCATCAGCGTTGACAGTGTCTGCCATCGTCCGGCCATCACCTGTTCGCCCGATCTGAGCTTGGTCGAAATGGCCCGGCGGATGAAGCAGCAGAACATTTCAGGGATCGTCGTTGTCGAAGGAGAAAAACCGGTCGGTATCGTCTCGCTGCGCGACCTGCGCAACCTCATCGCCGATGCCCCTGACACCCTCATGCACCTGACGGTCGGCGAGATCATGAAGACCCGCCTGATCACCATCCACGCCCATGATTACCTCTTCAAAGCCATCTTCATGATGGCCAAACATAATATCCACCGCTTGATCGTCGTCGATGAACTGGAGCAGTTGGTCGGGGTCATGACCGATACCGACCTGCTGAGGATTCAAACCCGCAGCCCTCTGTACCTGATCAAGGAGATCGAGGCGGCGACCTCTCTCGAACAGTTGCGCACCCTCGGCAAAAAGATGATCGGCATGCTCGAGTACGCACTCAAGACCAATGCCGACACCCAGAGTCTGATTCAACTCATCAGCCATTTCAATGATGCCCTGACCGAGCGACTGATCGCCATCCTTGCCAGCGAGGAAGGGATTTATCTGCCAACCGGTGCCGCCTACCTCGCCCTCGGGAGCGAAGGGCGCGGCGAGCAGACCCTGCGCACCGACCAGGACAGCGCCATCGTTTACCGCGACGACCTTTCCATTGACCAACGTGTCGAGGTGCGGCGTTTTGCCGCCCGCATTGTCGCCGCCCTGGAGTTTGTCGGCGTCCCCCTTTGTCCGGGGGAGATGATGGCCAACTCTCCGGATTGGTGCCACAGCCTGTCTGAATGGAAAGCGTTGACGACGCGCTGGATCTCTGTCCCCACCCCGGAGCAGATGGTCTATTTCGGTGTATTTCAGGATTTACGCGTGGTGCATGGAGACAAGGAATTCGAGAAAGAACTGCGCGACCATCTCTGCGTCTACACCAAAAGCAACGGCATCTTCTTTCCGAATATGGCGCGCAATATTGCCCGATTTAAAGCGCCGATCGGCATCTTTGGGCGCTTTTTACCGGGGAAATCCGGGGAGGAACGGGGGAAGATCGATCTGAAAAAAGGGGGGATTTTCACTTTGACCCGGGGGGTCGGACTCCTTGCCCTGGAGACGGGAATTCTTGGCGGGACAACCTGGGATAAACTCGAACGCCTCCACCTCCTCCAGATCGTCTCGGACGAGGAGTGGGAAACCCTGAAAGAAGCCTTTACCTTTCTCGTCAAGCTACGTCTGGAGAAGCAGTTAAGTGCCCTCAATTCCGGGCAGGAGGCAGGCAACCTTGTCGACCCCTCCCTCCTCCCCGAGCGATCCCGCGATCAACTCCGCAGCGCCCTGCGCGGCGTCAACACCCTGATCAGCATCATGCGCAACCGCTATCAGCTCGACATGAACGCACCGCGTTAAGGACTGCCCAGCCCCCGCAACAGCTCCCGCGCCGCCTCCTCCGCATCAACCGCCTGCAGAATCGCCCCGATCACCGCCACCTTTTGACAACCGGCCGCACGCAGCTCAGAGAGACGCGCAAAAGAGACGCCGCCGAGGGCAAAGACCGGCAGGGCGGAGTCAACGCAAAGAGTGGCAAGCGGTTGCAATCCGAGCGGCGGGCCGTAAGGGAGTTTCGAGGGGGTGGCGTAAACCGGACCGAAGGTGACAAAGTCGGCGCCGGCGACAGCGGCGCGATGGGCTTCATCAGGATGATGGGTGGAGACGCCGATGATCCGCTCCTCGCCGAGAAGCTGGCGGACAACCCTCACCGGCAAGGAATGGGCGCCGAGGTGAACACCATCAGCATCGACCGCCAAAGCAAGATCGACTCGGTCGTTGATCAGCAATCGGGCGGAAAATTTTCGCGTCAACTGCCGCAACGCCAGCGCCAGCGGGTAGAGTTCGGCGGCAGTCAAATCCTTTTCCCGCAGCTGTACCACCCGCACTCCGCCGCGCAAAGCCGCCCGCACCGTCGCGATCAGCTCCTGCCCACTCGGCAGAGACTTTCGATCGGTGATCAGGTACAAAGAGAAGTCGACCTTCCCCTCTTCAGCGCACAAAGGCGACATCCCAATCCTTCCAGACCGGCTCATACCCCTGGCTGCGGATCATCGCTGCCACTTCATCGACATTGCGATCGTCATCAATCACAAACTGCTGACCGCTGTCATCCTCGCTGGCGTACCCCCCCGGCGCAGTGCAGCTGCCGGCGCTCATCTGGGTAATCCCCAAGGGGAGGAGATGGTCACGTAGCGTCGCGCTTTCGCGGGTGGAGAGGACCAGCCCGGCGTCGGGGATAAGGAGCCGCAGGGCACAGAGGATCTGAACAAAGTCGCGGTCCGAGACCGGGGCCAAGGGCTGGAAACCGCCATCGGCCGGGCGCATGCGCGGGAAGGAGACGCTAAGATGAGTGCGCCAGTAATGGCGGGCGAGATAAAGGGCGTGCAGCGCGGTAAAGAAGCCTTCGACGCGAAAGTCGCCGAGGCCGAGGAGGCTCCCGACCCCGACGCGGCGGATGCCGGCCGCCGCAGCCCGCTCCGGCCCGAGGAGACGCCAGTCATAATCGCGCTTGCGGCCGGAGGGGTGCATCTGCGCATAGAGGGGACGCTCGTAAGTCTCCTGATACAAGGTGAGACCGTCGACGCCGGCGGCGATGAGACGCGCATAACCGGCTTGATCAAGGGGATAGATCTCGATACTCAGCGACGAAAAGAGCGGGCGAATCCGCTGAATCGCCGCTTCGAGATAATCGAGCCCGGCGATCTGCGGCGCTTCGCCGGTAACGACAAGGAGATGGCGAAAGCCGCGATCGTGCAGAACCTGCGCCTCGGCTGCGATCTCGTCGATACTCAAGGTTTTGCGCGGCATCTGATTGTGAACGTTGAAACCGCAGTACAGGCAGCCGTTCGAGCACTCGTTGGAGAGGTACAGGGGGGCGTACATCTGGATTGTCCGCCCGAAACGCTGCACGGTGAGCTGATGGGCGCGCTGCGCCATCGTCTCCAGGTACGGGGCGGCGGCCGGCGACAAAAGGGCAAGAAAACCATCGAGGCGCAGTGGCGTCGCCGCCAGAGCGCGCTCGACATCGGCAGTCGTCTGGGCGGCAATGTCGTTGCGAATCTTCGCCGGGTCGTATTTACTGATTTCGTCTATAAAACTCATGAGTTATCCATTTATAAAATCTGATAAGCGCCAATCGTCGTTCAGCCCTTCTCCCTGAGGGAGAAGGTGGCCGAAGGCCGGATGAGGGGGAAAGACAACTCAATTCTGCAACTTGCACTGTTTCCCCCTCACCCTGACCCTCTCCCTCAGGGAGAGGGAAAAGTAAAAGGGCCACAATCAACGCAAAAAACCGGTCAGCGGACTGGAAGCCTCCGCCTGCCGCCGTTCGCTGCCAAGGCCGGCGAGATAGCCTTCCCGCCCGGCTTCAACCCCTTTGCGAAAAGCCTGCCCCATCAACCCCGGATCGCGTGCCACCGCCAGGGCAGTGTTGACCAGGACCGCATCAGCACCGAGCTCCATCGCTTCGGCGGCATGGGAGGGGGCACCGAGGCCGGCATCGACAATGACCGGCACGATCGCCTGCTCGATGATGATGGAGATCTGCTCACGGGTCCGCAGGCCGCGATTGGTGCCGATCGGCGCACCAAGGGGCATAACCGTGGCAGTACCGACTTCCTGCAGACGTTTGGCCAGAACCGGATCAGCGTTGATGTAAGGGAGGACGATGAAGCCCTCCTTGACGAGAATCTCCGCCGCCTTCAAGGTCTCGATCGGGTCGGGGAGGAGATAATAAGGGTCAGGGGTGACTTCGAGCTTGATCCACGGCTCACAGCCGGCCGCCCGGGAAAGACGGGCAAGGCGTACCGCCTCTTCGGCATCGCGAGCGCCGCTGGTATTAGGAAGGAGCAGGTATTTGTGCCGGTCGATGTGGGACAACAGGCTGTCCTGCGGATCGTCGACATCGACGCGGCGCAAGGCAACCGTGACAATCTCGCAGCCGGAACCTTCCATGGCCGCGACCATGGCGGCGTTGGAGGAAAACTTGCCGGTGCCGATGAGGAGCCGGGAGGAGAAGGTGCGATTGGCAATGATAAGAGCGGACATGGGAGATCCTTTTCGGGGGAAATTGCTCTCCCCTCACCCGGCCTTCGGCCACCCTCTCCCCGCGTCGGGAGAGGGGAATCTCAGGTGCCCTTCTCCTTTAGGCCCCAGAGGGTCCCAAGGGAGAAGGTGCCTCGAAGAGGCGGATGAGGGGGCCTTTGATTAAGAATTCATTAACCGCCGCCGACGAACTGGACGATTTCGATGCTGTCGCCGGCGGACAGAGGGGTTTGGGCAAAGTTGGCGGACAGAACAATGGCGCGATTCAATTCGACAGCGACGCGACTGGCGTCGAGCCCCAACTCCTGAAGCAGGGCGGCGACGTCGCCGGCAATGATGTCGCGTTCGCGACCGTTAATTTGTAGCTGCATGCTGAATCATCCTTGTCGTTAATTTATTCCGGCTCTTCGCCCAATAGCAGGCGCAGGGCCGCATTCGCCTGGTGGTGCGCTGCAACGCCGACGCGCGGCGCCATCAACCCCTGACCGGGACCGGCGCTACTGTCGCCATCGCCGACCAGCCAGAAGTTACGGCCGACGCGACGGGTGGTAATGGTATTAGACGGGCCGAAACCGGCGAGGCCCGAGGCAACGATCAGCGGTTTTTCCGGAAAGTTCTGCCGCCAACTCTCAACCAGCAACGCCTTCTGGTCGGCGCCATCAAAGGCTTCAATGAGGAGATCAGCGACGCTAAAGACCTGCGGAATATTGGCGCGATCAAGGCGGCCATGATAGGTGGCGACCTTGACAAAAGGATTGATTCGCCCAAGATTGGCCTTGAGGGCATCGACCTTGGCCATGCCGATCTGATCGACAAAGTACTGCTGACGATTGAGATTCGACGGTTCGACCAGATCGAAATCAGCGAGCAGCAGCCGCCCGACACCGATGCGGGCAAGCGCGACCGCCACCGCCGAACCGAGGCCGCCGCAGCCGGCAATCCCGACCGTCCCCTTCTTGATCTTTTCGTGCACTCCCGGCGTGTGGCGCGCCATCAGCAGCGCTTCCATCTCTTCTGGTGCCGGCACTTCGCCGCGCTGAATCAGCGCCACCCGGTCACCATCGGTCAGGAGTTGATCCTTTGCCGTCGGAAAACCGTTGACGATGAGGAGATCGGCCTGCGGCTTGTAACTTGCGCGCAGAGCAAAGAGGGTTGCCCCGGCGGGAACCTCGATAGTGCGTTCATTGACCATGATCTGCATAAAGTCACCACAAATAAAAAGACGGTGGAGCCGGCTCGTCGCGGCTCCACCGTATGAATAATTCGTTCGGGAGGATGCGCCGCTTCCCTACGCCGGTATGAGCCGGATCAGGTTCGAAGGGTCGTCCCGCTGGCTGCGAAACTCTCAGTGACTTCAGTCACTCCCCTAGGGCTTGAATTGTGATGCCACGCTAGCAGGATGCCGCGGGAAAAGTCAACCGATTATCTTTAGCGCTTCCCCTTCACCCACCAGTTGACATCCTCCCCCTCGAACCACCAGCGGCTCGAATCGGTGACCCAGATCGTTTCCGCCAACTCGCGGGCCACCACGGTCTTCAGCCGCTTCAAAGAGTAGGGATACCATTCTTCGGCATTGCGATTGCCGAGATCCCGGTACTCTTTAAGGGCAAGGATCATCTCCAGCTGATCGGCATCGTGAGCCAGACACGACTCCGGCGTCTCCCCGGCGGTAAACTCCGCGATCGTCCCCTGATAATCGTCGCCAAAAGGGAGGGTGGCAGCGAGATCGCGCACGGCCCGTTCTTCATCGACCTGCACATACTTTTTGTTGACATAGTTAAGGTCGCCGGTGCGCGCCTCGGGGATATCGTGAAAGAGGCAAAGCTGCATGACCCGCGCCGGATTCACCGTACCGTCAAGCTGCGCCAGAGTGTAGCCGATGACAGCGGTCCGGAAGGAGTGCTCGGCGACCGACTCTGCCCCGGAGCCGAGAAACTGAAAACCGGTGCGCGGCGTGCGTTTGAGCATCCCGACTTCAAAGAGGAAGTTGGCGAGGTTTTTCATGGTGGCTGTCCTGGAGAGTGGGATGGTGGTGCGGCATGGTAGCGCAAATGGGCGGGGAGTGCCAGAGTGTATTGTCCCCCCTCATCCGCCTCTTCGAGGCACCGTCTCCCTCAGGGAGAAGGGCACCTTAGATTCCTCTCTCCCTGAGGGAGAGGGTGGCCGCAGGCCGGGTGAGGGGGGGGAAGGGTTCCCTCAACCAAACCGGATTAAAACCACTCCGGCGAGGATGGTGACGCCCGCCAACAAACGGATGCGCCCACAGGTTTCATTGAGAAAGAGGGTGCCGATGAGGACGCCGATGAGGATACTCACCTGGCGGGTCGGGACAGCGTAACTTAAAGGGGCGAGTTTGAGACCGTAGCGAAAAGTAAGAAAAGAACCCATCATCACCGGACCGGCAATGAGGATGAGGCGGGGATTGTACTGCCATTCGCGCAGGATACGACCGCGGTAGCGGGGACGGAGGAGATTGAGGGACATAAAGACCAGCATGAAGATGACCAGCAGATAGGTGAAGTAGAGGGGGGAATAATCGGTCACTCCGGTCTTGTCTATCACCGCGCCGACCGAATAGATGAAGCCGGCAAAGAGGGCATAGCGCACCGCCTCTTCATTGAGGCTGCGCAAGGGGCGGAGAGCTTCATCGAGAGAAAGGCGCCGCAACTGCACACACCAGACGCCGATGACGACCAGGACAATGCCGCACAGGCCGAGTCCGGAGATCTTTTCTCCAAGGAGAAGGGCGCCCCAGACCGGAACATACAACATCGAGGTTTGCGACAGAGGATAGACCAGGGACAGGTCGCCGCGATGATAAGCCTGACCATTGGCGATATGGTACAGGACAAAACAGAGTCCGCCACTGGCGGCGAGGGCGACAATATGCAACGAAGGCAAAGGAAAGGGGCCGGGAAGAAAAGGGAGGAACGCGGTGAAGAGCGTTGCCGAGACGACAAACATCCACCAGATGTAGATGGTTTTGTCGCGGCTGCGCTTGACGAGGAGATTCCACAGGGCATGCATCAGCGCCGAGAAGAGGATCAGACTAAAGGCCAAAGTACTCATGGCGCAGAGTCTACCCGATATGGTTTTTTTGTCATAGTAAATTTATTCATTGTTATTCAATAAACCACGATGCCGGCAACCCGTATTCTCCTGCCCGCGCCGCCACTTGCGTCATGATCTGCGGATCCGGGGACAACGCGTGGGGAAGAGGGCGGGATGCATCGATATTGAGCCCGATGCCGGGGAGGATCGTCAGATCGCACTGCGGGTCGACACTATTCAGCGCGCGCCAGAAAGCCGCGGCGTAATCATGGACGTTCACTTCCGGCCCAAAGAGGATGAGCAGGTGCGAACGACGCAACAGGTCACTGTGACGCAGGCGGGCCAGGAGTCCGGCACCATCGACAACCGGATCGGCCGCCACCAGTGCGCAGCCGTGAAAGATCCCCTCCAACGGCATGGCGAGAGCGACAACTTCAGGGCAATCGATGCGCAGCAGCGGCAGAAAGATTTGCGGGGTGAGTGCCGCCAGATAGCAATCCTCCATCGGCGGCGGCCCGACGACGGTCGCTGGAATACAACCATCACGGCGGCGGTGCAGAGCGGTAAGGCGCAAGCGCGGCACCAGGGTTGCCGGCGCATAACTGCCGCTGTGATTACCAAAGGGGCCTTCCTGTCCGAGATCACCAGGGGTGACGTGCCCTTCCAGCACCGCTTCGGCCACGGCCGGCACCAAGAGATCAATCGTCGCGCAGCGCGACAACGGCAACGACTCGCCGGCAAGGAGACCGAGAAAAGCGGCTTCGTCAACTCCGGCCGGCAGCGGCGCGGCCGCCGCCCAGAGGAGGGCCGGCGGCGCGCCAAGGACGATAGCGACCGGCATCGGCTCCCCCCGTTCCTGCCAGGCGCGGGCATGCGCAGCCGCCCCCGAACTGTCTTTCCAGTGAATCAGCAAGCTGCCGTCCGAAGCGCGTTGCACCCGGTAGATCCCCCAGTTGAGCGCCCCGCTTTCGGGGTGACAGGTCACCACCAGCGGCAGGGTCAGATAGCTGCCGCCATCATCCGGCCAGGATTGCAGAAAAGGGAGCTCCGCCAACACCCCGACCATCTCCTGCCAGCAAGGGGGGGCCAAGATTGGCTTGATGGCGCGGCAAAGATTTTTCAGACGCTGCGCAACACTGCCGTTTTCTTCTTGCAGCAGCGTCGTCAAGCGCTCGATCAGCAACGAAAGATCTTCACTCTCCATTCCGAGCGCCCAGGCCGCGCGGCGCGGACTGCCGAACAGGTTGGTCAGAATTGGCAAGGCTGTCGGTTGCGGTGCGCTGAAAGAGAGGGCGGGACCGTGCGCCCTGCTCACCCGGTCGGTGATCCGGGCAATCTCCAGCTTCAGAGCCACGGGCGCAGCAATCGTGTGCAACTCGCCCTTTCGAGAGAGATGTTCGATGAATTTGCGCAGATCAAAGGCGTAGGGGAGCATCTTCTCTCCGGTAAGACGTTAAAGTCCGCTTGCTAATTGCTTTTTTTCCGGAAATCCCTTAAGTTCGCGGCGCGCAATTAATCTATCAACCCTTCAGGTAAATCTTTTGATCGAATCGAAACTCTTCCACAAAGTTCGTAAGTTGGCGGGCAAGGCAGTCGGCGATTTTTCACTGATCGAAGCCGGCGACCGGATTGCCATCGGCGTCTCCGGAGGGAAAGATTCTTATGCCCTCCTCCACACCCTTGACGCCCTGCGCCGGCACGCGCCGATTCATTATGAACTGATCGCTGTCAATATCGACTCCGATTACCCCGGCTATCGCACGGATGTCATCGAAAAGCATCTGCAGCAGCACGGCTTCACTTATCACATGGAACCGACCGAATGCTACCGCATCATCGAAGAGAAGCGGCGCCCCGGTACGTCTTACTGCGCTTTTTGCGCCCGCCTGCGCCGCGGCGCCCTTTATGACGTTGCACAGCGCCTCGGCTGCAACAAGATTGCCCTTGGCCACCATCTTGACGACTTTATCGAGACCCTCCTCCTCAACCAGTTCTACATCGGCCGACTTGCGGCGATGAGCCCGAAACTCCTCGCCGACAACGGCCAACAGACGGTCATTCGCCCCTTTGTTTATGTCGAAGAGGAGAAATTGATCGCCCTCTGCCGGGAAAACTCCTTCCCCATCGTTTCCTGCGCCTGCCCGGTCGCCAGCTGTAGCGATCTAAAACGACAACGGATGAAACGCCTGATCCGGGAGCTTGCCAAAGAGATTCCCCATATTCGCAGCAGCCTGATCGGCGCCCTCGGCAATGTCCAGCCCCGCCATCTGCAAGACCGCGATCTCTGGGATTTCTCCGGCCAAAAAAATATCACTACGGAGCAGCTATGACGATCAGCCGCGGCAGTGAAAAGAAGATCTCCCTCTGCATCAATAACGAAGGCCTCGCCCTCTTTTTAACGGAACTGCTGCGGGAGTGGGGCTTTATTGTCAACCTGGACTGCCCGGAGAGCCCGAACGAACTCCTTCTCGCCGAAGAAAACTGCTCACGCTGTGCCGAACACCGCAAGCGGGTCGATCTGATCAACTCGGCTTATTTTGACAGCGATCAGGTCAATCGGCCGATTGCCGTCGAACAGCTCTGGCGGGTCCTCGAAAAGCATTACCATCTCCCCCCCCGCCACCACCTGCGCCTGACTGTCGATCTTCCGGTCAGCATGACGATCCGGGACCAGGAACAGCCGGGCCGCCTGACCAGCCTCTCGCCGGCCGGCGCCCGTCTCTCCCTGCCCCGCGAGCTTGCCAACGGAGAACTCTTCCCCATCATCCTGCCGCTGCCGCAACGCACCCTGCAGCTGACAGCGAAGGTTATATATGTCACTACCTTCCCTGACCGCGACAAGCGTTATGATGCCGGAGTCCTCTTTGAACGGATCTGCCACGAAGACAAGGCCCTGCTGCGGGATGCCATTATCCTCGCCTTCTTCTCCAGCATCCGCCCGCATCTACCGCGCTGGGCCTTTGAAGTCGGGATCAACCAGTTTGATCTCTCCCCGGAACTGCGCAAAGAGCTATAAAGATTCCGACGCCTCAAAAATCTTGGCAAAGACCGTCCGTATCCCCGTCGTCATCTGCCGGTACTCGGACAGAAAGAGTTCGTCGGCACGCTGTGGACGATCCGGATAACCGAGGCGCTGCGCGAGTTTGCGCAGATAAGCCGGCTCCCCGGAAAGGGCGCTGATCGATTCATCATGAATCAACCGCAGCTTGTTTTCGAGGCGGCGGAGAAATTCATACCCCTGCAGCAAAGTGGCAAAGTCGTCAGCCGCGAGCAAGCCCGCTTGCTGCAAAACCTTCAACGCCGCCAGAGTATTGTGCCCCTGAAGCTCGGCATTCGCCCCGCCGTGGCGCAGTTGCAGATATTGGACGATGAATTCGACATCGACCATGCCGCCGCGGCCGGTCTTGATGTTAAAGTGATCGACCCCTTCTCTGGCAATTTCGCTCTCCATCCGTTCCCGCAAACGCCGAATCTCTCCTGCCAGATTCTCCGGCAGCTCCCGTTCATAGACGATCTGGCGATTAAGTTCGTCAATCTTTTCCGTCAACTCCGGCGGGCCACAGACAACGCGGGCCTTGATCAATGCCTGCCGCTCCCACGGTTGCGCTGTGGTCTGATGATACTCGCGATACGCGGCCAGACTCGTCACCAGCGGTCCCTGATTCCCGGAAGGGCGCAAACGGGTATCGATTTCGTACAGGGCGCCTTCCGGCGTCTTCAGGGTCAGCACCGAAATGATCCGCTGCGCCAGCCGCGAGAAGTACTCCTGATTGGTCTGGAGCCGAAAACGCTCAGGATCACACCCCGGCGCCGCTTTGGTCTCGCCGCTCCCTTCATGGATAAAGATGATATCGAGATCCGAGTGGTAGTTGAGCTCCATCCCGCCGAGCTTCCCCATGCCGACGATAACAAAACCGGCGGGCCGTTCCTGCCCATCGTCATCCAGCACCCAGGGGAGGCCGTAACGGGGGAGGAGTTCGCGCCGCGCCATCTCCACCGCCGCACACAAACAGACATCAGCCAGGGATGAGAGCTGCAGAGTGCTCTCCTCCAACCGGGTATTGCCGTGAATATCGTTCAAACCGATCCGCAGCGTCTCTTCCTTGTGGAACCGCCGCAGGAGGCCGAGCTGATCTTCATAATCGGGGTGGAGGGCGAGTTGCGCCGCCAGTTCGGCGGCCATGACCTCCCGCTCCTTGAAGGTCACACTGTAGGAACTGCTGACCAGAGCATCCAGGATCTCCGGATGCTGGATGAAGATCCGCGACAGAAATTGGCTGGTGGCAAAGAGGGAGACGAGGAGAGTGATGATCGTCCGGTTCTCCGCCAGCAGGGCGTAGAAGGTCGCCCGGGCGCGCAGGGCGCCGAGAAAACGCTCAAGGTTGCGCAGCGCCATCTCCGGTTCCGGTGCCGCCAGCACTTCCTGCATGAGCAGCGGGGCGATCCGTTCAAAGTGACGGCGCGCCCGCTCGGTCATCGGTGAATTTTTCGGCCCGTCGCGCAGGGCAAGGAGACTTTCATAAGCCCCGGTCGGATTCTTGAAGCCCTGCTCTTCAAGATAATCCATGACCAGATCAGCATCGGCGCCCGGATCGAAGAGCCAAAGGATCTCCGGCCGGATCTCATCGCGCAGCGTCGCTTCGCCGCTGTAAAAGAGGTCATGGAAGATGGTGTGGACGCCCTGACGATGCCGCTCCAGAGTCGCAGAGAACTCCGCCAGCGAGGAAAAACCACTGCGCCGGGCCAGGGCGAGCAATTCGGCATCACTCTCCGGCAGGTTATGGGTCTGGCGTTCCTGCACGACCTGAATGCGATGTTCGACCGTGCGCAAGAAAGTATAAGCCTCACGCAGCAGGGTCGCTTCTTCTGCGCGCACCAGGCCGGCTTCAACGAGTTTTTCCAGCGCCGCCATCGAGCCTTTATCCCGCAGTTCCGGCTGCTTGCCGGCATAGATCAGCTGCAGCGCCTGGATAAAGAATTCGATCTCGCGAATACCGCCGCGCCCGAGCTTGAGGTTCCGCTCCCCTTCCCGCTCGCGGGTGAGATTGTGGTCGATCTTCTGCTTCATCCCCTTGATATCTTCGACCATGCCGTAATCGAGATAGCGGCGGAAGATAAAGGGTTCAAGGCTCTTGAGGAGCTGCTCACCAAGGGGGATCGAACCGGCCACCGGCCGCGCCTTGATCATCGCCGCCCGTTCCCAGCTCTGCCCCCAGTGTTCGTAATAAATTTCCGCACTGCGCAGCGGTGTCGCCATCTCGCCGCTGTTCCCTTCCGGGCGCAGGCGCAGATCGACACGAAAGACAAAGCCGTCTTCGGTGGCCTGCCCCACCGCCTTGCTGACCAGATCGGCCAGTTTCGAGAAGTACTGATGGAGGTGAATCTGGTTGCGCACCCCCCCCGCCGGCGTCGGCACCCCGGCAGTCATCCCCTTTTCGCTGGTATAGAAGTAGATGAGGTCGATATCCGAAGAGAAGTTGAGT
>JAXMLA010000311.1:0-11353 GCA_034370465.1 Desulfuromonadales bacterium
CAGGGCAAGGAGCGGTGCAGTAAAACAGAAACTGAAAAAGAGGAAGAGCATAATAAAACAGGCTTTTGTGCCGACTCTTCGCATTTCAGTGCGTAATTTCATACCGGCGCTACTTTCGTGAATCGATCAGAAAAAGAACTACGTTCTAAAACTTGCCGCAAATTTATCAATTACTAAAACATGATGTCAAGCATATAATTTCATCTAAAAAAATGGCCGGTTTTCACGATGATTTCTATGTAAATACTAATCTGCGCAAATTTACCCAGATAAGGGATTTAATGCAAGTATTGATCGATGCTTTCCGGCGACCGGTCGATTTTATCCGTCAGATACTAAAGTCCC
Organism: Desulfuromonadales bacterium; assembly: GCA_034370465.1. Taxonomy (GTDB): domain Bacteria; phylum Desulfobacterota; class Desulfuromonadia; order Desulfuromonadales; family UBA2197; genus UBA2197. The sequence goes on from JAXMLA010000311.1 coordinate 346, forward strand.
TTCTCCCTCGGGGAGAAGGGACGGATGAGGAGTGGTCTTTCGGTGAGGGTCGGGTTTTCCACAGTTATCAACACTATCAACAAGGTTATGCACAACCTGAAGAATGCGTTCTAACCTGTTGCAATTTCGAGATTTCTTGCCGCAAAAGAGGGGGGAATTTTCAGGAATTTGCGTAAATCGGTAATTTCGACCGTCAATAGTAAAGGGAGGTGTGAAGAGGCTTGTCGGGCGAGACGAGTGCGGACGACTTCGATGGCGAGCACCCGGAGTTCACCGAGAATATAAGCACGATCTCGCGCCAGAAGAGGGAGCCAGGCAGGATAGGTGCCGTGCACCAGAGGCCTGGTGACCCGTTGCAGCGCCAGTATGAGATCCCAATTGATCGCGACCCTGCGATTGTAACCGAAATCCCCGAGAATTAACGATGGAATCCCGAGATGCTGCGCCCCGAGCAGGTCGTCGCCTAAAAGCGAATCGATCTGCTCTTTGTGCTGCTGTGCCCCGTCGATCTGGACATTGTAGAAGTGCATGCGTTTTTGCCCGAAATCGAGTTCGGCGCGCAGACAGCAGCCGTGATCGCTCAAGGAAAAGGATTGCAGATGGTGCAGGGGGTAGTAAGACAGGAAGGCATTACCGCAACGGCCCGGCGCGACGTAGAGACGCATGCCGAGCCGCTGTGAAAGGATCTGGAGTTCGTTGCCGGCGCTATCGACTTCTTGCAGGGCGACGATATCGGGCGCCGACGCCGCAATCACCCCCTCGATCGCGGCAAGGCCGTCGCGATGGTGACTAAAAGCACGGACATTGTAGGTCATGATCCGGAGACCAGGCACTCCTGCCTCCTTCTGCGGGCTAAAAGCTTCTGGATAATGGTAGGGGCGGGTCTTGTGCCCGCCCGATTTGGAGGAGCACCACAGTCAAAAGCGGGCGACCACAAGGGTTCGCCCCTACTTCTTAACCCGCCGCACCTCTTTGATAACAACGGTTTCGACCGGCACATCACTGAAACGGTTCTTCATGCCGGTGGGGGCGGCGCCGATTTTGTCGACCACGTCCATGCCGGCTATGACTTTGCCAAAGACGGCATAACCAAAACCGGAGGAGCTCTGGTCGCGGTGGTCGAGAAAACCGTTATCGACGAGGTTGATAAAGAACTGGCTGGTAGCGCTGTCGACTAGCCCGGTGCGGGCCATGGCGATGGTGCCGCGGGCATTTTTGAGCCCGTTCGCCGCTTCATTCTTGATCGGCGGCTTCCCGGGCGACTTCGGCTGCAGTTCGGCATTCAACCCGCCGCCCTGAATCATGAAGTTACCGATCACGCGATGAAAGATCGTCCCTTTATAGTAACCTTCGTCGGCATACGCTAAAAAGTTCTTCACCGAAACCGGCGCCTTGACATCGTCAAGTTCGACGGTAATCGCCCCCTTGCTGGTTTCGATCACCACGACTTCTTTGGCCAGGGCGGGAACCGCCGCAACACAGAGGAGGAGAAATAAGCATACCACTCGTTTCATCTTGTCATCCTTTCAGAGCAAATTTTTAGTGCCGTTCGTCTTTGAGTTCGCGCAGCATCAGTTCAGTCACGGCGCGACCGGGGTCTTTGTCCTGGTACAGGATCTGATAGACCTGCTCGGTAATCGGCATGGGGACATGCAGGCGATTGGCGAGCTGCCAGGTCGACAGGGTGGTGCGGACACCTTCAGCGACAGCGTGCATACCGTCGAGGATCGCGGCAATCTTGCGCCCTTTGCCGAGCTCGATGCCGACGGAGCGATTGCGGGAAAGGTCGCCGGTACAGGTGAGGACGAGGTCGCCCATGCCGGCGAGTCCGGCAAAGGTCTCGGCGCGGGCGCCCATGGCGAGGCCGAGGCGGGTCATCTCTGCCAGTCCGCGGGTGATCAGGGCGGCCCGGGTATTGTAGCCAAAGCCGAGGCCGTCGACAACACCGGCCGCCAGAGCAATGACATTCTTCACCGCGCCGCCGAGTTCGACGCCGATAACATCGTCGGTGGTGTAGACCCGGAAGACCTCGTTGCTGAAAATCTGCTGCGCTGCCCGGGCGGCTTCGGCATGATGAGCGGCGGCGACAACGGCGGTCGGCATACCGCAAGCGACTTCCCGCGCAAAAGAGGGGCCGGAGAGGAAGGTAAGGCGCTCATGCAGGGTGACGGGGAGGGCTTCGAGCAAAAGGTCGGACATCGGCTGGAGAGTGTCGTTTTCGATCCCCTTGGCGGCGGAGACCAGGAGGGTGCCGGCGGCGATATGGGGCGCCGCCTGTAAGGCGACTTTACGCATGACCTGTGACGGCGGGACAAGGACGACAACATCGCGATCACGAACCGCAGCCGCGAGATCGGCGGTGACAGCGAGATTTTTCGGCAGGCTAATGCCGGGGAGATAAAGGTCGTTGCACTGCGTCGCCTGCATCCGCTGTGCGAGGTCGGCTTCATAAACCCAGAGGGTAACGGCAAATCCTTTGTGGGAAAGGAGCTTGGCCAGGGCGGTCCCCCAGCTGCCGGCGCCGACGACGGAGATCCTGGTAGTCATCTTATCTCCTTTGCTTCTTCTTCATGTGGAGCTCCAGCATCTCGATCTTCTTGGCCAGAGCCTCGGCGTTGGGGTATTCCCCCCGCAAGGAGTGGAGCAGGCTTAAGGCTTCGGTAAAGTTGTCGCGTTCTTCGAGGACGGCGGCGAGACCAAAACGGGCTTCAATGGCATAGGGACTGGTCGGCCAGCGCTCCATGACCTCACGGAAGGATTGAATCGCCGCCTCGCTTTCGCCGAGCAGGGAGTAGACCGTTGCCACCCGATAGCCGGCTTCAGCCAACAGCGGGCTGTCCGGGTAATCGCGCCGCAACCCGGCAAAGGCTTCGACCGCCTGCGGGTAATCTTCCTGCCGGAAATAGCTGTCGGCAATTTCGTATTGAATCTGATCGGGATTGGCGACCCCAAGGCTCAGCGCCTTGCCGTATTCCGTTGCTGCCCGAGGATAGTCGCGCTGACGGATTTTATAGATCTCGGCAATGCGCACCTGCGAGTCCCGCACCAGGGCGGATTCGTCCGGATACTTTTGCTGCAGCGTCAGATAATCGAGGAGCGCTTCGGGATAGCGCTTCTGGTAAAGATTTTTGATCTCTGCGCCCTGAAACAGGGCCTGCCCGGCCAGATGAAAGGTCGGATTGCGCCGGTAAATCCCTTCATAATAATCGAGGGCCTGCTGATAATCCCTTTCGCCGACCGCGACCGCCGCCAGACTGAAATCCGTTTCCAGGGACTCCTCCAAACGGTGGGTTGAGTAAAGGAGTCCGCCGAAGATCAGCACCAGAACCAGTAATATTCCGGGGAGGCCGCGCCGCCAGAAGAAGGATCTCTGCCTAGAGCGTTTCAGCTCCTCCTTCAGCAGCTTCTTCTGTAGCTTCCGGATATCCATCATCCCCATCATGCTCTTCGTCCTTCTCTGCGAGTCGCGCCACCGCTACAATCCGCTCGCCCGGTTCGAGGACCATCAGGCGGACCCCCTGGGTGTTGCGGCCGATGACCGAGAATTGCGAGACCGAGGCGCGCAGAATCTTGCCTTGATCGGTGATCAGCATTAAATCGTTGATGTCTGTCATCTGCATGAGATTGACGACATGACCATTCCGCTCGGTCGTCTTGATGGTAATAATCCCTTTACCGGCCCGACTCTGCACGCGGTATTCGGCGAGTTCGGTCTGCTTGCCGTAGCCGTTTTCAGTGACGGTAAAGATCGTTGAACTCTCGGCATCGGCTTTGATGATCTCCATGCCGATAACGACATCATCTCCTTCGAGGGTCATCCCCCGCACGCCGCGGGAAACGCGGCCCATGGGGCGGGCATCGTCTTCGGCAAAGCGGATCGATTTGCCGTTCTTCGAAGCGAGGAGAACATGCTGCTTGCCGTCGGTGAGGGCGGCGGCGATGAGGCGATCGCCTTCGTCGAGATTGACGGCAATGATGCCGCCGACCCGCACATTGCTGTACTCTTTGAGCGGGCTCTTCTTGACGACCCCTTGACGGGTGGCCATCATGATATAGCGCTCGTCATCGAACTCCTTGACCGAAAGGATGGCGGTAATCTTCTCGCCGGCCTGGAGGTTGAGGAGATTGACGATCGCTTTGCCCCGCGTTGCCCGGCCCCCTTCGGGGATTTCATAGACCTTCAGCCAGTAAACGCGGCCGAGATCGGTAAAGAACATCATGTAGTCTTTGCTGGAAGCGACGAAGAGGTGCTCGACGAAATCCTCTTCTTTGGTCTTCATTCCGCTCTTGCCTTTGCCGCCGCGCCGCTGCGCCCGGTACAGCGAACTGGCACTGCGCTTGATATAGCCGGTGTGGCTGATCGTCACCACCATATCCTCTTCGACAATGGTGTCTTCGAGGGTGATTTCGGCGCTGAGATCGATAATCTGGGTGCGGCGGACATCGCCGAACTTGGCTTTGATCTCGTTCAGTTCACTGATGATAATCTTGTAAATCTCGCTCTCGGAACCGAGTATCTCTTTGAGCCGGGCAATCAACTGCTGGATCTCAGCGTATTCATTGAGAATCTTTTCGCGCTCCATACCGGTGAGACGCTGCAGGCGCATTTCGAGGATGGCCTGGGCCTGCTTTTCGGAGAGATGTGGACGCTGATTCTCCATCTCCAAAGGAACGGCGATCTCGAACTTCGCCAGCCACTCGGGATCGGCAAAGGTACCGGCGATCAGCCCTTGCCTGGCTTCTTCCGGATTCTTCGAAGCGCGGATCAATTCGATGACGGCATCGAGCCAGTCGAGGGCAATTTTGAAACCTTCCAAAATATGGGCGCGCGCCTCGGCCTTCTTCAGTTCGAAGATGGTGCGGCGGGTAACGATCTCCTTGCGATGATCGACAAAGTGGACAATGGCATCGAGGAGCGACAGGACCCGCGGCCGGCCGGCGACGATCGCCAGCATGTTGATGCCGAAGGAGGTCTGCATCTGCGTCTGTTTATAAAGGTGATTGAGGAGCACCTGGGGATTCTCGTCACGCTTGAGATCGATGACAATGCGCATGCCGTCCCGGTCCGATTCGTCGCGAATGTCGGAGATCCCTTCGAGCTTCTTTTCGCGGACGAGTTCGGCAATCTTGGTAATCAGGTTGGCTTTGTTGACCTGATAAGGAATCTCGGTGACGACGATCGACTGGCGTTCGTTCTTCTTCTGGGTCTCGACAAAGGCGCGGGCACGCATCTGCACGATGCCGCGGCCGGTGCGATAGCCCTGGACGATCCCTTCGCGGCCATAGATAAAGCCGGCGGTCGGAAAGTCGGGACCGGGGATGATGGCGATCAACTCATCGACGGTGATCAGCGGATTGGCGATATAGGCGATAATGCCGTCGATGACTTCACCCAGATTGTGGGGAGGGATGTTGGTTGCCATGCCGACGGCAATGCCGGAAGAACCGTTGACGAGGAGATTGGGAAATTTGGCCGGGAAGACCAGCGGCTCATACAACGAACCATCGTAGTTCGGCCCCATCTCCACGGTCTCTTTATCGAGATCGTTGAGCAATTCGTGGGCAAGCTGCTCCATGCGGATTTCGGTATAACGCATCGCCGCCGGCCGGTCGCCGTCGATCGAGCCGAAGTTACCCTGGCCGTCAACGAGGGGGTAGCGCAGGGAAAAGTCCTGGGCCATGCGGACGATGGTGTCGTACGCGGCAGTATCGCCGTGCGGATGATACTTACCGATGACGTCACCGACGACGCGGGCTGACTTTTTGTAAGCTTTGTTCCAGTCGTTCCCCATTTCATGCATGGCAAAGAGGCAGCGGCGATGGACCGGCTTCAGCCCGTCGCGCACATCCGGCAGCGCCCGGCCGATGATGACGCTCATCGCGTAATCCATGTAGGAACGCTTCATCTCGTCTTCAATATTGACGGCGGTCTTTTTCATGATCGGTTCAAGCATTCGGTATTCCTTGTGTCAGTTATGGATTTTGCTGGGTCTTAAAAGATTCAACGCTCACTGTAACCCGATCACTTCTCCCTCGCGTCGGGCAATTTCGATAATCGCGCTCGAATCATCCTCTTCCCACTGCCGCGTACCACAAGGGATCGGCTCGATGCGCGCATCGATATGTCGCGCCAGCCGCCAGAGGCTGTAAACGGTCTCGCGACTCTTGAGTCCATCAAAAGCGGCGGAAATCACCAACAGATCGATATCGCTCGTTTCCTGCGCCGTCCCTTTGGCCTGCGAGCCGAAGATCACGCCACGATCAACAGCAAAACCTTGGTCGCGCAAGGAACTTAAATAGCGCTCTACGATCATTCGAACTGACGACTCAACCATTTATTAGCCCGACGGGCTCCCCCGTCTGCAGTACCACATACGCCGCTTCAATCTCCCGCTGAAAACTCTCGGGAATTCGGGCCCAATCGACGATATCGACACGCAGCGGCAGGTTACTTTCGCCCAACGCCGCCCGCAGGACCGAAAGGCCGTTGCTCTCGATTTCCGGATGACGCGGGTTGCGCACCACCAGATCGAGATCGCTGGCGGCATGCCCCTGGCCGGTGACGCGGCTGCCGTAGGCCCGAACCTCGGCATCCGGGAGGTGCCGGAGCAGGAGTTCTCGCAGCAGAGCCAAGTGACGGGGCGACAGTTGCAGCGTCGCGGCGGCAGCCTCAGGCATCTTTCTGCCCGCTTCTGAAGTGTTTTGCCAACGTCTCTTCGAGATTTTGCACATCGGCAATAAAAGCGGGAAGGAGGACGAGCGTCTCTTTGGCGAACCCTTCACCGTAGTCATGAGCGGTGTTATTGCGGTTATCGCGATACTCGAACCAGCGTTCGACAGCGGCGAGATCCAGAAGGCCATGCCCTGCCGCAAGACGGAGAAGCTCTTTGACCGTGGTCGCATCGAGCTGCCGCGCCCCGTGCCCGAAATCGCGCAAGGCCTTTCGGATCAGTTTGAAACTCGTCTCCTGCACCAGCTCATAGCCTTTGACAATGGCATTACGGAAAACCTCTTGCTCGACACTCCCGACTGCGGCCTCCCCATACAGGGTCACAGAGGATTGCAATGTCTGAATGCAGCGCTGGAGATGGTCGGTATTGAGGCTCATCGCTGCTCAGATATCCAGATTCGAGACGTTCAGGGCGTTCATTTCGATAAAGTTGCGGCGCGGTTCGACCTGGTCGCCCATCAGGACCGTAAAGATCCCGTCAGTCTCGATGTCATCCTCGATCTTGACCTGCAGCAGCGTGCGGTTTTCGGGGTTCATTGTCGTTTCCCAGAGCTGTTCGGGGTTCATCTCACCGAGACCTTTGTAGCGCTGGATGGAAAGTCCCTTCTTGGCACTCTCCATATAGAAAGCAAGGAGTTCGAGACCGTGCGTTGTCCGCAGCAGTTCTTTCCCTTCCGACACCACCGTGGCGCCACCTTTGCCGAAAATCTCCCGGACTTTACGGTGACTGGAGGTGAGGAGGGTATATTCGTGGGACGCGAGAATCCGCAGGGTCTGGGGATCGAGGGTGAGGCGAAGGTTGCCGTGACGGATCACAATCCGGCTGTCGGGGAGCTGCTGGCAATCACTGTCCGCCCAGACGCTGGAGAGGTTGCTGAAGAAGGGCATGAGCCCTTCCATCTCTTCGACCGGACGTACGCCAAGACGGAGAAAGAGGCGGACCAGCTCTTCGCTCAAGCCTTTACGCACGACATTGTCGAGAATGGTTTTGTATTCGACGATCTGCTTGAGAATCGGAATGATCTGCTTGCCGCTGTAGGTCTTATTCCCCTGCTCAAGGGTGAGGATAGTCTCCTCGGTCCCTTCTTCGAGGAGATAATTCTGCATCGCCGCTTCATTGAGGAGATAAAGCTCCTTCTTGCCGCGCTTGACTTTATACAGAGGCGGCTGGGCAATGTAGAGATGACCGCGCTTGATAATCTCTTCCATCTGCCGGTAAAAGAAGGTGAGGAGGAGGGTGAGGATGTACTGTCCGTCGACGTCGGCGTCGGTCATGATGATGATGCGATGGTAGCGGAGCTTGGCCACATCAAAATCCTCTTTGCCGATACTGGTCCCCAGGGCGGTGATCAGCGTACCGATCTCCTGGGAAGAGATCATCCGGTCAAAGCGGGCCTTCTCGACGTTGAGAATCTTCCCCTTGAGGGGGAGGATCGCCTGAAATTTACGGTCGCGTCCCTGCTTGGCACTGCCGCCGGCCGAATCTCCCTCGACCAGATAGATTTCGCAGAGGGCGGGGTCGCGCTCCTGACAGTCAGCGAGTTTGCCGGGTAAGCTGGAGATATCGAGAGCCCCTTTGCGCCGGGTCAACTCCCGGGCACGGCGGGCGGCTTCCCGGGCGCGGGCGGCTTCGATCGATTTGCCGATGATCTCGCGGGCGATCTTGGGATTCTCTTCGAGAAAGACGGCGAGGCGTTCATTCATCATCGACTCGACATAGCCCTTGACCTCGGAGTTGCCGAGCTTGGTCTTGGTCTGTCCTTCGAACTGCGGCTGGGGGATCTTAACGGAGATGACGGCGGTGAGACCTTCGCGCAGATCTTCGCCGGAGACTGCCACTTTCTCTTTTTTCAGCAGGTCATTGGCAGTGGCGTAGGAGTTCATCGTCCGGGTCAGGGCAGCGCGAAAACCGACCAGATGCGTCCCCCCTTCGTGAGTGTTGATATTATTGGCAAAGGAGAAGACTTTTTCGTCGTACGAGTCGTTGTACTGGAGGGCCACCTCCATCTCGACGCCGCTCTTTTCCGCTTTGAAATAGATCGGTTTGGGGTGGAGAGCAGAGCGGTTTTTGTTGAGATATTCGACGAAGGAGATGATCCCCCCTTCATAATGAAAGATGTGCTCTTTGCCTTCTTCACGCTCGTCGTTAATGGTGATCTTGACGCCGGCATTCAAAAAAGAGAGCTCACGGAGCCGTTGCGACAGGATATCGAAGGAGTATTCGGTCGATTCAAAGATCGTGTCATCGGGGGTAAAGGTAATTTTGGTGCCGCGTTTTTTCGTCTCCCCGACCACGGCGAGCGGGCCGAGAGGATCGCCGCCGGCGTAGGATTGATGAAAGACTTTACCGTCGCGACGGATTTCAAGTTCGAGGCGTTTGGAGAGGGCATTAACAACGGAGACACCGACGCCGTGCAGGCCGCCGGAGACTTTATAGGAATCGTTATCGAACTTGCCGCCGGCGTGCAGAACGGTCATGACGACCTCGGCCGCCGATTTCCCTTCAGTCGGATGCATGTCGGTCGGAATGCCGCGACCGTTATCGATGACAGTAATCGAATTATCGAGGTGAATGGTGACATTGACTTCGTCGCAGTGGCCGGCGAGCGCTTCGTCGATGGAGTTATCGACCACTTCATAAACCAGATGATGCAGCCCCGAAGGTCCGGTGGAGCCGATATACATCGCCGGCCGCTTGCGCACTGCCGACAGACCTTCTAAAACCTTGATACTTGAAGCGCCGTAATCGTTTTCGTTTTCCTGAATCATCAAGTCTTCCCCAAAAGTCGTTAGTAGCGTGTTATCCGGGTTGAATCTCTCCGGCCGCCATGTGCAAAGGATGAATCGCCGCACGGCCAAAGCGCAAAAAGGGTTGCAGATCGGTTGTTGTCACAAAGACCTGCGCTTTACAGTCAGTCAATAAAGAAAAGAGTCTTTCCTGCCGGGCCGCGTCAAGTTCGGCCGACATATCGTCAAAAAGCAGGACCGGCCAGGCGTTGATGCGTTCCTGCAAAAGATACATCAGGGCAATTTTAAAACTCAAAACCAGAGTGCGCCACTGTCCCTGCGATGCAACATGACGCACGGCCGCGCCATTCATCACAAAGACCGGATCATCACGATGCGGTCCGGCGCAGGTCAATCCGAGGCGTTTTTCCCGCGACTCACCACTGTGCAATTCAGCAGCCAATAGCTCTTCATGGTGCGGAAGAGTCTCTGCAACCACCGGGTAATGGAGTTCAACCACCTCCCGCTCGCCGCTGAGCAGTTCGTGCCCGGAGCGCAGGTGCGGTTGTAATCCTTCAATAAAAGACTGGCGCGCCTGGCGGATCTTAGCCCCGGACTCAATCAACTTCCCTGTCCAGGGAAGGATCAGCTCCGCCCCGGCTTTCTCCCTTAACAAACGATTTCTTTGTTTTAAAACGCGTTCATACTGTATCGCCCGCGCCAGATAAGAGGGATCGAGTTGAAAAATTCCCCGATCGATTAAACTGCGCCGGGCAACCGGGAGGGTGCGGAGCGGATAAAGTTCATCCGGGGAAAAAAGAATGGCTCTTAAAGCATCCAGCAGACTTTCGACGGGGCGGGGTCTTTTCCCATCAAGTAAAAAGTTTCGCCCACTTGGCGAGATCTTCAGCTCTAGCTGTCGCAAGACCTGCGAGCGATTGACGGTGGCGGCAATCCGGGCATTATCCCCTTGCGCCTGGATTAAATCAATATTTCCGGCGCCGCGAAACGATTTCAAATGGGCAAAAAGGTATATCCCTTCGAGAAAATTGGTTTTTCCCTGGCCGTTTTCTCCCCAGATAATATTGATTCCGGCGTTCGGGTCAACCTGTTGCGTCTTTAAGTTACGAAAATGTTCAAAATAGAGTTTATCAATCTGCATCTGTGATGATCGCCTTGGGGGGTCGGCGGTGGTCCCTTACAAGCGCATCGGCATGACGACCGCAAGGGTGTCGGCATCCTTGACCGGTTGCAGCACGCCGGGGGAGAGGTTATCACGCAACTGCAAAAATATTGCAGATTCATTTTGTGCGTTCAAAATATCAATCAGATAGCGGGCGTTAAAGCCGAGAGAAATTTCCGGTCCATCATATTCGACTTCAATTTCTTCCTGGGCTTCGCCAAGTTCGGGGTTCGAGGAAGAAATTTCCAGGATCCCGGGTTTCAGGATTAACTTGACGCCGCGAGTCTTATCACTGGAGACGATGACCATGCGTCGTAAAGCGTGAAGGAAAATATCACAACGGATTGTTGCCTGAAAACCCTGCTGTT
>JAXMLA010000312.1:0-2729 GCA_034370465.1 Desulfuromonadales bacterium
ACAACAAAACGCCCCCGGGAGGAAGACCTCGCCGGGGGCGTCTTATTTGGTAAAGGATCGGCGGCGACCTACTCTCCCACCCAGTTACCCGGGCAGTACCATCGGCGCTGAGGGGCTTAACGGCCGTGTTCGGAAAGGGAACGGGTGTCTCCCCCTCGCCATAGCCACCGAAAAAAGAACAATTTCATAAACAGGGTCGAAAGCGCGTCACTCTGAGGATCGTCAACTGCTCCACCACCTGCGCCACGAAGGACACGAAAGTGGGGTCAAGCCTCACGGCCCTTTAGTACCGGTCCGCTCAACGTGTTGCCACGCGTACACGCCCGGCCTATCAACCTCGTAGTCTTCGAGGGGCCTTTAGGGGGATTGCTCCCCAGGGAGATCTCGTCTTGAGGGAGGCTTCCCGCTTAGATGCTTTCAGCGGTTATCCGTTCCGAACATAGCTACCCGGCTCTGCCCTTGGCAGGACAACCGGTACACTAGAGGTTCGTCCACCCCGGTCCTCTCGTACTAGGGGAGGCTCCTCTCAAATCTCCTGCGCCCGCAGCAGATAGGGACCGAACTGTCTCACGACGTTCTGAACCCAGCTCGCGTACCACTTTAATCGGCGAACAGCCGAACCCTTGGGACCTGCTCCAGCCCCGGGATGTGACGAGCCGACATCGAGGTGCCAAACACCGCCGTCGATGTGAACTCTTGGGCGGTATCAGCCTGTTATCCCCGGCGTACCTTTTATCCGTTGAGCGATGGCCCTTCCATGCGGAACCACCGGATCACTAAGACCTGGTTTCCCACCTGCTCGACTTGTCAGTCTCGCAGTCAAGCTCCCTTATGCCTTTGCACTCTACGACGGGTTTCCAATCCGTCTGAGGGAACCTTCGTACGCCTCCGTTACTCTTTAGGAGGCGACCGCCCCAGTCAAACTGCCCGCCAGGCAATGTCCCTGACCCGGATCACGGGCCTAGGTTAGAATCCCAGATCAACAAGGGTGGTATTTCAAGGTTGGCTCCACCGAAACTAGCGTCCCGGATTCATCGCCTCCCACCTATCCTACACATGCTGACCCGAAATCCACTGCCAAGCTGCAGTAAAGGTGCACGGGGTCTTTCCGTCTTGCTGCGGGTTGTGGGTATTTTCACCCACACTTCAATTTCGCTGAGTCCCTGGCTGAGACAGTGCGGAAGTCGTTACGCCATTCGTGCAGGTCGGAACTTACCCGACAAGGAATTTCGCTACCTTAGGACCGTTATAGTTACGGCCGCCGTTTACCGGGGCTTCGGTTCAAAGCTTCGCTTGCGCTAACCTCTCCCCTTAACCTTCCGGCACCGGGCAGGCGTCAGACCCTATACTTCGTCTTGCGACTTCGCAGAGTCCTGTGTTTTTGATAAACAGTCGCTACCGCCGTTTCTCTGCAACCCCATCGAGCTCTAGGCGCGAAGCCTTTCACCCTACCGGGGCACACCTTCTCCCGAAGTTACGGTGTCATTTTGCCGAGTTCCTTAGCCAGAGTTCTCTCACGCGCCTTAGGATACTCTCCTCGCCTACCTGTGTCGGTTTGCGGTACGATCACCTGAGCCACTCCCTAGAGGTTTTTCTTGGCAGTGTGGGATCAATCGCTTCGGCTCTAGGAGCCTCGTCATCACGCCTTGGCGTTTGGTGTGGAGATCCGGTTTTGCCTAAATCTCCCGCCTACACGCTTAAACCGGGACGTCCATCACCCGGCCGACCTACCCTCCTGCGTCACCCCATCGGTCCAATCGCAACTCCGGTGGTACAGGAATATTAACCTGTTTCCCATCGCCTACGCCCTTCGGCCTCGGCTTAGGGTATCGACTCACCCTGGGCGGACGAACCTTCCCCAGGAAACCTTAGGCTTTCGGCGAGCGGGATTCTCACCCGCTTTATCGCTACTCATGTCAGCATAAGCACTTCTCTTCGGTCCACCGATCCTTCCGGTTCGGCTTCGTCCCAAAAAGAACGCTCCCCTACCCCTCCCGCCTCATCAGCGGGAAGCCGCAGCTTCGGTACCGTGCTTGAGCCCCGTTACATCTTCGGCGCGGACCCACTCGACCAGTGAGCTATTACGCTTTCTTTAAAGGATGGCTGCTTCTAAGCCAACCTCCTGGCTGTCTGGGCGTTTCCACATCCTTTCCCACTTAGCACGGATTTAGGGACCTTAGCTGGCGGTCTGGGCTGTTTCCCTCTCGACGACGGAGCTTATCCCCCGCCGTCTGACTCCCGCAGTTCCACGAATGGCATTCGGAGTTTGGTTAGGTTTGGTACCCCGGTGAGGGCCCTAGCCCATCCAGTGCTCTACCTCCACTCGCTACCGTGCGAGGCTATACCTAAATATATTTCGGGGAGAACCAGCTATCACCGAGTTTGATTGGCCTTTCACCCCTATCCACACCTCATCCGAGGAGTTTTCAACCTCCTTCGGTTCGGGCCTCCACTGGGTCTTACCCCAGCTTTACCCTGGACATGGATAGATCACTCGGTTTCGGGTCTACTCCACGCAACTCAACGCCCTTTTCGGACTCGCTTTCGCTTCGGCTCCACCTCTTCCGGCTTAACCTCGCTGCGTAAAGTAACTCGCTGACTCATTATGCAAAAGGCACGCAGTCACCCCTTGCCCCGAAGGGCCATAGGGCTTCCACAGAATGTAGGCACACGGTTTCAGGTCCTTTTCACTCCCCTCTACGGGGTTCTTTTCACCTTTCCCTCACGGT
>JAXMLA010000313.1:0-41689 GCA_034370465.1 Desulfuromonadales bacterium
CAAATTCCCCGCGAGGCTCCCATGTCTGACCAATGCAAACGGCTGTATCTCATCGACGGTTCCAGTTACATCTATCGCGCCTACTACGCCATTCGCCACCTCTCCAACGGCAAGGGTTTTCCGACCAACGCCGTCTATGGCTTCACCACCATGCTCCTCAAAATCGTTCGCGACGAGCAGCCCGACTATTTGGCGGTCGTCTTCGATCCACGCGGACCGACCTTCCGCAAGGATCTTTATCCGCAATACAAAGCGAACCGGGCGTCGATGCCCGATGATCTGGTACCGCAGATCCCCAAAATCAAGGAGATCGTTGCCGCCTTCAATCTGCCGGTCCTGGAAGAGGCCGGTTTTGAAGCGGATGATCTGATTGCTACTCTGGCGAAGCGCTTTGCCAGCGAAGAACTGGAAGTGATGATCGTCACCGGCGACAAAGATCTCATGCAGACCGTCACTCCGCAGGTGCGCCTCCTTGATACCATGAAGGAGAAGATCTTCGGCCTTACCGAGGTCGCCGAACGCTTTGGTGGTTTGCCCTCCTGCGTCATCGAGGTGCAGGCCCTGGCCGGCGATTCCTCCGACAATGTCCCCGGCGTCCCCGGCATCGGTGAAAAGACCGCGGTCAAGCTGATTCAGGAATTCGGCACGGTGGAGAATCTCCTTGCCAACACCGACAAGTTGAAAGGGAAGCAGCGCGAGAATCTGGAGACCTTCGCCGAGCAGGCACGCCTCAGCCGCCAGCTCGTCACCCTGATCGACGATCTGCCCATCGCCTACGAACTGGAATCCCTGGCGCCGCGCGCACCGAACCGCCCGGCCCTCACCGAAATCTTCAAGGAGCTGGAGTTCCACAAACTTCTTAATAGCTTCTCCAGCGCCGAGCGGAGCGACGGCAGCAACTACCGCTGCGTCCTGACTTTGGCCGATCTTGACGAACTCATCGCCGAGCTGGAAGCGGCCCCGGCCTTTGCCTTCGATACCGAAACGACCGGCCTCGATCCGACCCGCGCCGAACTCGTCGGCCTCTCCTTTGCCACCCGCAGCCGGAGCGGCTGGTACATCCCGGTACGCCATCACTATCTCGGCATGCCGGCGCAGCTCGATGTTGCGGTCGTTCTCGACAGACTGCGCCCCCTGCTGAGCGATCCCCGGCGTCTCAAGATCGCCCAGAACGGCAAGTTCGACGCCCTCGTCCTGCGCCGCCACGGAGTCCTGGTCGCCGGCCTGAATTTCGACACCATGCTCGCGTCCTATCTCACCAATCCCACCGCCAAGTCGCACGGCATGGATGCCCTCGCCGCCGAACTCCTCGACTACAAGACCATCGCCTACGACGAGATGACCGGCACCGGCAAGAACCGCGTCTGTTTCAGTGCCGTCGAGATCGAGAAAGCAGGGTGTTACGCCGCCGAGGATGCCGACGTTACCTGGCGCCTCTACGAATACTTTGCCCCCCGCCTCGCCGAGAGCGGCCAGGAGCACCTTTTTCATGAAGTGGAGATGCCCCTCTCCGCGATCCTTGCCGAGATGGAGTGGACCGGCATCCGCGTCGATGCCGTGCATCTGGCAGGACTTTCCCGCGAGATCGAAGGGAAGCTCGCCCGCCTGGAGCAGGAGATCTTTGATCTCGCCGGCACCCCCTTCAACATCGCGTCGCCAAAGCAACTCGGCGAGATCCTCTTTGAAAAGCTCCAGCTCCCCAAGGGGAAGAAGACCAAGAGCGGCTGGTCGACCGACGTCGAGGTGCTCACCGATCTTGCCGCCGAGCACCTCATCGCTACCCGCCTCCTCGACTACCGCACCCTTGCCAAGCTCAAGGGGACCTACACCGACGCCCTGCCGAAGCTGATTCATCCCGAGACCGGGCGCATTCATACCTCCTTCAACCAGGCGATCGCCGTCACCGGCCGCCTCTCCTCCAGCGATCCGAATCTGCAGAATATCCCGATCCGCAGCGACATCGGCGTGCGCATCCGTGAAGCCTTTATCCCGGCCGAGGGGCATCTTCTCCTCTGCGCCGACTATTCGCAGATCGAACTGCGCGTCCTCGCCCACCTTGCCGATGAGCCGTCCCTCAAGGAGAGCTTTCTCCGCGATGAGGATATCCACCGCCGCACCGCCAGTGAGATCTTCGGCCTCTTCCCGGAGCTGGTGACGAGCGAACAGCGCCGCCAGGCGAAGACCATCAATTTCGCCGTCCTTTACGGCATGGGCGCTTTCAGTCTCGCCAAGGATCTGAACGTCGACCGCAAGACTGCCCAGCACTTTATCGACAGCTACTTTGCCCGCTACAGCCGGGTCAAGGCCTTTATTGCCGCCAAGCAGGACGAGGCGCGCCAGCAGCTCTACGTCACCACCATCCTCGGCCGGCGCTGCGCGATCCCCGACATCCACAGCAGCAACGGCGGCATCCGCGCCTACGCCGAGCGCAACGCCGTCAACTATCCGGTGCAGGGTTCAGCGGCCGATATCATCAAGGTGGCGATGGTGAAGATCTTCAAGCGGCTGGGGACGGAGGGGCTGAAAAGCAAGATGCTGCTGCAGGTGCACGATGAACTGGTTTTTGATGTGCCGCTGGCGGAGGTGGAGATTATGGAGACGCTGGTCAAGGAGGAGATGGAAGGGGCGATCGAACTCTCGGTGCCGTTGACGGTAGCGGTGGGGGTGGGGAAGAATTGGCGGGAAGCGCATTAAAACCGGCTTGGCGGCAGCGTGACGGATCAGGGGTCGAGTCTGATGAATCGCACCTCCTCTGAACCGTGGAACGCAAAGGGAAACAACAGGAAAATCAATCCAGCACCCGCACCGCGCGAGCTGAACTTTCCGTCCCTTTTCGCATCGAGTCCAAGCTCCGAGATCTCGTAGCGGGGGCCCACCAGAACGTCATCGGCACCATAGTTGAGGAGTGCCCACCGCTTGATCAGCTGTATTCGCCCTTGTTGGATCCTGAAATCCCGCCCCCTGACAAAGGTTTCCTCCTTCTCGATGCTGCCATCAGGGAGGGCCTTGACAACCAGTGTATCTGCATCCCGTACTGTGACTTCGACGGCAGTGACGGCGCTGTGAGCGATATCTGTAGACTTCCAGATCAAGGAGGAAAGATAAACCGGCTGACTGTCGGAATCCCTTTCTCCCAGATTCCTGTAAACCCCCTCAAGCTCACTGAGGCTTTCAACCGAGAGAAAATCGACGTTGTCAGGAGGAGCAGAATGGTAACTGCAACCACTGACAAGGATGCAGAGGACCAAAAACCATTTTTTTACTGGAATACCCATTACACTCTCCATTCTCCGCGTTATTCGTCAGCGACGCCAACCCAGAGGAATCAGCAGTCTGGTGATTCATTCATCTGCTTTGATGAGAATCTGCCCCGGGATTTTCGAGGAAATTCAGATGGTGCCATACTTTCGATTAAAATCTTCATCACTCATGATCAGCAGGAGTATGGCATCGATGAAACCGAGAATCGACGGGATAAAGGTCCAGCAGAAGAGCAGGTACAAAACGCCCAGGCCAACACGTCGCAGGTAAAACTTGTGGATCCCGAAACTCCCCAGGAACAAGGCAAACAACGCCGCCGCCAATTTGCTTTTGCCGTTGGGGGCAACTGCTCCCAGATTCGCAAAAGGGGAACTCTGCCGCACTCCGCATTTGGGGCAGATCTCGGCTTTGGCTTTAATAATCGAGCCACATTCCGAATAATATTTTTCGTCCAGACCTTTTTGCATTGTTTCGTTCATTATTAGCATCCTTTTGACCTACGTTCCCACAATTCCGCAGGATTTTTCGGGCGTTGCTACATCGACAAACTTGCAAAGGCGTTGCGGATCTTGGCTTTTGAACTCGTCGTATCCTCGTCGCCACCGGGAAAATCTTCTATCTCTTCAATAGAGAAAACGACCTTGACCGAATGCTGTTTGGTCATGACTTTCAGCCACCATTCGTCGCCACCGGCTTCTACCCATTCAATCTTGTCTGGTCTCAGTCCGTGCTGTGATGCGTAACGGATGGCGACCTCTTTCAGCATTTCTTTACCGCGGCGCTGATCTTCAATTTCCGGCATTGAGTCCTCCTTCTTCCTTTTTACTCGTCAGCGACGCCAACCCAGAGGACCAGCAGCTTGGTGATTTCATTCATCTGCTTCGGTGAGAGTCTGCCGATAACCGGTCCAATCTTCTGTCGGGGGACGGTCATAAGTTTGTCGATCTGGATCTGGGAAGTCGCGGAGAGACCGTTTTCAGTCGTTGGTTCGACCTCATAGCGAAAGAGGGGGGTTTGCCGCAGGTGGCTGGAGACAAGACAAAGGGTCGCACTGGGATGTTCCTGAAAAAGATCGGACTGGATGATCAAGGCCGGTCGCGGCTTTCCATAGTCACCGGGTGCGGAGACCAGAACCAGGTCGCCGCGTTTCATTCATCCTCCCAGTCGACAATTTCCGCAAAGCTCTCAAGATCGAGAAGATTAGTCGGATCATTCAAAATCAAGAGGGACTGCCTGCGGCATTCCGCGGCAAAACCAGGTGCCTTCGGATCCGGCACCCACATCTGCACTGGTTTTAATCCGGCATTGCGCAAACGATTTCTGTGACTTTTAACGCGCTCTTTAACCGGTTGTGTTTGCATGCGGCGACCTCCTTGTCGTGTTACATGTAACATAACACCGCCGGATGCAGATTTCAATGGCTCAGTTGTTTCCGGGAGCAATTGCAGGAAGAGCATGGGTGGATGGGAATGGAGATTTTTCTCCTTCTCCACTACGCCAGGCAAAGTCGGGCGGCCACAAGGGCTGCCCCTACCAGATCCTGAACTGTAATCCCCCTTTCGCCGCCGCCGGAGGGCGGTGGACGTTTGGCGATAAAGGTGGACAAATGTTTGAGCGCAGCGAGTTTTTGTCCGCCCGCCAAACGTCTGCCGGGCGCAGGGAACCCGCGCAGCGGGCCAGGTGATGGGGTGCCCTTTTGCTGCTTACTCATTTTGGGCAAGCAAAATGAGTAAGGCGTCGTCGGGGGCGCAACCCCCGGAAACTGCTTGGTCCCGACCGACCGAAGCGGGCGGCCACAAGAGCCGCCCCTACCACGCGGCATACACCATTATGGCGCCTGATCGGAATCTTTACCCGCAGCATCCCCCTTTTCCCGCACCAGAATCCAGCCCTTGAATCTTTCAAACCCCTGCCAGCGACTGAGCTGATCGAGATAGCTGTAGATCACCGGCACCACTGCCAGCGTCAGGAGCGTCGAGGAGAAGAGTCCCCCGGAGATGGCGACCGCCATCGGCTGGCGGCTTTCACTCCCTTCGCCGATGCCGAGGGCGACGGGGAGGACCCCGGCGATGGTGGAGATGGCGGTCATCAGGATCGGCCGCAGGCGGGTGGCGCCGGCTTCGACCAGAGCGGCATCGAGGGGCATGCCGGAATGACGCAACTGATTGGCGTAGTCGATGAGGAGGATGCCGTTCTTGGCGGCCAGACCGATAAGGAGGACCAGGCCGATCATCGAGTAGAGGTTGAGGGTGTTACCGAGGAGGAGGAGTAAACCAAAGGCGCCGATAAAAGAGAGGGGGAGCCCCATCATAATCGCCATCGGCTGGGTAAAGCTCTCGAACTGGGCGGCGAGGACCATGTAAGTGAGGATGGTGGCGAGAAGGAATGCAAAGAGGACGTACTTGCCGGTTTCGCCGAGAGTTTCGGCACTGCCGGAGAACTTGGTGACATACCCTTCGGGGAGGATGGTAGCGGCGAGCGCCTGTACTTCGCTGATGGCAGTGCCGAGGAGCTTGCCTTCTTCGAGGGTGGCAAAGACCGTGGCCGAGCGCTGGCGGTCAAGCCGGTTGATCACACTCGGACCGACCCCTTCCTCGAGGGTGACGAAGCCGCTGACATCGAGGAGTTCGCCGCCAGTACCGCGCAGAAAGATGCGCTGCACGTCGCCAGGGAGCTGCCGCTGTTCAGCCTGCAGCCGCAAGCGAACCTCGTAGCTCTTCCCCCCCTCCTTGAAGGAAGCGACTTCGATGCCGCCGAGGAGGGCGCCGACGGTGGCGGCGATATTTTCGACATTGACCCCGGCTTCGGCGGCCTTTTCGCGATCGATACGCACCCGCACCTCGGGTTTGCCGATCTCCAGGTCGCGAGAGACGCCGGAGTAACCGGAAGTCTCTTCGATCTTGTTCATCAGCTGCCGGGACGCGCTGTCGAGCACAGCGATATCCGGCCCCTGAATGACGAGTTGCACATCTTCGGCGCGCTGTCCGCCGCCTAAGGGGGAGACGGCGGTCGCGTTGCCGCGGACATCGGGGAGCTGACGCAGAAACTGGCGCACCTCACTCTGCACCTGCTGCTGGGTGCGGCTGCGTTCGCTGCGCGGCACCAGGGTGACGATGGCGACAGCCCGGTTGGCGCCGCCAAAGCCGGTAAAGGAGAAGAAGTGACTGATCTCGGGGATCTCCTTGAGGCGCGCTTCGACCCGGGCCCGGACGCCATCGGTCTTCTCCATTGAGTAGGCCAGCGGCGTTTGCAGGCGGACAATAAAACGCCCTTGATCCTCCGGGGTGACGAGCTCCTGACCGAGGAGCGTATAAAACCAGACGCCGCCGCCGAGGGCCAGCGCCGCCACGACGATCATGATGGCGCGCTGCTGCAGAACGCGCCGCATGCTCCGGCGGTAGAAGTTGGCACTGGCGGCCATCAAACGGTCAAAGACGCGAAAGACCTGAAAATTGCTGGAGCTGAGATTGAGAAAACGCGAGCAGAGCATCGGCACTACCGTCATCGCCACGAAGGTCGAGCAAAGGACGGCAAAGGCGACAGTCACCGCGAATTCATAAAAGAAGCGGCCGATCATCCCACCCATAAAGGCCACCGGCAGAAAGACGCCGGCGAGCACCAGGGTGGTGGCGATGATGGCAAAGGAGATTTCATGCGAGCCTTCAAAAGCGGCCTGCATCGGCCCCTTGCCGAGTTCAGAGCGGTGGCGATAGATGTTCTCGACCATGACAATGGCATCGTCGATCACCAGGCCGACCGCCAGGACCAGCCCGAGCATGGTCATATTGTTCAGGGTGAAGCCGAGGACGTAAAGGCAGGCAAAGGTGGCGATGATCGAAGTCGGGATGGCGATGGCGCTGATCAGGGTGGTGCGGAGGTTCTGCAAAAAGAGGAGGATGACCAGAGCCGCAGCGATGCCGCCGAAGAGGAGTTGGGTCTTGATCTCGGAGATCGATTGTTCGATAAATCGCGTCGTATCGGTGGCAATGTGGATATCCATCCCCTCGGGGAGGATGCGGCGGATTTCCGGCAGCGCCTTCTTGACCTGCCGGGCAATCGCCACCTCGTTGGCCCCGGAGCGCGGCGAAATGCGCAGGGCAGCGGTCGTCAGCGTCACCCCCCCTTGCGTGAAGTTGCCGGCGGGACGGGTTTCGTCACGGCCGGTCTCGATGGCGCCGAGGAGGCCGAGGCGGATCGGCGCCCCGTCGCGATGGGTAACGATCAGGTCGTTAAAAGCTGCGGCGGTTTCAAATTCGCCGACAGTGCGGATGAGAAATTCCTTTTCCTGCGAGTCGATCTTGCCGCCGGGAACCTCCATGTGCTGACGGCGGATGGCGTCGATGACCTCGTCGACACCGATGCGGTAGGCCGCCAGACGTTCGCGCATCAAGCGGATGTGAATCTGCTTCTCCCGGCCGGCGCCGACACTGACTTCGCCGACCCCCTCGATCTTCTGCAGCAGCGGCCGGATCTGCACATCGGCGAAATAGGTGAGATCCTCGATAGCGCGCTGGCCGGTGACCGCCAGCCAGATGATCGGTTGGGCATTGATGTCGAGCTTGTCAACGACCGGAATATCGGCATCGCTCGGGAGACGGCGCAACCGGGCGGAGACCTTGTCGCGGACCTCCTGGGCGGCAACGTCGATATTCTTGCCGAGCTCAAAAGTGATGGTGATGCGTGAGCGCCCTTCCGAACTTTCCGAGACGATGTGCTTGATGCCGCTGACGCCACTCACCGCGTCTTCGAGGATATCGGTGATCTCGTTATCGACCTCTTCCGGGCGGGCGTTCTGCCAGAAGGTGGAGACGGTCACCACCGGATCATCGATCTGCGGATAAAGGGAGACGCCGAGACGCGAAAGGCCGATGACGCCGAAGATCACCAGGGCCAGCACCAGCATGGTGGCGGTGACCGGTCGCTTGATCGAAATATCGGGGAGGAACATCGCTTACTCCTTGGCTCCAGCGGAGGGGGCCGGCGCCTTCGGCGCCACTTTTCCGCCATCGCGACTGGCGAACTTCCCTTCGAGGATCACCGCGCTCCCCGGCGCCAGCTCGCTGTCGAGGAGCTGCGCCCATTCCGGTGTGATCCGGCCGAGACGCACCGGCACCTTGCGGGCGATCTTCTCCTGCACGGTGTAAAGGTAGGTCTCCTGCTCGGTCTGGATGACACTTTCCCAGGGGACGGTGATCGCCGCGGCAAAGACATCGGTCACCACCGACGCCCGGGCAAAGAGACCGGGACTGAGGAGGTGCTCGGCGTTGGCCACCTGCGCCTTGACCTGAAAGGTGCGGGTGGCTTCGTCGACCCGCGGCGCCACAAAGGAGATCCGGCCGGTAAAGGTGCGCTCCGGATAAGGGGTCACCTGCAGGTTGACGATCTGCTCAAGGGAGAATTTCGGTTTGAACTTCTCCGGCACCTGAAAGGAGATCTCGAGGGGATCGAGATCAACCACCGTCACCACCGGGTCACCAACCTTGAGATAGTCGCCCGGTGACAGGGTACGGACGCCGGACACCCCGTCGAAGGGGGCACGGATTACCGTAGCGGCGAGGCGCACCTGCTCGCCGACCAGATTGGCCCGGGCCTGTTCGATCTGGGCGCGCACCTCGGCGATCTCGGTTTCGAGATTATCGAACTGCAAACGGGAGATGAGCTTCTTCTCCAGCAGCGGCCGATTACGCTCCAGGGTGCGCAGCTTGTTCTCCAGGCGAGCCTTATGCTCGCTGATCTGGGCTTCGAGATTGACGATATTGGCCCGGATCCTGGCCGCATCGAGGCGCACCAGCACCTCTCCCTTGCGCACCGGCTGCCCCTCACGGAAAGCGATCTCCACGACCCGTCCCTCGCTTTCGCTGCGCAGGGTGACATCGTGAAGGGCGGTCAGAGTGCCGACCTGTTCAAGGATCAACTCCACCCGCCGGGTCGAAACTTCCCCGAGGAGCACCGGCACCGCCGGCGCTTCCGGACGGGGAGCGGCACTCTCTTTCTCGCCGCAGCCGCTCAGCAGCAGAACGAGAAGGAGGGGCAGCAGGGGGAGGAAGGGGCGCTCAATTGCGGACATTCTGTCTCTCCTTCTCTTCGACGAGGGGGTGAACGATATTGCGACGTTCCAGATTCGCGCCCATCGCCCGATAAAGGCTGCTCAGCCCGGCGTTGAAGTCGACCAGGGCGTTGGCCTTGCGGACCCGCGCCTCGATGACCACGCTCTGAAAATCGAGGATGCGGAAGGTGTCGGTGAGCCCCTCTTGCAGGCGCTCCATCTCCTGGCTCAGGGTGATATCGGCGAGTTGCTGGAAACGCTCCGCCACCTGCACCCGTTCATAGCCGCGCTCGACCGTGGTGAGGGCGTTGCGCACCTCGGTCTCGACGGTACTCTCCAGCCCCTTGAGCCGGTACAGGGCCTGACGCTTTTCATGTCCGGCCTGCCGATAGCGGGCAACCGCCGCACGGTTGCCGAGAGGGTAATCGAAACGCAACCCGGCAAACCAGGCATAGCCGTCGCCACTTGCCGCCTGATCGAGGGAGCGCCAGTAATCGCCGCGGTGGGCCTGGGCGCCCGGAGTTGCCGGGCTTTCAGGGTCACCGGAAAGGCCATTGACGCCGAGGGAAGCTTCGAGATTGAGACGGGGGAGCTTCTGGTTTTCAAAATAAGCGAGGCGGATCTCGCGGCTGGCGATCTCCAGGCGCTGGCGTTCGAGGTCGGGGCGCGCCACCAGGGCGGTGGTCAGGGCCGTCTCTAATGGCGGCCAAACCTGGTCAATGCCGGGGAGGGGTTCGGTGCGTAACAGCACAACAGCAAGGGGATCATCGTGACCAATCTCCAGGAGATTTTTGAGCCGGTTGGCGGCAATCTCCATCTGCTGGCGGGCAAAGACCACCTGCTCATCGCGGGCGGCTCCGGCAGTCTCGGCTTCCTGCACTTCGGTAATCGGCACAATGCCGGCCTCGAACTTGTCGCGGTTGCCGGCAAGGAGTTCGCGCGCCAGTTCCCGCGACTCAATCCGCAAACGGAGGATTTCATGGCTGCGGGCCAGCTCGAAATAGGCCAATTCGAGCTCTTCGCCGAGGCGTTGCGCCTGGTCGAGATAGCCGAAGCGGGCCTGCTCCAGGCGCTGGTCGGCGAGGCGCAGATCGGTGGTATTGACCGCACGGCCAAAGTCGCGCAACAGCGGCTGGGTAAAATCGAGGATCAGGTAGGTGCGATATTCGGGATCGAGACCCGGGGTAGCGGCATTGCTGCTCAGGCGGGAACTTTCCAGCCCCAGTCGGGCATCGAGGCCACTCTGGAACTCCTTGCCGAGACCGAGCTTCGCCCCGGATTGCCGGCGGCGGCCATAAGGGTCCGTGAGGGAGGTGGCGGCACTCGGGGTCCTTTCGCCGGCAACGGAGACCGCACCATCCGCCGTCAGATCGAAGCGCGCTGATTCGGCTGTGACCTCTTCGCGACCGATGGGGAGATTGAGCCGCTGCGCCTGGAGATCGAAATTGCGTTCCAATCCGCGGAAAAGGACTTCCTGCAGCGGTAGAAGCTGCCCGGATTCGGCGAGATCCGTTGCAAGCCCCGGTCCGGCAAGAAGAAGCACCAACAAAAGAGTGACGGGAGCTGTGGTTCGCAGCATCGATGATCTTCTCCTTGACGCACTCGCCGAAATCGATTTTTGGCGGGGTTTAGCAACCTGATGATGGGGCCAAACAGTATTGAAAATACGGCTCCGATTGTCAAGATCAACTCCCCGCGCGGCGCCAGCGGCACGCCAGATCCACAGGCGCGGAAAAAACGGGCCGACAGCATTTCCCGTCGGCCCTTAGTCATACAAATCCTGATATTACTAGTTTGACTGCATTCACACATTCCCTGGCAATCTCCGCCTACTCCTTCAGCTCAAAGGAGACCTTGATCACCACCTGATATTCGGCGACCTTACCGTTCTCGCCGACATGGCCGCGGATATCCTGCACCTCGAACCAGGAGATCTTGTCGAGTGTGCTTTGCGCCTTGCGCAAGGCCGTCTCGATGGCGGCCTCGATCCCCTTGGACGAGACACCGATGATCTCCACCTTCTTGTAAATCCGTTCTCGACCGTACATGACATTCTCCTTTCGCACTTGCCGACAAACTCAGCTGCCGCAGCCCTTACAATGATCGCCACCGTCAGGCGATGTCGGGAAGCTGCCGCGGACTACAGACATTCTTCGGCTCTCTGGCCAACGCTCCACAATTTTCGCATTCGACAGTCGGATTTTCCGCCAGACTTTGCGCCAGCTCCGCGTTCTCCGCTGCCAAGGCGCACATGTGCATCTTGTGCAAAACGCTATCGCATTCCATCCTCGTTCTCCTTTTGCTCTCGATTTCGCTGCAAGTGCCAGCTCTCTCTTAGTCAAACACAAAACGTGGGGTTGGCAACCGGAAATGTAAGTCGGGGCTCAACGCAGGGCACGATCGAGCCGGAGGTTGCGCTGATAAAGATCAGGGCGGAAATTGAGGGTGCCGTCCGTTTCGACCCAGGCGGTGAAGTAGAGAAGATAGACCGGGATCGGGGTCGGCAGGAGGATGGTTTGGTTGCTTGCGCTCTGCAGACTCTCCTCCAGGGCGGCTGGAGACGCCAGCGGGGTGCCACGCAGCAGAAATTGCGCCAGGTCAAAGGGCTTTTCGAGGCGGATGCAGCCGGAGCTGAAGGAGCGTTGTTCACGCTCAAAGAGCTTGGGGGTCGGGGTGTCATGCAGGTAGATCGTGTAGCGGTTGGGAAAGATGAACTTGATCCGGCCGAGGGCGTTCTTCGGACCGGGATCCTGGCGGAGGTGATAAGGGAAGTTGCCCGCCCCGAGCTGCTGCCAATTAATGACCGCGGGGTCAAGCAGCGTCCCGCCGGGGCGGGTGAAGACCTTGATGCCGTTGTTGGCCAGATAACCGCCATCGGCCTGAATCTTGGGGAGGAGATCAAGAACGGCGAGGTTACGCGTCACCTCCCAGTAAGGGTTGAGGACGAGGTAGGTCATGCGCCCGACAAAGGCCGGAGTCTGCCGGACCTGACGGCCGACGATCACCCGCATGTTCAGAACCGGCTCCCCCGCTTCGAACAGCTCAAGATGAAAGGCGGGGAGATTGACGCGCAGATGACGCTCACCCAGTGAACGTGGCAGCCAGCGCCAGCGTTCAAGATTAACGGCCAGCTGACGAACGCGAACAACGGCGGAGACGTTGAGGGCGGCGAGGGTCTGGGGGCCGACGATACGGTCGGTGACCAGGCCGTGCCGGCTCTGGAAACGCCAGACCGCCGCTTCGAGGCTGGCATCGAAGATCTCCCCTTCCCCTTCGGCCACCGGTAGATCGCCGCTGGCGACCAGCCGTTGCCGCAGAGCCACCACCTCGGCGCCAACGGCACCGGGACGCAGCGGCGGCTTGAAGCTCAGCTGCGGCCAGCCGCCGACCGCGGCGACCAGTTGCAGATCCTGCCAGGCACTCCGCAAAGCGGCGTAAGCGGGGTCAGGCGGCAGCAGGGCCTGCAGGGAATCGCCAATGCGGCCGCTGAGCAGCGCCTGGTTGAGCATCCGCAGGGGGTCGGCTTCTTCCCGGGGAATATGCCAGGCGGTATCGACCTGAGCCGGAACAATGCAACCGTTCAGATAATGAGAAGCAAGGGTCATGAAGGAATCGCTGAGCAGGAGATCCAGCTCGGCGGCCAGTTGCGCTGTCGGGGTGGTCAGGAAGAGGCGGGAACGGTCATTGAGGGCGTCGAGGTGATAATTGCGGGGATCAAGCCCCTCCCCGGCCGCCGCCGGGATGGCGGCAAGAAGCTCTTCGGCCGGCGCAGAGAGCTGGCGACCGTCACTCCAGGCGGGCTGAAACTGCCGCTCCCGGTAGAAGTGCGCCAGAGAGGATCTATAGTGGAGGATCTCGGTGCCAACGCTACGGGCAGTGGAGAGGCGACGCAACTGCGGCTCGATATCAACGATATCGTTGTCGGCCGCCAATGCCGGGCACAGGAACAATAAAATCAGAGAAAAAAAGAGGGCGCAGCGAATCATGCCGCAAGTGTAACGGTAATGGACGACTTTGCAAGGGGCGGATTACCAGCGCCGGACCGGGCCGGAGTCGATATGGATGAAATCAGGCCGCGGGTAATAGCCGACGCCGCCACGGCCGAGGAGGAGGGCCGTTTCCTTGAGGCGATCGAGTTGCACACCGGGGATGCGCACATCAAGGGCGCGCCCCTGCAGGTGGAGGCTTTTGGAGGCCACACCCCGCCCTTTGCTTTGCAGCAGGGCGTTGTAGCGGGGGGAGCGATAAGCGGAGATAATATGAATGTCGTGACCGCCACCGAGTTGCTGATCGAGGAGGGCAAGATAATCGAGGGTGCGCGGATCGATCGGGTGGACATCATTGGTATGGTGGCAGCGCAACAGACGGTCGAGCTGACCGAGGGCGGTCGGAACGTAGTCACCGTCGTGGGAACGGTAGGCAATGCTCAGTCGCTCGCCGGTGTGAGTATTGAAGAGGGAAAGAGGGGCAGACGGTTGCAGCGCTGCGTTTTTCCCCCAGCTTAACCGGGGGCGCAGCACAGCAAGCGTCGTTGCGAAAAAAGAGAGCTTGAAAAAGTCGCGGCGGCTGCGGGGGACATTAAAAAACATCGTATAATCCTCTAATGATTTGATTCATCGATGTTTTTTATAACAGACTTCCGCCCGGCGAGTCAACCCTCCGGCGATTTTCCCCAAGTGCATAAGCTTGATTTTCAGCCGGCGGGCGGCCGCCGGGCGCGGCTGAGAATTTCAAGAGCAAGATCGAGGTCGCCATCCGGACTGAGAACTGCCCCGAGGAGCACTCACTCTCCGCCATAATCGAGGAGGCCACCCATGCATTTTCGTTTTCCCGAACCCTTCCGGCACGAACACGGACCGATCAAGAACGTCAATGACATCCTTGCCGAACAAGCGACTATCGGTCAGAAAGCCGCCGACCGGGTCGTCGCAGTGGTCGGTTCCTGGCGCTTTATCATCATCCAATCCTGCCTGCTGACCCTCTGGGTGATCCTGAACGTCACAGCCTGGTTGCAGCACTGGGATCCCTACCCCTTCATCCTGATGAATCTGGTCCTCTCCCTGCAAGCGGCCTACACCGCGCCGGTCATCATGATGAGCCAGAATCGTCTGGCGGAACGCGACCGACTGGACGCGCACAACGATTACATCCTCAACCAGAAGGCGGAAGTTGAAGTCCAGGCCATCCTCGAACATCTCACCGCGCAAAACCGCGCCCTGGAACAGATTCACGCCCAACTCGCCGAACTGACCACCCAGCGGGAGTTCTCCCGGCAATGAGCCAGGACGACTCCGCTGTTGCGATTCGCACCATCGCCTTTATCGAAGGCGCCAAAGGCGTTTTGGTCCTGTTGGCAGGGTGCGGTCTCCTCACCCTCATCCATCGCAATCTGCATCGCGACGCCGCGGACCTGGTGCGCAATCTCCACCTGAATCCCGATGGCTACTATCCGCACATCTTTCTCGATCTCGCTAATCGCGTCACTGCCGGTGAACTCAAACTATTGGCGAGCGCCGCCCTCCTTTATGCCCTGATAAGATTTGTCGAAGCCTACGGCCTCTGGCGGCAACAGCTCTGGGCCGAATGGTTTGGCGTCATCAGCTGCGGCATCTATCTGCCGTTTGAACTCTACGAGGTTATCTTTGCCTTCAACTGGGTCAAGGGGTTGATCCTGGCTGTCAATCTCGGCGTCTTCCTCATTCTTGCCCGCACCCTGCGCCGGAAAGAACCGGAAGATATCGCTCTCTGAACAGAGGCTGTCACTCGTCCCTTTTGTCCGGGACGGAAGACTGCGGACGATAAAGGAGCAATCCCAGAGCGGCGACAGTGGCAAAGATGCCGCCAGCCACGAAAGTAGCGGTCGCCCCCCAGGCACTCCACAGGACGCCGGCGATGACGCTCGCCAGCAGGAGAGCGCCGCCACTGACCAGATTAAAGACGCCGAAAGCGGTGCCGCGCAGCGCGGCCGGCGCATTGTCGGCGACGAGTTTGGCGAATAATCCCTGGGTAAAGGCCATGTGCAGACCCCACAGCGCAGCACCGACAATGGCGGCGAGGGGAGTGGCGGCCGTGGCCAGAAGAAGATCAGCGGCAACCAAGAACGCCAAACCGATGAGCAGGAGGGTACGGGGCCGGACCCGGTCGCTAGCGGCGCCGGCCGGATAGGCGACCGTCGCGTAAAAGAGGTTCATGACGATCAACACCAGCGGCACCAGTCCGAGACTAAGGCCGACATCCTGAGCGCGCAACACCAGAAAGGCTTCACTGAAGCGCGCCAGGGTAAAGACACCGCCAAGGAGGACGATCAGCCAGTAGCGTCGCGGCAGGCGGCGGATCTCGGCCGGATGGAGCGGCACCCGGACGGCGCGATCGGGGGCGGCGCGTTCCGGTTCGCGGACAAAGAGGATGAGCAGCACTACGGCGATGAAGGCCGGGAGGACGGCGACCCACAAAACCGCACGGATGTCGCCAGCGAACCAGATCATGCCGGCGACCGCGAGGAGCGGGCCGAGGAGGGCGCCGACCGAATCAAGGGCTTGACGCAGGCCGTAGGCCGCGCCGCGCAGTTGCGGCGGTGAAATATCGGCGACCAGGGCATCGCGTGGTGCGCCGCGAATTCCCTTGCCGACGCGGTCGATAAAGCGCGCGGCGAAGACCCAGCTGATCGAGGTGGAAAGGGGGAAGATTGGTTTGGTGAAAGCGGCGAGGGCGTATCCGGTAACGAGGAGAAACTTGCGCTTGCCGAGGTAGTCGCTGAGGGCGCCGGAGAAGACCTTGGTGATAGAGGCCGTCGCTTCCGCGACCCCTTCAAGGATGCCGATGGTGATCAGCGAAGCACCGAGGGAGGTCACCATGAAGACCGGCAGCAGACTGTGGATCAGCTCGGAAGAGATGTCCATGAACATCGAACCGAACCCCAACGCCCAGATCCCCACCGGCAGAGCGCGGATCGTCTTCAGCAGGGAGCGGGAGCTATCGGGAGCCGGGGGCTCAGAGTTCATCGCTGAAGTGACCTTGCCTGACGGCTGCTATTTGCTCCGGCCGAATTCGATTTCCGACTTTTCCCAGGTTTCATTGAGACTGATATAAGCATCAGAAAAGACTCTCTTCATCTCCTCCCAGGCATCGACAGAACTACTCTTTAAACTGCCATACAATTCAGCCACCTTCGCCCGCTCCCTGCGCAGCTCGGCGAGACTGGCCCGGGATTTTTCGCGCGCGGCAGCATCCATTTTATCCTTGTTGCTGCTGATCGTTCCTTCCAGGGCGACAATACGCTGATCGAGATGATCTAAAGTCGCATTGATTCTTGCGGTCGCTTCGTCCCGCTGTGCCGCGCTATAGCCCTTTAGCGACTCCAGCAGATCCTGTGTCTCCTTCTTGACATCTTCCATTGAGGTTTTTCCACTCGTCGTGGCCGGTGCGGCGAAGCAGAGCGGCGTCATGCCGAAGAGGGCGATCAAGAGCAAAAGGCCTGTACACCAGCTGGTTTTTGTCAATTTCATGGATCATCTCCTGGGGGAATTGGGTGAAAAAAACTATCCGCAGCATGACAGATGGGCAGCGCGGTCGTCCAGACATTCATAATCGCCCATCTCATATTCCCGGCAAACCCAGGGCCGCACTTGGTAAATCGTACACTTCATCGTCTTGCGATCCAGGGCCGCACACCAGCCATCGGCCAGTTGCGCCATGAACTCCACCCCGGTCCTGTCTTTCTCGATAAATTGTTCGGGGACGCCGGTCTCGGTAATAAGCATGACTTTTAACCGGCAACAGCAGGCCTGACAGTTGGCACAGGTCACCTCGGAATCGGGTCGGGTGGTCGCATCGTTGGTCATAGGTTACCGCGCGTCTCAGTTCAGCTTCAGTTATCCGGTTTTCAGCGCCGGAAAAGGGCAAGGAGCAGCGAGACAAGGACGCTGACAATCAGCATCGAGGTGATCGGGATGAAGACCTTGCTTCTCTCCCCGTCGATGCGAATATCCCCCGGTAGCCGGCCGAACCAGCTCAGGGCGCCAGGGACGAAGTGCAACAACACCCCGAGGGCGAGAAGCAGGCAACCGGCGATGATCAGAGTGCGGGACATGGTCGTCTTTACCCCCGCAACTTCTTCCGAATCCCGTTCAACAACAGACTGTTACTCACCACCGAAACACTCGAAAAGGCCATCGCCAGACCGGCGAATTCGGGTTTGAGGATGAGGCCGAAGTGCGGATAAAGGAGGCCGGCGGCGACGGGGATGCCGACGATATTGTAAAAGAAGGCCCAGAAAAGGTTCTGGCGGATCTTGCTCAGAGTGGCGCGGCCGAGACGGATCGCCCGTTCGACGTCGAGGAGATCGCCGCGCACCAGGACGATGTCGCCGGTCTCCTTGGCGACGTCGGTGCCGCTGCCGATGGCGATGCCGATATCGGCCGCCGCCAGGGCCGGGGCGTCATTGATACCGTCGCCGACCATCGCCACTCTTTTCCCCTGCGCCTGCCAGCGCCGCACCACGGTCAGCTTGTCGCCGGGGAGGACTTCCGCTTCGACCTCGCTGATGCCGAGGGCGGCAGCGACCGCTTGCGCCGCATCGCGACGGTCGCCGGTGATCATTGCGGTCTTCAGGCCGAGAGCGTGCAGGCGGCGGATCGCTTCGCTCGCTTCCGGCTTGATTGTGTCGGCGAGGGCGATGAGGCCGATAAGCTGTTGATTGCGGGCAATGAAGATTATCGACTTCCCCTCCCCGGCCAGACGCATTTCTTCCGCAGCGAGGGGAGAAAGATCGATCCCTTCGCGCTCACAGAGGCGGCGGTTTCCGGCGACGAGAGGATCTCCCGCACTCTGCGCAATGAGGCCATGACCGCCGACTTCCGTCACTCCGCTGAGGAGGAGGGGTGCAAAATTGCGGCTGGCGGCATGAGCAACGACCGCCGTCGCCAGGGGATGAGTACTCCCGGCTTCGATCGCTGCGGCAAGGCGCAGCAGTTCGTCGGGGTCGATGCCGCTGACGGTCAGGAGATCAGTGACGCCGAAGCTGCCGCTGGTCAGGGTGCCGGTCTTGTCGAAGAGGACGGTGTCGATGCGGGCGACATTCTCCAGAGCCGAGGCGCGTTTGAAGAGGATGCCGCTCTTGAGGCCAACCGCACTGCCGACCATGATCGCGGTCGGTGTCGCCAGACCGAGAGCGCAGGGGCAGGCGATGACGACGACGGCGATGGCGCATTGCAGGGCAAAGACAAACTCGGCGCCGACGAGGAGCCAGCCGCCGAGAGTCAGGAGGGCAAGGACGATGACGACCGGGACAAAGATGGAAGAAACCTTGTCAACCAGTCGCTGGATCGGCGCCTTGTCGGCCTGGGCGTCTTCGACCATACGGACGATGCGGGACAGGACCGTCCCGCTGCCGACGGCCGTGGCGCGAATGGTGAGGAGACCGCTGCGGTTGATCGTCGCGCCGCTGACCCCTTCCCCCGGCCCCTTGGCGACCGGCGCTGCTTCACCGGTGAGCATCGCTTCGTCGATCGCCCCTTCGCCGCTCTCGATGATGCCGTCGACAGCAATCCGCTCCCCTGGCTTGACCAGAATCAGATCGCCAATCTGCAAGGTGCGGGTCGGGACTTCACTCTCGCCGCCGTCGCGCAGCAGGCGGGCGGTATCCGGTTGCAGCGAAAGGAGTTCGCGCAGCGCCCGACTCGCCCGGCCGCGCGCCCGGGCTTCAAGCCATTTGCCGGCGCGGATAAAGGTGACGAGCATGGCGCTGGTTTCGAAGAAGTTATGGGCACGCGGGCCGAGGAGACCGACCATGGCGAGGATCGAATAGCCCCAGGCGGCAGAGATACCGAGAGCGACGAGGACATCCATGTTGGTGCTGCGGTTGCGCAGGGCCTTCCAGGCGCCGGAATAGAAGGTCAATCCAGCGGTAAATTGGACGATCGTCGCGAGAATGGCGCTGATCCAGAGACCGGTCCCTGCATGGCCACCGACAAACATGAGGAGTGCCACCGGCGTCGTCAGTACCGCCGAAAAGATCAACCAGTACAGATCGCGGCGGGCTTCCGCGCCGGCCGTCGATTCACTCTCCAGGGACGACGAGCTATAGCCGAGGCTGGAAACGCGGGCGGCGATCATCTCCGGGGAGATGGTCGCCGCTCTGTATTCGACTTGTAAGGTTTCACTGGCAAAGTTGACAGTCGCGGTAGCGACGCCATGAAGAGCAGCAATCTCCTTCTCGATCTTGCCGGCGCAATTGACGCAGTGCATGCCGCCGATACGCAGCCGCAGTTCACTCATGAATCACTCTCCGGCATCAACAGCAGGGGAGCCAGGGGCGGCGTTGCCCGCAGAGGATCAAAATCAGGATCCTTGCGCGCCTCTTCGCGAAAGCGGGGGTCGAGGGCAATCGCCCGCGCCAGCGATTCGGCCGCTTCTTCGGGGTCATTGCGCAGGGCATAAACGCAGGCGCGGTTGTAATGGGCCAGGGCATATTGATCGTTGCGGGCGATAATCGTTTCGAAACAGAGGAGGGCTTCATCGACCCGCTGCAGGTCGAGGAGGAGATTTCCTTTGTTATTGAGGGCGTAATCCGAATCGGGATCGCGCTTGAGACTCTCCTCGATGGCGGCGAGAGCGCCGGGGATATCCCCTTTGCGTTCGAGGATGACCGAGCGATAGAAGAAGGGCTCGGGATGATCGGGGTCGGCACGGTGGGCGGCGTCAAGGGATTTGCGCGCTTCCTCGAAGCGGCCGAGTTCCAAAAGGAGCATCCCGCGTTCGATGAGGGCATCGAAGAAGTCGGCATCAAGCTTCAGCGCCGCATCGAGATCGCGCAACGCTTCTTCGCGTTGCCCCTGGCGCTGTAAGGTGTGGGCGCGGTTGAAAAAGAAGTTGGCGACGGTCGCGTCGCGACTGATCGCCCGGTTGTAGGCCTCGAGCGCTTCCGTCTCCCGCTCCAGACCGGCGAGGGCAAAACCGCGACCGTTGTGGCTGGCGGCATCCTGCGGATTGATCAGCAACGCCTTGTCGAAACTCTCGATCGCTTCAACGAAACGGCCGAGACGATTCAGAGCAAACCCACGATTGTAATAAGCGTCGGACGCATCCGGGAGGCGGCGCAGCGCTTCATCGTAACATTGCAGCGCTTCTTCGACTTTCCCTTCTTCGTCCAGAGAGTTGCCGAGATTGATATAAGCTTCGGGGAAATCGGGCTGCAGCTCGATGGAGCGGCGGAAATGCTTGATCGCTTCATGATTGGAACCGAGCCGCTGCAGCAGAACGCCGTAGTTGTGATGCAGGGCGCCGTTCTTGGGATCGAGGCGCAGAGCGCGCTGATAGATCACCAGCGCCTTGCCGGTATCATTGAGGTTAGCGGCGGCGACGGCACAAAGATTCAGCGCATCAAAATCGAAAGGGTGATCTTCGAGATACTCCTCGGCCAGTTCCAGGGCGGTGGTGTTATCGCCGCGATCGAGGGCCTCCTGAGCCAGGCCAATATCGTCTTCGTCGGCCTCTTCGCCGAAAATATCATCAAAATCGTCAAATTCTTCGTCCATGATCGTCTCAACTTCGACTAAACTCCACGCAAAGCTGGCGCGGGAGGATCTTTATAACAGAGTTCAAGGCAAAATGCACCTGCTTGCATGGAAAAGGGAGCGACAATCCTTGTCCGCTTTGCTATACTTTCGCCTTGGTAAAATTCTGCAGCGAAAGGTTCAACCTTGATGCAAAGATCGCTCATCCCCCTTGTTCTCCTCCTTCTTTGTGTCGGCTGCCAAATCGCGCCCCCGCCGCCACCGGTGGTGACGCCGGCACCTGCACCGGCACCACCGACGCTCAGCTGGAACGAAAAACTGGAACAACAAGCGCCAACTCTACCGGGAGCGCAAGTGACTTTCACCGATGGCCGTCTCACCATTGCCTACCCGGAAGAGAGTCTCTTCTCGATCGGCTCCGTCCTCCCTCTGGCCGGTGGCGTCGAAGCCCTCGACCCCCTCGCAGCGCTGCTTCGTACTTACCCGCAAGCCCTCTGGGATGCCCGAGTCCTGGCCGCCACCAGCCACGGTGCCGACTACGACCTCGCCCTCGCACAAAAACGACAGGAACTGCTGCAACGCTATCTGGGCAATGCCGGGATCGCCGAGGCGCAAGTCATCTGGCAGGCCGACCGTGGCGACGGCATCCCCCTCGAACTGATCCTGCGCCCGCCTCAACCTTTGCCGGCAAGCTCCTCCGGAGTAAAAGAGTAACGTTCCCGGCAGAATTCGCAAGTCACGGTAATCTCCTTTTCGGCGAAAAGCGGCTGGCGCTCTTCCTCCGGCAGCAGGCCCAGAATCGCCAGCGCCTGTTGCCGACTGCAACTGCAATCGAAGACCAGCGGCAGGGTCGCCTGATGGGTGGTTTCAATCCCGCTGAAGATGCGGGCCAGAATCGCCTCGGGGGACAACCCTTCCTGCAGCAACGTTGTCAGTGGCGGCAGAGCGTGCAAGCGCTCCTCCAGCTCGGCGAGCTGATCATCATCCGCCCCCGGCAGTGCCTGAATGAGGAAGCCGCCGGCAACGGCAATATGACCATCCGCGCGGGGGAGAACGCCGAGGCCCACGCTGGAAGGGATCTGTTCCGAGGTGGTCAGATACCAGGCGAGATCTTCGCCGACTTCGCTGCTGACCAGCTGCACCATGCCGCGATAGGGCTCGCCGAAGCCGAGATCCTTGCTGATATGGAGAAAGCCGGCTTTGCCGATGGCGCCGGCGACATCGAAACGCTCGTTACGGGGGGGAAGGTTGCTGATCGGTTGACGGATCGAAGCGCGCACCCGGCCGTAAGCGTCGGTCTCGGCGGAAAGCTTTTGCAGCGGGCCGTTCGCCTCGATCTGCAGAGCCAGGCGCTGCTCGTCCTTGAGGAGCGAACCGAAGAGGGCAGCGCCGGTGACGAGGCGGCCGAGAGCGACCGAGGCGGTCAGATCGGTCCCCTGGCGTTGGCAGATGGCGTCGACCAACGTTGTCGTCTCGGCGGCAC
The DNA here is from genome assembly GCA_034370465.1 of Desulfuromonadales bacterium. Lineage (GTDB taxonomy): Bacteria > Desulfobacterota > Desulfuromonadia > Desulfuromonadales > UBA2197 > UBA2197. The sequence goes on from JAXMLA010000313.1 coordinate 22,304, forward strand.
AAGCGCGCAGTGAGCCGTCCTTGGTCATGATTCGCACCAGATGATCAGCCATAATTTTATTCCTCCAGATCTGAGCTTGATTGACAGCGCCATTTACTGCGCTATTTTTAATGCGCTATTTATTTACACCAAGGAGAGCACACAATGAAAGTTATTCTCCCCGTCGCCGGCAAAGGAACACGTCTGCGCCCGCACACCCACACCAAAGCCAAATCACTGGTGCATGTTGCCGGCAAGACCGTTCTCGAACATATCATCGGCCGCCTCGCCCACCTTCAAGTCGAGGAGTTCATCTTCATCACCGACGAGCATGGCGATCAGATCGCCGAACAGATGGCCAAATCCTTTCCCCAGCTGACCTGCCGTTATGTGGTGCAGAAGGAGCGTCTCGGTCCGGCCCACGCCGTCCTCCTTGCCGCTCCGCACCTGACCGCCGGCGACGACCTCCTGATCGTCTTCAACGACACCATCTTTGTCGCCGATCTCAGCCGCATCCCCGAACTTGCCAAAGGCTGCGATGGCCTGATCTATTCGCATCTCGTCGAAGATTACCAGCGTTTCGGCGTCAATGTCGTCAAGGACGGGGTCATCGTCGACATGGTCGAAAAACCGGAGACACCGATCTCCCGCCTCGCCCAGGTCGGCCTGTACTACCTGCGCGACGGCGTCCGCTTCATGAACTATATCCAGGCCTCGGTCGATGGCGGCGACACCGTTAAGGGGGAGTATTACCTCCCCGCCGTCTTCATGCGCATGATCCACGACAATATGATCTTTTCTGCCCCGGAGATCGATGCCTGGCTCGACTGCGGCAAGCCCGAGACCCTCCTCGAAACCAACCGCTATCTCCTCAACGGTCGCCATCATTGTCACGGCGAAGCGGTCAACTCCGTCCTGATCGCCCCGGTCCATATCGCCGAAGGGGCCCACGTCCGCAACAGCATCCTCGGCCCGAATGTCTCGGTCGCCGCCGGCTCGGTCATCAGTGGCAGCATCATCCGCGATTCGATCATCAACCTCAATAGTGAAGTCACCGGCATGCTCCTGAATGGCAGCATCCTCGGAGATTCCGTCCGTCTCAGCAGTACAGCCCGCAAAATGAACATCGGTGATCATTCGATCATCGAAATGGAAGGCTAACCCCCTATGCCCAACCGCCCGAGCTCCCTGATCTGCCCCGACCCGCTCCTGACGCAGCTCCCCCCCTTGCACCTCGATGCGGAAGCCTTGACCAGTGATTTTCGTTATTACTACAGCAACCACCTCGGGCGCGACGCCAATTGCCGCTCGGCGCATTATGCCTATACCGCCCTGGCGTTCATGCTCCGCGATCGTCTCATGGAGCGCTGGAAAGCGACCCGCCGCGCTGAAGAGGAGAATAACAGCCGCACCACCTTCTACCTCTCTCTCGAATTTCTCATGGGTCGCCTCCTCAGTAATGCCATGCTCAATCTCGGGGTCACCGCGGAAGTTAAAAAAGGGCTGAGCGGTTTTTCCCTCGACATCGAAGACCTCGTCGATTCCGAACCGGATGCCGGCCTCGGCAACGGTGGTCTCGGTCGCCTCGCCGCCTGCTTCCTCGACAGCTGCGCCACCCTGCAACTGCCGGTCGTCGGTTATGGCATGCGCTACGAATACGGCATGTTTCGCCAAACGATCGTCGATGGCCGCCAGGTGGAAGAACCGGAGCACTGGCTGCGTCACGGAAATCCCTGGGAGATCGAACGCTCGGAATATGCCCAGCGGATCAAGTTCGGCGGCCGCACCGAATCGAGCCGCGCCCCCGACGGTGAAATTTCCGTGCGCTGGGTCGAGACCAACGACATTGTCGCCATCCCCTATGATCTCCCGGTTCCCGGTTTTCAAAACGGCACAGTCAACACCCTGCGCTTGTGGAAAGCAGAGGCAACGGAAGAGTTCAACCTCGGCGACTTTAATGCCGGTAACTATCCGGAAGCGGTGGCGCAGAAGAATGCCGCCGAAAATATCACCATGGTCCTTTACCCGAATGACTCCAGTGAATCGGGGAAACTTCTCCGCTTGAAGCAGCAATACTTCCTCGCCTCGGCCAGCCTCAAGGATGTTGTCGCCCGCTGGACCGGCCGCCACGATCAGGATTTTTCAACCTTTGCCGCTAAAAACTGTTTTCAGCTGAACGATACCCACCCGAGCTGTGCCGTCCCTGAGTTGATGCGTCTGCTCATCGACGAAAACGGTCTCGGTTGGGACGAAGCCTGGGCGATCGTGACCAATACGATGGCTTACACCAACCACACCCTCCTCCCTGAAGCCCTGGAGCGCTGGCCGGTCCCCCTCTTTGGCAAGCTTTTGCCGCGTCTGCTGGAAATTATCTACGAAATCAATGCCCGCTTCCTCGCGGAAGTGGCGCGCCGCTGGCCCGGCGACAACGAGCGCTTGCGCCGCATGTCGATCATCGAAGAGGGCGGGCAGCCCCAGGTCCGCATGGCCTATCTGGCGATCGTCGGCAGCTTTTCCGTCAACGGCGTTGCCGCCCTCCATTCCCAATTGTTGATTGCCGGCCTCTTTCGCGACTTTTATGAACTCTGGCCGGACAAGTTCAACAACAAAACGAATGGCGTCACCCCGCGCCGCTGGCTGGCCGGCTGCAATCCCGGTCTGGCCGGACTGATCACCGAAACGATCGGCGCGGACTGGGTCGCCGATCTCGGCAAACTTCAGGCGCTCGTCCCCCGCGCCGACGATCCCGCTTTTCAGGCGCAATGGCAAGCGGTCAAACAAGGGAATAAAGAACGCCTCGCCGAGCTCGTGCGCCAGGAGTGCGGCATCCTCTTCGAGACCGCCAGCCTCTTTGATGTGCAGGTTAAAAGGATTCACGAATACAAACGCCAACTCCTCAATATCCTGCATGTTATCCATCTTTATGATCGGATCAAGCGTGGTGATCTCGATAACTGGACACCCCGCTGCGTCCTTATCGGCGGCAAGGCCGCGCCGGGCTACGCCATTGCCAAGCTGATCATCAAACTGATCAACAACGTCGCGAATGCGATCAACAGCGACCCGGCAACCGCGCACCGCCTCAGGGTCGCCTTCCTCCCCGACTTCCGGGTCACGGCGATGGAGATTATTGCACCAGGGGCTGACCTCTCCGAACAGATCTCCACCGCCGGCAAGGAAGCCTCCGGGACCGGCAACATGAAGTTCATGATGAACGGCGCCATCACCATCGGCACCCTCGACGGTGCCAACATCGAAATCCGCGAGGAAGCGGGGGAAGAGAACTTCTTCCTCTTCGGCCTGACCGCCAGTGAAGTCGAAGCGAGCCGGAACAACTACAACCCGCAGGAGATCATTGCTGCCGACAATAACCTCGGCCGGATCATGCAGCTGTTGGGGAGCGGGCACTTTAACCAGCTGGAACCGGGCATCTTCGAGCCACTCCTTTCCACCCTCACCAGCCCCAACGATCCCTGGCTGACCCTCGCCGACTTTGCCGGTTATGTGGCAGCGCAGAACCAGGTGGCCCTGGCGTATCAGGACAAACCGCGCTGGACGCGCATGAGTATCCTCAACAGCGCCCGCAGTGGTCACTTCTCGACAGATCGCACTATCGCGGAATATAATCGGGATATCTGGAAGCTGGTACCGGCCGTTTTGCCGAAATAGACGAGGGAGAAGAGGAAGGGGAAATTGACGGGGCGCAGCGAAGATGCTGCGCCCCGCTTGTTTTTTACGCCTGCCCTTTAGCCGCGGCGTCCCGCAATAAACGAAAGACGGTCCGAAAAGCCTTTTTGTCACCGTCCTTGCGGTGCTGCGCCAAGGCACTCTTGAGGGCGGCCTGATCGAGAGCCGGGAAGGCGCTGCGCGCTTCCTCCCATGCCACCGCCGCACCCTCCTCGGCGAGGAGGCGGTCACGCAATCCTTCGAGATCGTGAAAGAGTTTGTTATCGGCGAGCTGGCGCTGATCATTCCCCTCCAATGTCTGCCGAATCCCCGACAACATCTCTTCATCTTCGCGTAACAGTGCCCCGAGATGGCGCAACTGCCGGGCGCGGGCGCTGCTCGCCTTGAGACCACGAGCGATGACAAAAGCAGCTCGCGTTTCATCGTTCAGCTGCAAACGCCGAAAAGTCGCTTCCGGCAACTCGGCGATCTGTTGCGCCATATCAGTGACAGCATGCGCCGCCTCTTTGCGGGCGGTGCGGCTGCTGTAAACTTCTTCCGTAGCATCCGTACAAATTCTCGCCATCAATCTCTCCTCTTTTCGTTCATCGAGTTCTGCTGACCGGCAAGAACGGCAATCTGCTCGGCGCTAAAACGTTGCAACAGCTCACTGTCCCGGCCATAAACCACAATACTGCCGTCGCTAGCGGTGACCGCCGAAAAGTCCACTTCGCCTTGCGCGTCCTTCGCCACTACACCGGCAGGGGCAGGGAGAAAGGTCCAATCCTTTTTGGTCTGACCTTGAAGCTGCAACGAAATCTTCCGCTGCACATTGTCAAAGAGAAGGAGGGCGACGCCGCTCTGCCCCTGACCGATCATCATCGGCTTGACCCCGAGATTCTTGTCCGGTTTCTTCCCGGACCAGACGGCGACGGCATTATAAACAACCGCATCAGAAAGGACAGTGAGCTCGTTCAGCGGCAAGGCGACCAAAACGATGACCGCGATCTCCTTAACCCATTTGTCCCCTTCCTCCTTCTCGAACTGGTAAACCTTGCGGCTGAATGTCCCGGCACAACCGGTCAAAGCAAAAATCAGCAGGAGCAGCAGAGCTATCGGTCTCTTCATCATGGTCTCCCTTGAGGAAATGGTGCAGATGTTTGAATTACGCCGGCAGCGGCCAATCCGTTTCATATCCGGGAGGATAAAAATTCTCCTTGGTACGATTGAAGTAACCGAACTGGATACGCGGCACCTCCGCCTTGATCCGCGCCAGCATTGCCGTCATACCGATCCCTTCACCGTGAATCTTCAGGGCATCGCGGTACATGACCGGATCGATACTGAGGTTGCGCATTTGAATGAGATCGACGCCGGTCGCCTGCACCAGTGACAGGAGGGCGGTGATCTCCTCCTCCCGGTCACTCACCCCCGGATAGACGAGGTAGTTGAGCATGGTAAAGAGCCCGGCTTTTTTGGCGCGGCCGATGGAGTCGATCACATTGGCAAAGGTGTAGCCCTTGGGGCGGTAGTACGCGTTGTAACGCTCTTCCTGCGCAGAATTGAGGGAGACGCGGATCGAATCGATCCCGGCGGCCGCGAGTTCGTCGACCGCATCCGGCAGCGAAGCATTGGAATTAAAGTGGATGGTGCCGCGACTCGTCGCCCGCCGCATCGCCCGCACGGCAGCGCTGATCGTTGGCCATTGCAGGATCGGATCCCCTTCGCACCCCTGGCCGAAGGAGACGATGGCGTTCTCCGCCTGCTGCAGGTGGGGGATGGCGACTTCGCAGATCTCCTCGACGTTCGGCACAAAGCTGATGCGGTCCTGACTCGCCGGGCAGCAGTCTGACTCCTGCAGCGAGATGCAGCCGAGGCAACGGGAGTTACAGATCGGCGAGGTCGGCAGCGGCGCTTCCCAGCGGCGGAAGAAGAGGTTCTTGGCGGCAAAGCAGTGGTAATCGACAGCGCAGCGCGAAAGCTGCTCGTAAAGCCGGTTCCGGGGATGGGCCGCCAACGTCGCCCGCACCAAGGGATCGAGCTGGCGGTCGTCAAAGTGTTCGGGATTCCACTGCGGATTGCGATCGACCCGCACCGCCGCCGCGTAGAAGCGCTCTTCCTCGACACACCAGCCGACGGCGGTATACGACCAGAGGGGGAGGGTCACTGCCTTGCGATCGTAATCGGCGGCCGGGAGGAGAGTGCGGGTAAAGGCCGGGGTCAAAAAGGTGCTGACCGCCTGGATCTTCCCACCCCCCCAGCTGCGCGGCAGCCGATCGAGGGTCTTGAGCACGCCGCTTTTGCGGTCAAAGCCGATCGGCGGCGTGTCGGGGATGGTAAAGAGGCGACTCCCCTCGGGGAGGGGGATGAGCTCATCGGCACGTGGGGCGCGGCAGATCGTACCGTTCATTCCGGCCAGGAGGAGATCCGGATGTTCAAAGACCTCGCCGCATTCGTCAGCGACGACGGCAAGGATGGTTTTTTTCTTGTCCATGTATTTTTAACCATTCTCCAGCAACGATCATTTTGAGAAGGGAAGACTAGCACAAGATGGCTGACACGGCAATTTGTGACTCAATATCCTTTGATTTTCGTTGCGTCGTAGCGGCGTAGCGTGAAAAACTGTCTTGCCCGATTTTAGAAGGAAGCCATTGATGCAGACTCTGCTCAAAATTGCCCTCAGCGTTGCCATCATCCTCACCGCCACCGGCCTGGCCAAACGTTTCCCGTCCGCCGCCGGTCTGATCGGGGTCATGCCCCTGACCGGAATGCTGGTCCTGGTCTGGGTCTACGTCGAGAACCAGGGCAACCCGCAGGTCATGCAGTCCTTCAGCCGCGGCGCCTTCTGGGGACTGCTCCCCACCCTCCTTTTCTTCCTCGTCGCCTTCCTCTGTTTCCGCAAGGAGTGCTCCCTGAGCATCGTTCTCCTCGCCAGTTTCGCGGCGTGGGGCGTGGGGGCGCTGGTGCATCAGTGGCTGTTGAAGTAAGGGGAGGGAGGAGGATTAATGAAAAGATCTTGAAGACCTCGCTTAACATGATGCCACCCCCACCGTGCTTCAAACATTAATTTTCATCCTCTTAAAGGCCGACATAATGAGAACTTCTGAGCAACAAAAATTTTTAGACAACATAATATTCAGCGCGACACTGGCAGCGACAGTTCAACGCGCCTCTGTTTACCGAAAGGATGCGCCAGAACCACGGCGGCAGAAATTCCGGAACGAACTTAAGCAGCAGCTTGAAAAGTTACGTGAGCAGTACAGCACCCAGGTCTCCGATAGCACACACTGCGAAAACATCGAAACACTGGCAAGAGATATTTCTGAAAAGTGTGAAGATGTTCTCGCAGATGGGAATTTTCGCATTGGTCTCGCCCAGAAGGCTCTCAACCTGTATCTCAAGTTTTATTGGTGTTTGGGGGTTATTAATATTCCACCGCCACATTGTCCAATCGATTCAATCGTCCTTAAAGAGGTGCCTGAATACAACGATAACCCCTGGACTAAAATCACCCAGATTGACGAATACATGAATGTTATTAAAAAAGTCAGAAAGAAGGCAGGGAAACTGCCTTTAGCCGAGTGGGAAATGCAAGTGTACAACAACGCACAAAAGTAACCGTAAGACTGAAGGAAGTGCCGCATGACCCCCGTTCCCACCCCCACCGGCGAATTCCTCATCTACACCAACGCCGACGGCCGTATCCGTATCGAAACCCGGATGCAGGACGAAACGGTCTGGCTGAACCAGAAACAACTCGCCGAGCTCTTTCAGACTTCGGTCCCCAACATCAACATGCATATCAGAAACATCTATGATGAAGGGGAGTTGCAGCCGGAAGCAACTATTCAGGATTTCTTAACAGTTCGCCAGGAAGGGCGCCGCGAGTTTCAGCGGCATTTGACCTGCTATAACCTCGACCTGATCATCTCCGTTCGGAAATCAGCCAGTTGACGGCGAAGCGGAAACTGTAACCTCAGAAATTTTCTTGCAATAAAGGCATGTTACGATAGAATGTCCCGCAGCCGAGGTAACCATGACACGAGATGAACTTGTAACGTACTGGCAGGAATCAGCCGAAGACAATTACCGCTCCATGCTGAATATGTTTAACAGCGGCGAATATGTCTGGGCTTTGTTCGTGGGACATCTCTGTATCGAAAAGTTGCTGAAAGCCTGCTATGTCCAGTCGGTCGACACCACCGTCCCCCGGATTCATGACCTTTACAAATTGGCTGATCGTTGCGGACTGGAGATGACCGAAGAGCAGAAGGATGCCCTTCAGTACGTGAACCTGTTTAATATTGAGGCCCGTTACGAAGAGTACAAACGGGAGTTTCATCGAAAGTGTACGAAGAACTTTGCCGCAAAGAGTATTGCCACTATAGAGGAATTGCGATCATGGCTGCTGAAAAAGACAAACAGCTGATTTATAGAGAAATCAGGGAATACCTGGCGCTGTTGCGCGACAGGAATATCCCGGTTCATCAAGCGTATCTCTTCGGCTCATATGCCACCGGTCGGGCCGACGAGTGGAGCGACATCGATCTGGCCATCGTTACCGACAAGTTTGTCGGCGATGATTTTGATTTCAGATTTATGCTAACCAAACTCGCCCGGACGATTGATGCCGATATCGAGCCGCATCCTTACCGGATTTCCGAATTTAACGAGAGCAATCCCTTTGCGGACGAGATTTTGAAGCGCGGGGAACGCGTGGCGTAAGGGAACTCTTCACACCGGAAAATTCAAAAATCCCAGTAAGTCGCGTTGAACGGAACTATCCTGAAGCGCGGCTTTTTTTCTTGAAATATTTTCCGTACACAGTCACACAAGGAGTTCAACCATGGAACAACGCAAACTCGGATCACAAGGATTAACCGTCTCGGCCCAGGGCCTCGGCTGCATGGGGATGTCGGACTTTTACGGCGAGCGCAACGAGGCGGAGTCGATCGCCACCATTCACCGCGCCCTTGATCTCGGGGTGAATTTTCTCGACACCTCCGACGCCTACGGGCCGTTCACCAACGAGGAGTTGATCGGCAAAGCGCTCAAGGGCCGGCGTCAGCAGGCCCTGGTGGCGACCAAGTTCGGGCTCATGCGCAGCAGTTCGCCCGCCACTGGCGGCGGCTGGGCGCCGGTGACCGGCATCAACGGCCGCCCCGATTATGTCCGCGCGGCCTGTGACGCCTCGCTCAAGCGTCTGAAGATCGATCACATCGACCTGTACTACCAGCACCGCGTCGATGCCGACGTAGCGATCGAAGAGACGGTCGGGGCGATGGCCGATCTCGTCAGCGCCGGCAAGGTCCGCTATCTCGGGCTCTCCGAAGCGAGTACCGCGACCATCCGCCGCGCCCATGCCGTCCATCCCATCTCCGCGGTGCAGAACGAATACTCCCTCTGGAGCCGCGAACCGGAGGACGAACTGCTGCCGACCCTGCGCGAACTCGGGATCGGTCTCGTCGCCTACAGCCCCCTCGGCCGCGGCTTTCTCACTGGCGAGCTGAAGAGCCCCGACGATTTTGCCCCCGACGACTACCGCCGCAACTCCCCGCGTTTTCAGGGGGAGAACTTCGCCAAGAACCTGGAGGTGGTGGCGCGGATCAAGGCGATTGCCCGTCGCAAAGGGATCACCTCCGGCCAGCTCGCTCTCGCCTGGGTGCTGGCGCAGGGAGAGGACATCGTGCCTATTCCGGGGACCAAACGCCGCAAATACCTGGAGGAGAATATCGCTGCTGCCAAAGTCGAAATCAGTCCCGACGAGATGACCGAGATCGCCGCAGCGCTGCCACGCGATGCTGCCAGCGGCGAGCGTTATCCGGCATACATGATGGCGTTTCTCAACCGTTGAGGCGGGAACCCCTCACAAATTAAGCCGGCGGGTCATTTGATGCCCGCCTGTCCAAAAACCAAAAAGGGAGCCCCTGCATGGAGAAGAGAAGACAAACCCTCAATCGCAATAAAGCCATCGCCACCGGCCTCATGGTCGGTGCGGCGCTCCTCTTTATCATCGCCCGCAGCCGCCACGAACTCGGGGTCTGGGAGTGGGTCGGCGCCTTTGCGGAAGCGGCGATGATCGGCGCCTTTGCCGACTGGTTTGCGGTGGTCGCGCTCTTTCGCCACCCGATGGGCCTGCCGATCCCCCATACGGCGATCATCAAGAACAAGAAGGGGGCGATTGCCGGAAATCTCGCCGACTTTATCCGCGACAAGTTCCTGGCTCCCGCCGCCCTGACTGCCAAGCTCCGCGCCTACAATCCCGCCGAGCGACTGAGCAGCTACCTCCTCGAAACTCGCAATGCCGAACTGCTGGCGCAGGGGATGAGCCGCGTCCTCGCCGAGTCCCTCGACTTTCTCGATGACGAACGGGTACAGAAGGTCGTGCGCAGCGCCCTCTCCGAACGGATTGAAAAGTTTGACCTGTCGACCGCCGCCGGCCTCATTCTCGACACCCTCAGAAACAAGAATCGCCATCAGGTCGTCCTTGATGATCTCCTGGGCCGGGGCGCGGCCTGGATCTCGACCCCGGAAGCGCAAGCCAGTCTTGCCCAAACCATCGACAAACTGATCAAAAAAGAATATCCCATGCTTAGCGTCTTCATCCCCAATCGCGACCAATTTGCCCAGGGGGCGGGGGAGAAGATCGTGCGCCAGCTCAACGAATATCTGCAGGAGGTGAGCGCAGATCCCGAGCACAAACTCCGTCAGGCCTTCGATCGGGCGGTGGGCGAATTCATCCTCCGCCTGCAGTCCGACGCGGGATTACGGGCGCAGATCGAGGCGATCAAGCGGGAGGCGGTCCACAACGACCAGATCGCCACTTATGTACAGAGCCTCGCCGGCGATCTCAAAGAGTGGCTGAGCCAAGACCTGCAGCGGCCCGATTCCCGCGTCCGGCAGAAAAGTGCCGCCGCGATCAGCGGCATGGCCGGGGCACTGGCGACGGATCAGGGATTGCAAGATTCGCTGAATGAGCATCTGGAGAAGCTGATGATGACTTATGGCGAACCGCTGCGCAGTGCGATTGCCAAGCATATCACCGAGACCATGCAGGCCTGGGAGACAGAAGCGTTTGTCAACGAAATCGAGCTGAGCATCGGCTCCGATCTCCAATTCATCCGCATGAACGGCACCCTGGTCGGCGGCCTCATCGGCTTGGTGCTGCATGCCATCGGGCTCCTTCTGCGCTAGCAAAGATGGTGTCTGCGTCTGCAAAAAAGTCCGCACGGTCAACTCGACCATGCGGACTTTTTGTTGCACTTCTGGCTGTTCCCGCGCTTTAGCGATGACCGCCTTTACGGCCTTTATGCTTTTCGCCCCGCTCAGAGCGGAGCTTGGCAGCGATCTCCCGCTGCGCCGGGGTAAGGAGGGCATCGATCTGACTGTGCATCCGGGCCCGGGCAATGGTCAGCTCGGTTTCGATCCCGCCCCGTTGCTCGGCCAGAGTTCTGACGGCGTTTTCGTCAAAGGGTTTCGCTCCCTCAGCCAGCCACAGTTGCTGGCGATTCTCCCGCTTCTTTTCACGCAGGGCCGCGGTTTTTTCCTCCTCCGCCGCCTGCACTTGCTTGATACCCGCCTGTTGCGCTTCGGTCAGGTCCAGAATTTTGGTCATGCGCTCGAGAAAACGACCGCCATGTTGCCCCTTCCCGTCACGAGGGCCATCACAGCGACCATTGCACGGTCCATCACAGGGCCCGCCGGGGGGAGCGGCCGCGACATAAAGGGCCGAGCCGAACAGGGTAACGAGGGAAAGGGTGGCAATGAGAATGCGTTTTTTCATGGGTCTTCTCCTTTTGGGGGTTACAGGAAATGCGGATGCGTGGTTCAGGACCGCTCGTTTTGTTGATGGAACGATAACAGGGGAATGTGCAGGAAATGTGGAAGGAATGTGGAAATGCACCAAAACCGCGAGCAAGCGATGGATTGCAGAGCCGCAGCTATGATAGTAAGAAGGGAATAGTCAACTTTTCCCTCTAAGGATTTGCGATGAAACTCGGGCTGACCACACGGCTTTTTCTTGTGCTCCTGACCGCCTCCGCCCTGGTGGCGTGCGGCATGTTCGTCATCATGCACTGGAACATCGACCGCGGCTTTCTCCGCTATGTCAACACCCTCGATCAGGAGCGGCTCGAACGCCTCGCCGCTGAAGTGGAGAACCGTTACGCCACATCCGGGAACTGGGATTTTATCCGCGACGAGCCCAGAAATCTGCTGCGTTTGATGGTCAAAACCCTGCCGGAAGGGCAGGTCCGGCCCGAGCATCTTGACCGTCTCGAACGGCGCCTGGAGCGGCGGCGCGAGCGACCGGAACCGCCCCCGCCGGGAATGGCTCATCTCTTCGAACTGCGGGTGCAGCTTTTCGACAATACTGGCAATCACCTCGCCGGACCGCCCCAGTCCCTGCCGGCCGAGGGCATGATTCCTCTCCATTATCAAGGGCAAAGGATCGGCGCTCTCGGCCTGATGCCGCAGAAGAATTTGGCCGATGTTCATCAATTGCGCTTCCTCAAGGAGCAGAAACAGGCATTGGCACAGGTGGCGGGGCTGACGCTGCTGGTCGCGGCCCTCTTTTCTTTGCCACTGGCGCGGCGACTGGTGCGCCCCCTGCGCGATCTTGCCGCTGCCACCCGGCGCCTCGCCACCGGAGCCTATGCAGAGCGGGTAGCGGTGACCTCGCAGGACGAACTCGGCCAACTCGCGAGTGACTTTAATCTCCTTGCCCTGACCCTGGAGCAGAACGAAACCGCCCGCCGGCAATGGATTGCCGACATCTCCCACGAGCTGCGCACGCCGCTGACGGTGCTGCGCGGCGAGATCGAAGCGCTGCAGGACGGAGTGCGCCCCCTGACCCCGGCGGCCCTTGCCTCCCTACATAGCGAAGCGCTGCGCCTCGGGCGGCTGGTCGACGACCTGTATCAGCTCTCCCTCTCCGACCTCGGCGCCCTCCAGTACCGCAAGGAACCCCTTGCCCCCCAAGCTATCCTCCTGGCGGCATTGGAACCGTTACGGCCGCTCTTTGCCACGAAAGGAATCGCGTTGCGGGAAGAGTTTTCCCCCGGTTCCGATGTCGAAATCCTTGCCGACCCGCAGCGGCTGCACCAGCTCTTCGCCAATCTTCTCGATAATGCCCTCAAGTACACCGATGCCCCCGGCATCCTTGAACTCTCCATGAAACGCCACGCCTCGACCTTACAGATCGAGCTGTGCGACAGTGCTCCGACCGTGCCGGCGGCGGATCTGGAACGGCTCTTCGAGCGCCTTTACCGGGTAGAGTCCTCCCGCAACCGCGAAACCGGCGGCGCCGGGCTCGGCCTCGCCATCTGCCGCAATATCGCCGCAGCCCACCAGGGGACGCTCATCGCGCACCCTTCTCCCCTGGGCGGCCTCTGTCTGACCTTGACCCTGCCGTTGACAATGGAGGCGACATGAGCCAGGAGATCCTGATCGTTGAGGATGAAGTGAAGTTAGCAGAATTGCTGCGCGATTACCTGCAACAGGCGGGGTTTATGGTCCGCATCGTCAGCAACGGTCGCGACGCTATCCCGGCGGTGCGGGAGCAGACTCCCGACTTGATCCTCCTCGATCTGATGCTGCCGGGGCGGGACGGGATGGAGATCTGTCGCGAGCTGCGCACCTTCAGCTCCGTGCCGGTGATCATGACCACCGCCCGCGTCGAGGAGATCGACCGCCTCCTCGGCCTGGAACTGGGGGCGGACGATTACATCTGCAAGCCCTACAGCCCGCGCGAGGTGGTGGCCCGGGTGCGGGCAGTGCTGCGGCGCGCTGCCGGAAACACACCGACGACAGCGGGACTCCATCTCGATGAAGGGCGTTATTGTGCGGAATGGGAAGGGCGGAGCGTCGAACTGACGGCGGTAGAGTTCCAGCTGCTGCGCTTTTTGGCGGCCACGCCCGGCCGTATCTCCTCACGGCAGCAGCTCATGGACCGCATTTACCCCGACCAGCGCAGCGTCAGCGATCGCACCATCGACAGCCACATCAAGAAGCTGCGACGCAAACTGCTGACGATTACCGGCGGCGTTGAACTGATCCGCTCGGTCTACGGTGTCGGCTACACCTTCGAGATCTAAAACCAAACATAGAGCGATATCAGGTATCCCGGCACCCCAACATGATACCGTCTACGGCCCGTAGGTTTTGGCCAGATAATCGATGAGGACAACCTTTTCTTCCCCCGAGAGCAGCGCACCGTTAGCCATCATCCGTGTTACTGTCTCCTCCCACTGATTCCGGGACTTGCGCTCCCGTTTGGCCCGATCGGCACTATGACAGACCGAGCAGCGGGCATCGAGCAGGATTGCTCCGGCCTCGGTTAAAACCTTTCCGGTGACTACCGTTGCCTCAGGTCCCTTGGCCGTCATCGTCTTCAACAGCCCCGCCCGCAGCTCGGTTTTTTCAGCGTCAGTCAGGCGCGCCTCCGGATGCAGCAGCAGGTAGCGGGGCAAGGGCATTTTGCCGTCGCGAATCTCTTCATCCGCTTTTCTTCCCGATATATCCCCGGCATGCCAGTTGGAGAAATTGAATTCGGATCGGCCTTTTCGCACATCATAAACGACCAGCCAGCTCATCGGTGCCACCTTGGCGTACCAGGGCCAAAATGTTTCATTCGAATGACAATCGAAACAGGCCCGCTTGGCTAGGGCGCGGGTCTCCGGACGATCCCAAGCCGGTTCATTGACCACCGGCGGATTGTCCGGCTGCAAAAAGGGCAGAGCCTGCAGCAACAGCAGGACGATCACCGCAATTCCCGCCCCTTTTAACGCGTATCCTTTCAACTGACCCGACATCTTTATCTCCCTTTCGATCATTGACTTCAGTGAATACTATCCGAGATTATCCTATTTCTCTCTTCAAAAAATCAACAAATGCAGCCCCGCCCGCAGCAGCACTCCGACCACCGCGCCGGCAATCGCCGGACGGACAACGGAGGCACAACGGCTCCCGGCCGAGATCAGGACGGCGACGCCGACGAGGTCGCAGGGGTTGATGAGGAAACCGGCCATACGGTTCATCTCCAGCGGGGTCATCACCCCTTCTTTGAGGAGGTTGAGCATCACCCCCATCATCGCCGTGCCGCCGGCCAGATATTTAGTCGCAATCGGCAGGACCGCCACGGACGGAAAGCCGATCAAGGCGAAGAAGGGAGCGAGGAAGCCTTCGAGCAGAGCAATGGCGCCGATCGCCTTGAAGACATTGACCAGAAAGAGCGCCAGCACCAGGATGGGAATGGCGCCGAGAATGATCTGGATCGCTTCCTGACCGCCAAGGATCATCAGGTTGAAGGTCGTGGTCTTGGGCCTCTTCTCCGCTGGCGGCAACGCCCCATGCGTCAGATCTTCGGCACCGCTGGAGCGGGCAAAGACATAATAGGTAGCGGCAGCAGCGGCAAGACCACCGAGCAGCGAGGTCATCATAATCACGCCAAGGTCGAGACCGACCGTCACCAGCGGGAAGACGACATTGGCCTGGGACATGGTAAAGACCATCGCCAGAGTCGCGGCGATCTGGCGGCGGGCGGTATGATCCTTCTCCATGATCGTCAAGGTGGCGAGAGGGGCGGCAAAACTGACAAGGAGGAGCTGGAGCATGGCAAAGACGCCGGCGCCGGGGATGCCGACCAGCTTGAGGAGCGGTTGCAAACCACGGGCGACCAAGGCGAGAATCCCCCGCGCTTCGATCACCTTCATCAGCGCCATCATGATGACAAGGACCGGCAAAAGGATGTAGAGGGCGAGATCGAGAGCTGATTTCCCCGAGACGAGGATAATTTTGATGAATTCTTCCAAAATGCCTCCAACCCGGCCCCTCCTTGCTTAAGGAGGGGGTGCCTGACAGGGCGGGGGTGGTGGGTCATTCTAACGTTGCGGCAAATTCTGTCAATGCGTCTTTTCCCTTTGCCACCTGCTGATTATCGTTTATTCTCCGGCGATGCTGACCCTCCTCACCACCCTGCACAGCAAATACATTCATGCCAGCCTCGCTCTCCCCTGCCTGGCCGCGGCCTGCGGCAGCGACTGCGGCGAAGCGCGGATCTGCGAGTTCACCGTCCACGAGCCGAAGGAGCAGATTCTCGCCGCCCTCCTTGCCCAACAGCCGGACGTTATCGCCTTCTCCGTCTACATCTGGAATCGCGCGGCGACCCTGGAGCTCATCGATGCCCTGGCGGTGGTGCAGCCGCAGCTGCGTATCGTCGTCGGCGGGCCGGAGCTGTCGTTTGAAGAGAGCGACCTCCTCCACCGTCATCCCGGTATCAGCGCCCTGATCCGCGGCGAAGGGGAGATTCCATTTTCCTCCCTCCTGGCTGCCTGGGCGCGGCACGAAAATGGCGCGGGAATTCCCAACCTTCTGCTCCGATGTGACAACGAGTTGGTCGAAGGCCCTTTCGCGGCTCCGCCCGACGATCTCAACACCCTCCCCTCCCCCTTTGCCGCCGGCAAGGTCGATTTGAGGCGCGGCCTGGTCTATTACGAATCGAGCCGCGGCTGCCCTTACAGTTGCGCCTTCTGCATGAGCGCCCTCGATCCGAAAGTGCGCTCCTTTTCTCTGGCGCGCATCGAAGCCGACCTGAAGATCCTCCTCGACGCCGGCGTGCCGCAGATCAAGTTTGTCGACCGCACCTTCAATTACGACGGCGTTCGCAGCCGCGCCATCTGGTCCTTTCTCCTCCGCCACAACCGCAAAAGCCACTTCCATTTCGAGATTGGCGCCCATCTTTTGGACGACGAATCGCTGGAACTGCTGGCGACCGTGCCGCCCGAGACCTTCCAGTTCGAGATCGGCGTCCAGTCGACCTTGCCGGCGACTTTGGCCGCCATCAGCCGCAATGCCGATCTGGAGAAGCTGGAGAGGAACGTCCGCCGCCTGCGGGATGGGACGCAGATCCACCTCCATCTCGATCTCATCTACGGCCTCCCCGCCGAGGGCTACGACGATTTTCTGTCCTCCCTCGACCGCGTCGCTGCCCTGCAACCCCAGGCGCTGCAGATCGAACCGGTCAAACTCCTCACCGGCGCGCCGCTGCGCCGCGACGCCAAAGAGCTCGGAATTGCCTTTGACCCGCATCCCCCTTACAGCGTCCTCACCACCCCGCTTCTCGACTTCGACGCTCTCGAAAAGTTGCGCGGTATCAGCCGCCTCCTCGATCTCCTCGTCAACAGCCACAAATTTTCCCGGACGATTGCCGGGCTCACGGAACATAGCGGCTCCCTTGCTGCCACTCTCGCCGCCTTGGAATCGCACTGGCGACAGCACGACTACTTCCGCCATCCCGTCGGGCTGCGCGAGGTTTTTCTGCGGGTGGCTGATTATCTGCGGCAGGAAGCGCCGCAGCTCCTCGATGCCCTGACTCGTGACCTGCTCGGCAGTGAACGAATCGCGGCAGAGCAGGCGCCATGGTTCGTCAAGACCGACCTCAATGCCGAAGAAGCGACAGCGGTGCGCGAGCGGGTACGACAGGCGACCGACGAAATTCGCGGCCAAGGGGTTAAGTTGCAGCATACGGCGGCGGTCTTTGCTGAGGGCAACCGCAACGTGCGGCTCTTCCTTTATTACACGGCGCCGGGACAGGGTATGCAGGTGCGCGAGGAGATTGTGATTAGCAGCCCTTCTCCCTAGGGGAGAAGGTGGCCACAGGCCGGATGAGGGGGCGTTGCTGGTTGCGAACATTCCCCCCTCACCCTGCCCTCTCCCTCAGGGAGAGGGGAACCTAATCTTTGCGCCTCTACAAAAAATACCCGCCTTTATGCTATCCTTCCCCCCATGGCCAAATTCGAACTCAAATCCCCCTATCAACCGGCCGGCGACCAGCCCCGTGCCATTGCCGAACTGACCGAAGGACTCCTCCGCGGCGATCATCATCAGGTCCTCCTCGGCGTCACCGGCTCGGGGAAGACCTTTACCATGGCCAACGTCGTCGCGCAGGTGCAGCGGCCGACTCTGGTCCTTGCCCACAACAAGACGCTGGCGGCGCAGCTTTACGGTGAATTCAAGGAACTCTTCCCCGACAACGCCATCGAATATTTCGTCTCCTACTACGACTACTACCAGCCCGAAGCCTACATCGTCAGCACCGACACCTTCATCGACAAGGATTCGGCGATCAACGAAGAGATCGACAAGCTCCGCCACAGCGCCACCCGCTCCCTCCTCACCCGCCGCGACGTCCTCATCGTCGCCTCGGTCTCCTGCATCTACGGCCTCGGCGCGCCGGAAGCTTATTCGGGGATGCTCATTCAGCTCGAAGAGGGGATGGAGATCGGCCGCGACGCCCTGCTCAAGCGCCTGGTCGAGATCCAGTACAGCCGCAACGACATCGACTTCCACCGCGGCACCTTCCGGGTGCGCGGCGATTCGGTGGAGATCTTCCCCCCCTACGAAGAGAAGCGCGCGATCCGCGTCACCTTCTTCGGCGACGAGATCGAAGCGTTGCACGAGATCGATCCGCTGTTGGGGAAGATCATCGACAAGCTCCCCCGCACCGCCATCTTCCCGGCCAGCCATTACGTGGCGAGCAAGCCGACTCTCGATCGCGCCATCACCGAGATTCAGGACGAACTGCGCGAACGCATCCAGTACTTCCGCGAACGCAATCTCCTGGTCGAAGCGCAGCGCATCGAACAGCGTACCATGTTCGATCTGGAGATGATCGAGGAGATCGGCTACTGCACCGGGATCGAAAACTATTCGCGCTTCCTCGAAGGGCGCAAGCCCGGCGAGGCGCCGGCGACCCTCTTCGACTACTTCCCCAAGGATGCCATCCTCTTCATTGACGAAAGCCACGCTTCGGTCTCGCAGGTCGGAGCGATGTACCGCGGCGACCGCTCGCGCAAGGAGAATCTCGTCAACTACGGCTTCCGCCTTCCGGCTGCCCTCGACAACCGCCCCCTCACCTTCGAAGAGTTCGAGGCGAAGAATCTCCAGACGATCTACGTCTCGGCGACCCCGGCGAACTACGAACTGGAGAAGGCGCAAGGGGTGATCGTCGAACAGCTGGTGCGGCCGACCGGCCTCATCGATCCCCCGATCGAAGTGCGCCCGGCGAGCGGTCAGGTAGACGATCTCATCGCTGAACTGCGCGATGCCGTTGCCAAGAGGGAGCGGGTCCTCGTCACCACCCTGACCAAGCGGATGTCGGAAGACCTCACCACCTACCTCGAAGAGCTCGGCCTGCGCGTCCGCTACCTCCACTCCGACATCGACACCGTCGAGCGCATGGAGATCCTCCGCGACCTCCGCCTCGGCGTCTTCGACATCCTCATCGGCATCAACCTGTTGCGCGAAGGCCTCGACCTCCCGGAAGTCGCCTTGGTGGCGATCCTCGATGCCGACAAGGAGGGCTTCCTCCGCTCCGAGCGCTCCCTGATCCAGACCTGCGGCCGCGCCGCCCGGAATATTGACGGCCGGGTGATCATGTATGCCGACCAGATCACCCGCTCGATGCGCGCCTGCCTCGACGAAACCGCCCGCCGCCGCACCACCCAGATCGCCTACAACGCGGAGCACCACATCACTCCGCGTTCGACGACCAAGTCACTGCGCACCATCCTCGACGACCTCACCGCCGGCAGCGATCTCGATCCCAGTTTGGTAGCCGCCGAGAGTAGCGGCGTCTACCGCAGTCCAAAAGCGCTGCGCAAGGAGATCGAGAAGGTGAAGAAGGAGATGCTCAAGGCGGCGGGGAATCTGGAGTTTGAGAAGGCGGCT
Source organism: Desulfuromonadales bacterium (assembly GCA_034370465.1). Classification (GTDB taxonomy): domain Bacteria; phylum Desulfobacterota; class Desulfuromonadia; order Desulfuromonadales; family UBA2197; genus UBA2197. The sequence goes on from JAXMLA010000313.1 coordinate 41,675, forward strand.
GATTTTAGAGATCAA
>JAXMLA010000314.1:0-1553 GCA_034370465.1 Desulfuromonadales bacterium
TCGGCGAACGCTACCAGGCCTTCTCCGCCGGTACCGAGGCAACATCCGTTAATCCTCGCGCCGTCAAAGTCATGCAGGAGCTTGGCATCGACATCTCCAGCCATCGTTCCAAGACTCTGGATGAGTTCGCCGAGGAGAGATTCGATTATGTCATCACCCTCTGCGGCGATGCTCACGAGAAGTGTCCCCTCTTTTTCGGCGGGGTTGAGCGGCTCCATATCGGTTTTCATGATCCTTCGACGACTGGCGGCAGCGAAGAGGAGATTCTAGCGGAATTCGGCAAGGTGCGGGATGAGATCAGAGTGAAGATCGGGGAATATTTGGGGGGAAAGTAAGAAAAGAGGAACAGTTCCATGTACCTCATCGAACACAAGGAGGAAAGGCACATGAAGCAAAGCAAGACAGCAGGCATCAGTTTTTTTGAGCGCAACCTGACGCTGTGGGTTGTCCTCTGCATGGTCGCAGGGGTTCTGATCGGGAAATTTCTTCCGGCCATCCCGGCGCAATTGGCCCGCTTCGAATACGCCAAGGTCTCTATCCCCATCGCGATTCTGATCTGGCTGATGATCTATCCGATGATGATGAAGGTCGATTTTGCCAGTATCAAGAATGTCGGCAAAAATCCGACGGGACTTTATGTCACCTGGGTTGTTAATTGGTTGATCAAGCCCTTTACCATGTTCGGCATCGCCGCGTTTTTCTTCTATGTCGTCTTTAAACCGTTGATTCCGCCCGACTTGGCCCGCGACTATCTGGCCGGTGCCGTTCTTTTAGGGGCGGCGCCCTGTACGGCAATGGTCTTTGTCTGGAGCCATTTGACCCGTGGCAACCCGGCCTACACAGTGGTGCAGGTGGCCACCAACGATCTGATTATCCTCATTGCCTTTACTCCGATCGTGGCGTTATTGCTCGGGGTCGGGGGGATCGCCATTCCCTGGAACACTCTGTTGTTGTCGGTCTTTCTCTTTGTGGTAATTCCGCTCGCCGGTGGCATAACGACCCGAGCCTTGGTCATCAAGAAAAGAGGCGCGGACTATTTCAACCACTCCTTTGTCCCCAAATTCAACAACGTCACCATTGGCGGCCTGCTGTTGACCCTGGTTCTTATCTTTTCTTTCCAGGGCGATGTTATTCTCAATAATCCATTGCATATCGTTCTGATTGCCATCCCTTTGATAATTCAGACCTTTTTCATATTCTTCATCGCCTATCTGGCCTGCAAAAAATTGAAATTGCCGCATAACGTCGCCGCCCCGGCAGGGATGATCGGTGCCTCCAATTTCTTCGAGCTGGCGGTGGCTGTGGCCATCACTTTGTTCGGCGCTTCTTCGCCCGCAGTGTTGGTAACAATTGTCGGTGTTCTGGTCGAGGTGCCGGTGATGCTCTTTCTCGTCAAGATTGCCAACCGGACGACATCCTGGTTCCCTGCCAAACGGCGTAAACTCATTCAGAATTGACGCACGGCCTCACCGTACAGGCGCCAGAGAGTTGCTTCTCCAGGCTGCGGATGGTGATCTTACCCAGGCTAGTCCCTGTAACGAATTTTTGTGAGA
>JAXMLA010000315.1:0-9068 GCA_034370465.1 Desulfuromonadales bacterium
CCGCCGAAGATGATGGCATCGGCGCCGTCTTTACGCAGCAGTTGAATGACCGCCGAGTAATCCATGGCCGCCGGAGTGATCCCTTCATAGGTCACGACCTTTGCCTTGCCATCCGCCTCAATGGCGGCTTTAGCAAAGTCGGCAAAACCTTTGCCGTAATCCCCTTTATCGTGCAGGATCGCAATCTTTTTGGCGCCGAGTTTGCCGACAACAAAATCGGCCGCCATTTTGCCCTGATCATCATCCGCAGCAATGGTGCGATAGAAGTTGGGGTACTCGCCGCTTTTGGTCAAAGGAGGGTTAGTGGCGGAAGGGCTGATGGTGATGACCTTGGCTTCTTTGTAAATCCCCAATGCCGCTTTGGTGGCGCCGGAGCAGACATGGCCGATGACGATATTGACCCCTTCCGAGACCAGCTTACTGGCCACGTTGGTTGCGACTTCCGGTTTGCACTGATCGTCGACGATCATCAGCTCAATCTGTTTGCCGTTGACCCCGCCTTTGGCATTGACCTCGGCAACGATCATCTCTGCGGCATCCTTGGTCGGCAGACCGTAAGGTGCCAGGTCACCGGTATGGGGACCGGCAACGCCGATCTTGATGGTGTCGGCGGCAAAAGCCGGGGCGGCGCAAAGCGAAACAGCGAGCAAAGCAACGGTCCAGCCAGGCAAAGAACTTTTCTTCATGAGCACGATCTCCTTCTTGATGTGGAAGTAAAAATCTGCAAAGTGCGGAAAACTTAGATCGAAACCCCATTTTAAGTCAAGCCGAAACCTGTCTAGTCTAACTAAAATTATTCTTGCATTCATAAAATAAAAGATTGATAATCCCGCGCCAAAAGAGTGATTATTTATTGTTCATGAATTCTTGAATTTTTGCAGATTCCCTTGGCGATCGTATCAGGCATAGGGCCTGTCGACGCAATATTCAATCTAAGGAGACAAAGATGAGTATGAAAAAGAGCATGAAATTTCTGGTTGCAGCGTTGGCCCTGGCCGCCCTCTCCACCCCCGCCTTCGCTTTGGAACACGAAGTTTCCGGTCGATTCGCATCTTTCTTTGCGGTCACCAACTACAGCGCTGACGGAAATCTTCAAAAATCCGCTCCGACCGCCAACTGGTTCGACCAGCGCCTGCGTTTAGGTTACAACGCCAAAGCTGACGAGAACGTCAAACTCGTGACAAAATTCGAACTCGACTACTCCTTCTGGGGCAACAGTTCCTACACCAACGGCCGCGGCCAGGGCGGCGCTATCGGCGCTGACTCGGTCAACATTGAGACTAAGAACCTGTATCTCGACTGGACCATCCCTGCTCAGAACCTGAATGCCAAAATCGGCATGCAGGGCTATGGCGACGCATTCAGCAACATCATCTTTGGTTCGGACATGGCCGGGATCCTTCTGTCCCACAGTTACACCAACGCCAATACTTCGGTCGGCTTCTTCCGCTGGGAAGACGCTGCCGGTACCGGCCAGAGCTGGGCACCGTATCCAGGAACAGATCTTCAAGGCCGTAACACCCAAGATCTTTTTGTGTTAGACGGACAGTATAAAGTCAGCGACGCACTCAAAGTCGGGGCTGCATACTATTTCATTAAAGATGAACTCGGTGCAGATGGCGAAGCCAATGTTCATACCCTCGGCGTCACCGCCGCCACGGCTCTTGGTGCTGTGAACGTCAATGGTTTCCTCCTTGGTCAGTTTGGTGACTATAATGACGCGGACGATGCCAAAGGCTATGCAGCGAAAATTGCCGCCAATGCGAAAGTCGGAACCGGCACCCTGCGCGGCGACCTCCTTTATGTGGCCGGCGGCAGCAATCAACTTTATGTCACCCGCGACGGAGTTGGTTATTACGACAACGAGATGATGATCATCTCCCGCGACAAGAACCAGACCACCATCGACAACGCTCTGGTCTATGACCTGAACAACAGGGGCGAAGGGGTCATCATGGCAGCACTCGGCTTTGACCAGCCCTTCTCCCCGACCCTGACCGGCAGCGCCAACATCGGCTTTGCCATGGTTGAAGATAACCAGGGCGCTCTTGTGGGCGCTGACCCCGACGAAGACTACATCGGTACCGAGATCAATTTCGAGCTCGTCAAAAAAGCCACGGATAACGTGACATTGACCGGTCGCGCCGGCTATGTCGTCCTCGGTGACCACTACACCGGTAACCCCGACAATCCTTACCTCGCGCAAGTGATGGTTGCCTACGCATTTTAAGGGCTGCTTTACCGCTCAACAATGCTAAATGTTAAAAGTGGACCTCAGAGCCCGCCGCCCTCGCGGCGGGCTCTTTTTTATGTTACAAGGACGCAAGACAATTCCCCATCCGCCAGGAGACCACTGATGCGCCTCACTTTATTTGCCGTACTCCTCCTATTCACCACCGTCAGCCATGCCGCGCTCCCCGTCGAACTCGGCAAAACCTTTCAGCCGGTCTACGGTGTCGTTATCAAAGTGGTAGACGGTGAATATCTCCTTGATCTCGGCAGCGAGAATGGCGTGCGCAACGGTGATCTGATCTCGGTCATGGCACCGAGTGAAGCAATCAAACATCCGGTCAGCGGTGAAGTCATCGGCCAGCTCGATCACGCCAAAGCCTTCCTGCGCATCGTCCGGATCAAACCCGACTTTGCCTGGGCAAGACTCCTGAGCCCGACCGTCGCTATCCGCCCCGCCGATCCGGTTCGCCGCTTCGGGGAGGTCCCGGCGCTCCTGATCGACCCAAGCAGCGACAGCCATCTCCTCCTCAACGAGCTGCAACTCGCCCTCCCCCACCTTGCCTGGCAGCCCAGGGATGAAACCACCCTCGTTGGGCCGGGACTCATCTTCACCCGCGACCAACAGACCCTGACAGTACGAGATGATGCCGGCTCTCTCCTCGGCTCCTGGCCACTGGCACCCAAAGCTCAAACAACCAGCACAGCAGCACCGCTCCCGACCGGGAAGATGACGATGATCGGACCACAGTTCAAGGGGAAAGCCATCGGTGTCGCCATCGCCGACTTTGACGGCAACGGCAATAACGAAGTAGCACTCGCCCTCGACGATCGCATCGAAATCGGTCGCTACAACGGCAATGAATGGTTTCTTGTCTCCCGTTTCGACCTCCCCGACGCAGTCAAACCCCTCACCCTCGATAGCGCCGACATCGACGGCAACGGTCGCTTCGACCTGCTGGTCACCGCCGTGCGCGGCGAGCAGCTCACCTCGCAAATCTGGAGCTACGACGGGACAGCGTATCGTCTTTTGGCTAAAGACCTCCCCTGGTTTTGGCGCGTTATCGATCTTCCCGGCGAACCCGGAGTGATCCTGGGGCAGACGACCAATCCATTCGATATCACCCGCTACACAGGCAAACCCTTTCGAGTTCTTTGGCAAAACGGAGTGCCACAAAAGGGCGACAGCATCGCCACCTTTGCCGCACCAACCCTGCACGGCAGCCAGCCCTTCACCGCCGCGGGAAAAACGCTGTGGGCCTGGCTCGACAATAGCGACAAGCTGACGATCCTTGGCGACGATGGTCAGCAACTCTGGCAGGGGAGAGAAAGCTACGGCGGCGGGGAAGCCTTTATCGAGAAGAAAGAACTGAAAAACCGCAGCGAGATGAGTCGACTCTTCATCCGTTCACGGCTGAGTTTGGACGGCGAGACCCTGGTTCTGCCACAAAACGATGGTCCCCGCAGCATCAGCAATTGGCGCAAAGCTGACAAGAGCCGTCTTACCGCCCTGCGCTGGAACGGTTATGAAATGGAGATGGTTTGGGAAAGCCCGAGCCGCGACGGCTATTTTGCTGACTTTGCTTACGGGGATGTGAACAACGACGGTGAGTCGGAATATCTGATGATTGGCACCCTGTCGACCGGATTCTTTAATAAAAGCACAACCGCTTTGTTTCTTTGGGAAGGGCCGGAGAACCCTTAAAATGTAGGCGCGAGCTCCAGCTCGCGATCATCGCAGGCTGGAGCCTGCTCCTACGTTTCACTCCTTAAAAGAACTTTCCACCAAAGCGTCGCCGGGGATCACGGTCCGCGGCGACGGCCAGAGTTCTGCCACCAGCATCCCGGCGACGATAAGCCCGCCACCGATCCACGCCAGAGTGGTCAGACGATCGCCCGCCAGCCAGACCGAGAAGATGGCGGCAAAGACCGGCTCGAGCGTGTAGATCAGAGCCGCGCGGGTCGGGGTGGTGAGGCGCTGAAAGGTCGTCATCACCCAGAAAGCGTAGACCGTGGCAAAGACGGCGGTAATAATGAGCGCGGTCAGTAGACTTCCGCTCCACTGTCGGGGCCAGGTGACCGGTTCCCAGATCAGACTGCCGAAAAAACCGAGAATTGCCATGGTTGCGATCTGCACAAAAGCAAGGGCGCGGCCATCATAACCGGCCGTCCATTTGTCGAGTCCAAGGATGTGGAAGGCGACAAAGAAGGAGCAGATCACCACCAGCAGATCACCGTAATTGAGGACCCAGGGGGTGTGCCAGGTCAAAAGAAGCAGTCCGATCAGAGCACAGGCCACCCCCATCCGGGCTCCGGGACCGGCGTGCTTGCCGAGCAACGGACCGGCGAGGAGCGGCACCCAGACGACGTTAAGGCCGGTCAAAAATCCGGCATTCGCCGAAGAGGTGATCTCGAGGCCAAAGGTCTGAAAAGCATAAGAGGCAAAGAGGAGTCCGCCAAGAAAGACGCCGCGGAGAATACCGCGACGGTCCAGGGTAAGGAGGCGCGGCCCGGCAAATGCCGCCAAAAGCAGGGCGGCGAGGGCAAAGCGCACCCAGAGGAAACAAAGGACCGGCACCTCGGCAACCGCCTCTTTGACGATCGGAAAGGTCGCCCCCCAAAAAAGGGTCACCGTAACCAGCAGAAATTCTGCCAGGGGGCGCGAGGTGGACGAAGATTTCATTGCAACCCCTTTCTTGCGACGAAAAACATTTTTTTCGTGATGAAACTCTTAATATCGCTTGTTTGCCACTTTGCGGCTGTGTTATAAAATTTCGTCCCATCAACAGAAACCATAAAATACCTATAGATTTCAGAGAAATAGGATGGATATTTTCACGCTGAAGGCCGAGGTTTTAGCATGAAAGCAGAAAAAAAGGAACCGATTGAAGTGATCTGCCCACGCTGCCGCTACACGGAAATCGCTTACCTGCCTTGCGAAAACTTTCCCCGCTGTCCACACTGTGATATCCCCATGTTGATTAATGAACTTCTCGATGAAGGGAAGTCCTACTAGGCCGCCTTGGCCATCTCACCCATACCAGGAGGAAGCTCCATGAAACGGTTGACCCTGTTGTGCTGCACTCTCTTTACTTTAGCCGGTCTCTTCGTCTCGGTTGCCACGGCAGCTGATTCCCTTGACGAGATCAAAGCCCGCGGTGTGTTGCGTGTCGGTATGGAACCGGGCTATATGCCCTTTGAGCTGGTTAACCAAAAAGGGGAGATCATCGGCTTTGATGTCGATATGGCCAAACGCATGGCCAAAGCTCTGGGCGTCAAGCTTGAGTTGGTCAGCACCGCCTGGGACGGAATTATCCCCTCGCTCATCACCGGCAAGTTCGATGTGATCATGAGTGGTATGACCGTAACCGAAGAGCGCGCCCAAACCGTCGACTTTGCCAATCCCTATATCATCATCGGCCAGACCGCACTGATCCGCAAAGATCTCGAAAAAAAGATCAAGTCCTACAAAGATCTGAATACGGCTGAGTACAAAGTTTCCAGCAAGCTCGGTACCACTGGTGAGTTCGCCACTAAAGAGATGATCCCCAGGGCGAAGTATTTCTCCTACGAAACCGAACATGAAGCGTTGATGGAACTGGTGAACGGCAAGATTGACGCCTTTATCTACGATGCTCCCTACAATGCTGTCGCCTTTGCGGAAAAGGGCCAGGGAAAACTGATCTTCCTTGACAAACCGTTCACTGAAGAACCTCTAGGATGGGCCGTGCGCAAGGGTAACCCCAAATTTGTCGCCTGGCTCAATGAGTTTCTGGTCAAGAGCAAAGCGGATGGCAGCTACGACAAGATTTACAACAAATGGTTTAAAGATACCTCCTGGCTGAAAGAAAAAGGCAAATAACAAGGCCATACTGACAACCGGCCCCCCGCGTTTCGCAAGGGGGGCCGGTTGTATCTTCTTTAACATCAGGGAATCTACACCTTGTATTCAACCAGCAAAGACAACTGGAAATGGCAGCTCCTCCTCGCCGGTATCCTCATCTGTATCGTTGTCAGCATGGTGGTCGCGACCAAACGGGTCGACTACACCTGGCACTGGGAACGCGTCCCTGGCTATTTCTTTTATCATTCTGAAGAGTTGGAGAAAGCCCCCTTTGATGGTCAGGTGACTGCGATCACGCAGCAAGGGGAACTGAGTACCGTTACTGTCAAAGCGGAGGACGGCGAGTTATTCTCGATAGAGGTCGAAACGGCTGGCGTCAAGGTCAGTACCGGCGAAGAGCTCTTTGAAGGGGACATCCTCGGCAGCAATCCCGGCTGGCATATCGGCCCGCTGGTCAAGGGACTGTGGACGACGATCTGGATCTCTTTCCTGTCCGGCATCCTCGGCATGATTCTCGGCCTGGTCACCGGCCTGTGCCGCGTCAGTAAAAATCCGACCCTGCGCGGCCTTTCGATCATTTACATCGAGATCATCCGCGGCACCCCCCTGCTGGTGCAAATCTTTATCTTCTACTTCTTTGTCGGCACCGTCCTCAACCTCGACCGCCTCGTCGCCGGTGTCTGCGCCCTGGCTATCTTCTCCGGCGCTTATGTCGCCGAGATCATCCGCGCCGGCATCCAGTCGATCCCGAAAGGGCAGAGCGAAGCAGCGCGGTCGCTGGGAATGAATTCCTTTCAGACGATGGTCTACATCGTCCTGCCGCAAGCCTTCAAACGGACGCTGCCGCCGCTGGCCGGACAATTTATCAGTCTGATCAAAGATTCCTCCCTGGTTTCGGTCATCGCCATTACTGACCTGAGTAAAGCCGGGCGCGAGGTTATCACTTCATCCTTTGCCACCTTTGAAGTCTGGTTTGTCGTGGCAGCCCTTTATCTGGCCGTCACCTCAGTCTTGTCACAATTCATCTTCTGGGTCGAGAGGAGGCTGTCGGTCAGTGATTAAAACTTCGCATCTCCTGAAAATATTTAACGGCCGGGGTCAGACCGTTCGTGCGGTCGACGATGTCAGCACCGAAATCGCCCGCGGCGAAGTCGTCGTCGTCATCGGTCCCTCGGGTTCGGGAAAGTCGACCTTTCTCCGTTGCCTGAACGGGCTGGAAGAGTTCGATGCCGGGAATATCATTATCGACGGGGTCGATTTCGCCGATCGCAGAACAGATATCAATCAGGTGCGCCGCGAGGTCGGCATGGTCTTCCAGCAGTTCAACCTCTTTCCGCACAAAACTGTCCTCGAAAATATCACCTTGGCGCAGACCATTGTCCGCAAGCGTTCGCCGGCCGAGGCCGAGAGCAAAGGGCGCGCCCTCCTCGCCAAAGTCGGGATTGCCGAGAAAGAGGCTGAATATCCGTCCCGCCTTTCCGGCGGACAGCAGCAGCGGGTGGCGATTGCCCGCGCCCTGGCCATGGATCCCAAAGTCATCCTCTTTGACGAACCGACCAGCGCCCTCGACCCGGAGATGGTCGGCGAAGTCCTCGATGTCATGAAGCAGCTCGCCCGCGAAGGGATGACCATGGTCGTCGTCACCCACGAAATGGGCTTTGCCCGGGAAGTCGCCGACCGGATCCTCTTTATGGATCAAGGCCGCATCGTCGAAGAGGGGACGCCGGAGAGCTTCTTTACCACTCCCAGGGAAGAACGCACCAAACTCTTTCTCAACCAGATCCTTTAAATTGATCCGGCACACCTGACCCGAACGGGGCGCTGCCTAAGACAGTGCCCCGTTTATTTTCGCAGGAAAGATCCATGATAACTTTGCCTTTAACTCCCCGCCGTACTGCTTTCGGCGTTTTTTGTGTCAGTGTGCCGATTCTGTCGTGGGGGATCTCTTTTGTCGTGATCAAGACAACCATGAACGAAATCCCGCCGTTGACCCTGGCTTTTCTCCGTTTCTTCCTGGCATCCCTGATCGTCTGGCCGTGGGCGAGCAAGGCAAAAACGTGGCGCAAGGTCGCCAAAGAAGATCGTCTCCCCCTCTTTCTTCTCGGTTTCTTCGGCGTCACCACCTACTTTGCCTTTGAGAACTTCGGCCTCCTTTACACCAGCGCTTCGCACGGTGCGCTGATTATCGCCACCATCCCTTTGTGCACCGAACTCTACGGCATTATCCAGCAGCGCCTGCCGATCAAGCCGATGCTGATTGCCGCCTCGCTGACAGCTCTCGGCGGCGTCTTTCTTCTGGTCAGCAACGACGGTGCCGGCAGCACCGCTTCAGCGACCGGCGATCTCCTCATCTTCGGTGCCGTCGCCAGCTGGGTCGCCTACAGCGCTTACGCCGACCGTTTACTCCATCGCTATCCGCACTTGTTGATCACCATGCTGATCATGGTCACCGGCGCCGTCACCCTCTTTCCCGGCGCCCTCCTTGAGTGGGTTCTTACCCCCTACCCCATGCCGTCGATGAACGCCTGGCTCGGGGTCGCCTTTCTGACGGTCTTCTGCTCAGTCCTCGGCTATCACTTCTGGAATCTTGCCATCAGCCATCTCGGGGTGACGATGACCAACAACTTTCTTTATGTCCTGCCGCTGATCGGTGTCAGCAGTGGTGTTCTCCTGCTGAATGAACCGCTCACCGGACAGATCGTCTGGGGCTCGATTTTGATCATCGGTGGTGTTATTTCGGGGCACTTTGCTGATAGTCGCCGGACAGTGCCATGACCCGGCCAGGCACACTCCCCATCCTCGGAGCAGGAACTGTTGCTGCCTGGCCAATCTGTCTGGGTTACATCCCCATCGGCCTCGCCCTCGGCGTCCTCGCTCGTCAGACGGGATTTTCTCCTCTCGATATCGGCTTGATGTCGCTCTGCGTCTTTGCCGGCAGTGCCCAGTTTATCGCCGTGGCGATGATCGGTCAGGGAGCAGCCCCGGCGGCGATCAT
>JAXMLA010000316.1:0-1502 GCA_034370465.1 Desulfuromonadales bacterium
AATAGCCGGGTTTTAAGGACATTCTTGAGGATGATCGCCTCGGGCAGAGAGAGGGCGGTAACCGCCATCATGAAGGCGAGGACGGTGCCGATCGCCATCCCCTTAGCAGTCAAAGCTTGAACGATCGGAATGACGCCAGCAGCATTGCTGTAGAGGGGGACCCCGAGGATGACGGCGAGCGGAACGGCAAGCGGGTTATCGCGCCCGGCCCAGCGGGCGAGAAAATCCTGCGGCACAAAGCCGTGAATAAAGGCGCCGAGGCCGACGCCGATGACGACATAGGGCCAGATCTTCTTCAGCAAATCGAAGGTGTAGCCGCGGGCATAAAGCAGACGCTGCGGCCAGTTCTGTTCCTTTATCTCCTGTTTCCCGACCTGCATCTCCCAGACGTAATCCTGCACGTACTTCTCCATCTTGAGTTTGCCGATGACCATGCCGCTGAGAATCGCTATCAGCAGTCCGGTGCCGATATAGATCAGGGCGATCTTCCAGCCGAACATCCCCCAGAGCATGATTAAGGCGATTTCGTTGACCATCGGCGATGAGATGAGGAAGGAGAAGGTGACGCCCAAAGGGACGCCTGATTCGACAAAGCCGATAAAGAGGGGGACGGCTGAGCAGGAACAAAAGGGGGTGACGACGCCAAGGAGGGCGGCGAGGATATTACCGACATATTCACGTTTATGGGCGAGGATGCGCTTGGTCCTCTCCGGCGGAAACCAGGAGCGGATGATGGCAACCACAAAGATGATCGTCGCCAGCAGGGTGAAGATTTTCAGAGTGTCGTAGATGAAGAAGTGCAGGGCGGTGGCGGCAAGGGCCTTGGGATCGAGGCGCAAGAGTTCGTAAACGATATAGTCGGCAAGCGCAAAGAAGGGGGAGAACATCTTACCTCCCGTTGTTGCGGGCAATGACCCCCGCCAGATCGAGAAGTTCTAGAACTTCCGGGTAACGCACTCCATAATAGATCTTCAGCCCCTCTTTGCGGCGTGAAAGAATGCCGGCAGCCAGCATCAGGTTGAGGTGGCGGGAAACATTGCTTTGCTCGTGACCGATGGCGGGAAAGATTTCGCAGACACACCGTTCGCCATCCCGGAGAAATTCGAGAATGGCGATACGTGTCTCTTGCCCGATGGCACTGATAATATCGCGACGTGCGTCGAGTGGATTCATGCAAGAACTGTATGCGCATATGATCACATAGTCAACCAACAAAAAAACTATTTTTCCGGCTGAGCTATTTCATTTTTCCCCCGCGATTCAAATTTGACTTTATGTCCATTTAAATAACATGTATCATCCAAAAACTCGTTAGGACAACACACACCCCCCTGCGGAGGCACTTTTTATGGCGGTCAACAAAGTTATTCTCGTCGGCAATCTCGGCAAAGATCCGGAATTGCGTTACACTCCTTCCGGCGATGCAGTTGCCACCTTTACCCTTGCGACCTCAGAAAAGTTTAAGGGCCGCGACGGTCAGATGCAGGAAAAGACCGAGTGGC